>CAZOLB010000001.1:0-74245 GCA_964580825.1 uncultured Gammaproteobacteria bacterium
CCAGACATATTCTCTCTTCTCCCGACTCTCTTTATTCTCTTGTCGGTTTTATCGACGAAGAACCGGCAAAACAAGGAATTTTAATTCACGGTATCAGAGTCCTGGGGAAAATAAAAAACATCCCGAGAATAATTGAAAAATACAAGATTGAAGAAATAATTATCGCTTTGTCTTCGGTTTCGCCTCAAATCATCAAAGAAACCGTCGATTTGGCCCGTCAATCGGGAATACAAAAAATAAAAATTATTCCCTCAACCGCGGAAATTTTGGCGGAAAAAATCAGTTTAAATCATTTAAGAGAAGTTTCCGTTGCCGACCTACTTGGCCGAAAACAAATCAAAATCGATACCAAGGAAATCGAAAACTATATTGCCGATAAAACCGTTTTGGTAACCGGAGCCGCCGGTTCAATCGGCTCGGTGCTTTGCGAACAAATTTTAAAATTTCATCCCAAGAAATTGGTCGCCGTGGACAACCGAGAAACCGCCACTTTTTATTTGCATCGAGAATTAGACCGTTTATTTCCCGAAATAAAAAAAATTTTCGTTTTAGCTGACATTTGCGATGAAAATAAAATGCGGCACATATTCGGTTTTTATCAGCCGCAAGTGGTTTTTCACGCCGCCGCCTACAAACACGTGCCGATGATGGAAGAAAGCCCGGAAGAAGCAATTAAGGTCAATGTTTTTGGCACCTTAAATCTCGGTCGACTATCCGTTGAAAACAGGGTAGAAAAATTCGTGATGATTTCTACTGATAAAGCCATTAACCCGACCTCAGTTATGGGCGCGAGTAAAAGAATCTGCGAGATGATCTGCGTCTGGCTAAATAAACAAAACATCACTAAATTTTGCGCCGTGAGATTCGGCAATGTTCTTGGCTCGCAAGGCAGCGTCGTGCCGATTTTTGAAAAACAAATCAAAAAAGGAGGACCCATTGAAATTACTCACCCGGAGATGAAAAGATATTTTATGCTTACCGACGAATCATGTCTGTTAGTAATGCAAGCCGGGGCTCTCGGGCAAGGCGGCGAAGTTTTTATTTTAGATATGGGACAGCCTGTCAAAATTGTCGATTTGGCGCGAGAAATGATCAAATTAGCTGGACTGCGTCCGGATGTCGACATTCCGATTGTTTTTACCGGCATCAGGCCAGGCGAAAAACTTTTCGAAGAGATCACAGCCAAAGGGGAAATACCTACCAAACACGAAAAAATATTTATCGTTAAACTGGCCGATACTGACGAATCAAAACTGCTTAACAGTTTGGAAAAATTAAAACAAATTCTTGTAAAAATGAATAAAAATGATATAATTAAAGCATTTGAAGAAATCGTTCCGACTTTTAACCACACTTTATTAAAAAATTCGGCGAAATAAATCCTCAACGACCAGCCCCAATTGACCCTCTCGTCATTTATTTAAAAAAATAGACAAATATAGACAAATACAGGTGAAACCTGCAAGACTGTAATAAACATATAAAAAGTAAAAAAATAAAATTTATGGAAAATTACAATATTCATCTTGACCAAAACCGACTCAAAAATGAATCGGAAAAACATGAAGAGCGCTACAAGGTTTCTCATCGTCACGAAGAGGACGAAATAGATTTACAGGACTACATTAATGTCCTACTTAAAAGAAAATGGGCGGTTTTGGCGATTTTTTTAATTACTGCCATTGTCGCGGCGTTAATCAGTTTAGTTATACCGCAAACTTTCGAAGCAACCAATCTAGTGGAAGTCGGCAAAACAAAGAACGAAATAATTGAAAATATCGCTGATATCAAAACGATTTTTGAAAGAAAAACAGTGTTAAAAGAAATTCACGAAAAACTCGGTTTGCCGAAAAATATCAATTTTGAAAGCGTGGCAAAAAAATTTAAAATTGAAAAAAACGACAATGCCACCAATAAATTCATTGAAATAAAAGGCTGGGCGGAAACTCCGGAAAAGGCCGTGAAGGTTTCCAACGTTGTTACTCAAATCCTGCTCAACCGGCACGAAAAATTATTTGCTGAAGCGGAAAAAATGTTTGAAGCGGAGATAGAAGGCATTAATAAAAATAAAGAAAAAACACAAACGGATATAGGGCAAATAAAAACGGTTGATATTCCCAAAACAAAAGAAGAAATTAAACGCTTAGAACAAGATATTCAACAATATGAAAAAGAGATTGCCAAAAGAGGCGATATTCAATCAGAGGGCCAGGGTAGAATTACTGAAAGTTATATCAACCTTTTAGCTAGTGTTAAAAATCAAAAAGAATCAAAAGAGAGACAAATAATCGCCCTTGAAAATGAAATTAGAAACCTTGAACAGCAATTAATTTCTTTAGACCAACAACTCCAGGAAAAAGAATATGAAAAAGCTTATCAAACTAAGGCAACAGAGATAGAGGTCCCCGCTACCCCGCCGGAGACGAGAATCAGTCCCAAAAGAAAACAAAATGTCGCCATTGCCGGAATTCTTGGCTTGATCATCGGCGTTCTCTACGCCTTTAGTGCGGAATATCTTAGCAAGGAAAAAACGGCGTAAATTGGGTAATTGAGTACTTGGTAATTGGGAATATAAAAATATAAAAATAAAAGAATAATGAAAATTATCAGAGACAATATTTCAATCAACGAGCTAAAAAAAATGGCAAAAAACACATTCGGCAACCTAGTAAAAGCCGTAGTGGATGTAGAAAAAGAAGTTATGGCGATTGACGCTGAATTACATTCTGATGAAGAAGAAACACTTTTGCAAAGCGGTTCTAAACAACAAGATTTATGGGGAATAAATATCTATCCGGAAAAATCAGACGATTCCTGGATTGAATTTGATTCGATGATAAATTTGCGACCTTCGCAGGGAAATCGTAGCCGCGGAATAGAAAATCCAAAAATCAAAGAAAAAATTAAAAATATCGTCAATAAATTGCTTCTTCATTAAAATCAATATGGAGAACAATAAACCAAAGTACCAACATCAAAGTCTAGCCAATGGCCGCTGGTTCAAATTGAATTTTATGGAACAGATGGCTAACGTCGGCAGTGAAGTGGAAAGAACAATGTCATGGGAAAGGGGGGGAGATAAAAAATACAGCCAAAAAGCTTTTGAACGGGCACTGGAACTCCTTGATTTAACCATTGAAGATATAAAAAATAAATCAAAATTAAAAGAAATCGTCAGATTGCGCGAAGTTTTAGTTGATTATTTTTTCGGCGACAACCAATACGGTTCTTCCAACCAACTTTGGCATAATTATTTTTACGCTTTTAACTTCGCCGCCAGAAAAAACCGCTAAAAACTAATTTGCTTCAACAGCGGGCTTACCAATAAAAAAACCAATTTATTAAAATAAAAAAATCCCCTTTAAAAGAGGGTTTTTTTATTTAGCTCTATGATTTATCGTTATACTTTATTCTCCGTTTCTTCGGCCATTTTTAAAATATCCCTTTTTAAATCTCGCGCCACTTTTTCATTATCTGTTAAAAATTTCTTGGCGTTTTCCCAACCGACTCCCAATTTATTTTCTCCATAATTCAGGGTATTGCCCGCTTTTTTAATCAAACCATATTTAGCCCCAAGACTTAATAAATCGCCAGCCCAAGATATCCCTTCATCGTACATGATCTCAAACTCGCAAACCCTGAACGGCGGCGCCACTTTATTTTTAACCACTTTAGCTTTGACTCTATTTCCGACTATTTGCTCCCCTTTTTTAATTTGAGCCGAACGCCTAAGCTCGACCCTGACCGAAGAATAAAATTTCAACGCCAATCCTCCGGTTGTCGTTTCCGGATTGCCGAAAAAAACGCCAATTTTCATCCGAACCTGATTAATAAATATAACCGCAGTTTTAGTTTTACTGATAATACCAGTCAGTTTCCGCAGAGCTTGCGACATCAAGCGCGCTTGAAGACCCATTTGCGAATCCCCCATTTCTCCCTCAATTTCCTTCTGCGGCGTTAAGGCGGCAACTGAATCGACTACAATCACGTCCACGCCATTGGAACGAACCAAGGTTTCCACTATCTCCAACGCTTCTTCTCCACAAGAAGGTTGAGAAATCAATAAATCATCAATTTTTACGCCAATTTTCTTGGCATATTCGGGATCCAAAGCGTGTTCCGCGTCAATATAAGCCGCCGTACCGCCTTTTTTCTGGGTTTGAGCAATAATATGAAGAGCCAAAGTCGACTTTCCCGTCATTTCCTGTCCAAAAATTTCGATAATCCTGCCCCGCGGCACACCCCCGACGCCTAAAGCTAAATCTAAAGAAAAACAACCCGTAGGGATTACGTCCACAACCATTTTCTTCGCTTCTTTTAATTTCATAATACTCCCTTCCCCGAATCTTGACTTAATTTGCTCAACAGCCATCTGAGCCGCCTTTTGACGACCATTTTTATTTTCGTCAACAGTAGATTTAGACGCTGAACCATTTTTCTCTTGTTTTTTAACCATATAATTAAAAAATATTTATTATTTTGATTAATTTTATCTTTTCAAAAACTTTTATTTTTTATTCTGAATTTCCTTCCCTGTTTTCCGTCATGACTACCCGCCTATAAATAACCCTTTCTTTTGAATATTTTTTTTTACCTGAAATTTCAATAATATTCAGTCCGGACAGAAGTTCAATTTTCTCTTTAAAATGACCGTTTATTTGGTCCACGAGCTGCTTATTAATATAAATGTCTATTCCCTCTTCGGTCATACCCTCAACCACCAAGGACGAATCATTAGTTACCAAGTCGTCTAAAGGACTAATTATCTCAATCTCCGGAACGGACAAAACCCTCATTATATTAAACCCCAAATAAGATAAAATCAAGAAAGTAATCGCCGCTAAAGGAATCGCTTTAGCGCTGAATTTTTGAATAAAACGGGGTTTTAAATTTTTTTTAGAAGATTGATGAATTGCGGTAAAACGACTCGGGGCTAAAACTTGAGCGAATTCCCGTTCGAAACGGCTGGCAATCTCCCGGGAATCAAGACCTAAAAAATCCGCATAAAGAAGAAGCGAGCCGCGAATATGAACCGGGCTCGAAAACTTATGAAAATCATCAGCTTCTAAAAACTCCAAACATTTGACGGAAATATCCGTTTTTTTTTCAACGTCTTTTAATTTCAAACCTCGGTTGAGACGAGTTTGTTTTAAAATATCGCCAAGAGTATTACTTTTGATTGCGCGACGGGTAAAGGGCATAATTAAAAATCAAAAATAAAATATAAAAAATAAAAAACACAAATAAAAAACTATAAAATATTTTTTATTGAGATGATTACCTTCTCGCTGCCTTCCCATTTCATAAAGTTCTTACGTTTTTACGTCCGTATTTTTTGTTTTTTGTTTTTTATATTTTATATTATCAATATTCTTCGTCAGAAGAAGATTGAGTATATACTTCTCTTGGCTTGGCGCCGTCCGCCGGACCAATCGTCCCCTCTTCCTCTAATAAATCCAATAAGCGAGCGGCTCGAGCATAGCCAATCCGCAATCTCCGCTGAAGCAACGAAGCTGACGCTTTGCCAATTTGAAGAATCACCTCGCGAGCCTGAGGCAGCATTTCATCCTCTTTTAACTCCCCCTTGGATCCCATAATCATCGACGACTGAGGCTCGATAATTTCTTGATTAAAATTGTATTCCGCCCCTTGAGCTAAATACTCTGTTAATCTCCCGACTTCTTCGTCGGAAACATAAGCGCCTTGGAGCCTTCTCGGTTTGGAAATTTCCGGCGAAATGAAAAGCATATCTCCCCTCCCCAAGAGTTTCTCTGCGCCGGCAAAATCCAGAATAGTTCTCGAATCAACCGCCGAAGCCACGGAAAAAGCCACCCTCGAAGTAATATTGGCCTTAATCAGTCCGGTAATAATATCCACTGACGGCCTTTGAGTCGCCATTACCAAGTGGATGCCCGTCGCTCTGGCCATTTGAGTTAACCTGATAATACAACCCTCGACCTCATGAGGCGCGGTCATCATTAAATCAGCCAATTCATCGACAATAATGACAATATAAGACAATTTTTTATCGGGATTCGCTTGGTTATAAGCGCTGATATCTCTTTTTTTGGCTTCGGACATAATCTCAAAACGACGCTCCATTTCGGTAATAGCCCATTTTAAAGCATTGATTGTTTTATCCACCTCAGTAATCACCGGAGTCAATAAATGCGCCAAATTATTATAAAGAGTCAATTCGACTTTTTTGGGGTCGACAAGAATAAAACGCAATTCGTCGGCGAAATTTTGATAAACCAAACTGATAATGACCGAATTTAAAAATATAGTTTTTCCCGAACCTGTAGCCCCGGCCACCAATAAATGAGGCATTTTCCCTAAATCAGCCAACCAAATATTACCCGAGACATCCCGTCCCAAAGCGAGAGTTAGATTCGACTTTCTTTTCTTAAAAACCTCGCTATCCAAAATTTCCCTTAATCTGATAATCGCCACTTTTTGATTGGGAACTTCAATACCCACAAGAGATTGTCCCGGAATAGGAGCCTCAATACGAATAGGATGAGCAGCTAAAGCCATAGCCAAATCATTGTGAAGGGCGGTAATCTGAGATAATTTTATCCCCTCGGCCGGCTTTAACGTATATTGAGTAACCGTTGGACCCACTTTAACCTCCCCCATTTCTACCGGAATAGAAAAACTCTCCAAAGTTTTTTTTATTATCTCTTTATTTTCTCTAATGTCGCCGGCGTTAGGCTTGGTTGAGGTTTGTTCCAAAAGATTAAAAGGAAGATTAACTCTCTGATAAACTTTGGGAGGGGCGGTTAAAAATTCCTTTTCTTCGCCTTTCTTTTCTTTTTTAATCTTAATTCTAGTGAAAATAGATTCCGATTCTCTTGTTTTTTCGGCCGTTTCAATCACCTCCGACTGAATAACCATTTTCTTCTTTTTTTTGAAAATTAACAAAATCCTTTTTAGGATTCGGCGGAACGAATTTTCTTCGGTTAATACTTCTTCATCGCTTTTACCCTGCCGCGCTTTGATTAAATCGCCAAAAACAATGACCATTAAAACAGCGAAAATGCCGGCAAAAACCACCCAACTAGCCCAAAACCCGAATGTTCCAACTACAATATAACTTAAACCATACCCAATATATCCGCCGCCTTGAAAATTTTGCAAAGCCGATTTATCATCAACAAAATAAATATGCAATACGCCCGCTAAAACCGCCACTAACAAAACCAGCCCTAAAAACCTGCTTCTAAATCTAATTCTTAAATCCCCTTCTTTAAACTTATAATAATTAAGACTTAGCAAGCCGGCAATCAACAAAACAATGGGAACAAACCATTTAGCAGCGCCAAAAAGAATCTCCAATCCCAAAACTAAAAATTCGCCGATAATACCCGCTAAATTAAAAAGCCCCAAAATCAGAACAATAGCGGCCGTAATAAAGATAATGGCGAATATCTGTTGTTGGAGTGGTGAAAAACTAAAAAAAATAGACCTCTTTTTCCTCTCATTTTTATGAGATTTCACTTTGGACATAATAATATTTCACCTCAAAATCCAAATAACGAACCATAAAAACGAATTTCAAAAAAACGCATTCTTCAACTGTTTAAATCTCAATTATATTTGTTTATTGGGATTTTCGCGGTAAAACTGTGGCATACCCCGTTCCCGCCGGAATAAGACGACCAACAATAACATTCTCTTTTAATCCCCGCAAATGATCCGCTCTACCGCTGACTGCCGTATTAACCAATATTCTTGAAGTTTCCTGAAATGAAGCCGCTGACAACCAACTATCAATCGAAAGGGAAACCCTAGTCACGCCCAGCAATAATTCTTTAGCTTCAGCCGATTTTTTACCCCTTTTTTCGGCCAGTTTATTAACTTCCAATAAATATGATCTAGGAATCACCTCTCCGGGTAAGAGGTCGGTATCACCGGCGTCTTCGACCAAATATCGCGAAAACATCTGCCGAATGACCACTTCCACATGCTTATCATTCAATCTCTGCCCTTGAGAGGAATAAATATATTGAATCTCTTTAAGAATATATTTCTCCACTTCTCTTCTGCCTCTTAGTTCATAAAGCTCATGTAAATCCAAACTTCCATCTGTTAAGCGTTGTCCTTTAACTACTTTTTCTCCATCCTTGACCCAAACGGAATAACCCGTTATATCATATTCTTCTTCATTCCCGGAGTCAATCTTTTTGGAAGTACGAGCAGTCTTTTTAAAGGAGGCGGGATTACGATTATTACGACTATATTTGACTATCAATTTCTGTTGGCCCGGTTCCCGAATAATTTTAATCACTCCGTCATCCAACGCCAAAACGGCTTTTCTTTTAATGGGGCGAACTTCAAAAAGCTCTTGAACCCTAGGCAAACCCTGAGTAATATCATGGCCGGCCACACCGCCGGTATGGAACGTTCTTAAAGTAAGCTGCGTCCCCGGTTCGCCAATGCTTTGAGCGGCGATAATTCCAACCGGAGCGCCGACTTTTACCGGTTGATTATATCCCAAATCGTAACCATAACACTGCGAACACACTCCCCTTACCGACTGACAAGTCAAAACCGAACGAATAAAAACTTCCTCTGGGTCGGCCGCCTCTATTTCTTTAGCTTTTCCCTGGCTAATAATTTCATCGGCTTTAACAATAATTTTTTTTGTTTTAGGGTTTCTAATCGGTTGGGCGGCCACTCGACCAAACAATCTTTTTCGCCAACCCTCTCCTATTTCCCGATTATCTTCGCGCGTTACTTTGATGCCCTGAGTATCATGACAATCCTTTTCAGTGATAATCACATCCTGACAAACATCGACTATTCTTCTAGTTAAATATCCCGCGCTCGCCGTTCTTAAGGCCGTGTCGGAAACGCCTTTTCGAGAACCGTGGGTGGAAATAAAAAATTCCAAAACGTTAAATCCTTCTTTAAACGAAGATTTAATGGGCAATTCAATTAAACGCCCGGTCGGCGAAGAAACAATTCCTCTCATTCCGAACATCTGGGTAAGTTGCATCCATGAACCTCTAGCCCCCGATTCAACCATAGAAAAAACCGAATTGGAAGCCGGTTGATTTTTTTTGACCATTTCCGTAATTTTATCCTTGGCCGCGATCCAAACCTCGATACTCTTTAAATAGCGTTCTTGTTCGGACAATAAACCCATCTCGTATTGGGAACGAATTTGGTCAATATCTTTCTCCGCTTGCTGAAGAATTTGACTTTTTTCCGGTAAACTCGGCAGGTCGTCCATTCCCCAGGAAAGCCCGGAATGAGTCAAATACGAAAGAGTGGTTTCTTTTAAAAGGTCCAAAGATTCGACCGCTTTATCCGTCCCATATTTCTCTATAATATTGACGATAATCTCGTTTAATTTGCTTTTATTGACTATAGTATCCAAAGAATAAATATCCGGGGGCAAAATCGAGTTAAAAATAACCCTACCGACACTTACTTGCTTAACCTCGCCATTTATTCTGACTTTAATTCGTTTTTGCAGACTTATTTTCCCAAGCTGGTAAGCTAAAATCGATTCGCCGACGCTCCCGAAAGTCAACATTTTCGACTTATTATCGGTCTCGTCTTCAATTGAAGTCATATAATAAGCGCCCCAAATCATATCCTTAGTCGGCGTTACGATCGGTTCGCCAGTGGCCGGTTTTAAAAGATTTTTTGTGGAAAGGATAATTTCTTTTGCTTCTTGTTGCGCCTTCGCAGTGATCGGCAAATGAACCGCCATTTGGTCGCCGTCAAAATCCGCATTAAAAGCGGCACAAACCAAAGGATGAATCTGAATTGCCTTACCTTCTATTAAGACTGGCTGGAACGCTTGAACGCCTAAACGATGAAGTGTTGGGGCGCGGTTAAGCAAAACATAAGTATTTTTAGTGATTTCTTCCAAAATAGCCCAAACATCATCCGTCCCACTTTCAATCAATCGATTGGCGCTTTTAATATTATGAGTAAAGCCTCTTTCAATAAGTTTAGCGGCAATAAACGGCTTAAATAATTCAAGAGCCATAATTTTGGGCAAGCCGCACTGATGAAGTTTAAGGCGGGGGCCAACCACGATTACTGAACGACCAGAATAATCGACTCTTTTACCAAGTAAATTTTGACGAAAACGACCCTGTTTTCCTTTTAAAATATCGGCTAAAGACTTTAACGAGCGACGCTGACCAGTGGAAGCAATGGTAGTTTTTCCCGATCTCATTTCGTTGTCTAATAAAGCGTCGACCGCTTCCTGAAGCATCCTTTTTTCATTGCGCAAAATCACCTCCGGCGCATGTAATTCATAAAGGCGTTTTAAACGATTATTGCGATTAATCACGCGGCGGTATAAATCATTTAAATCCGATGAAGCAAACCGTCCGCCGTCTAAAGGAACTAAAGGACGAAGATCTGGCGGGATAACCGGTACTATCTTTAAAATCATGTATTCGGGCTTAATTTTATTAACCATAAAATTACGAACATATTTTAATCTCTGAACTATCTTTTTTTTCTTCATCGGGTTGTCCGTCTCATTTTTTTCTTTTTCCAAATCTCGAGTCAATTCAACTAGATTGATATTTTGAAGGAGTTTTAGAACTGCTTCGGCTCCGATATCAGCTTCAAAAATATGACCATATTTCAAAGAAAGATCCCGATATTGCAATTCCGTCAAAAGCTTTTTCGGCTTCAAATCCATAATTTCCTGCCGCACTTTATGATAATTTTCCATCAATTCTTGACTTTTTAAATCGCCTTCTTTTGAAGTGCTTTCCTTATTTTTTTCTAACTCTTTATCAGCTCCCTTAACTGAAAAATTATGACGGATTTGTTTAAGCTCTTTCTCCAAATTTTGGAGCGCCTCTTTTTTAAATTCCTCATTAACTTCGGTAATAATAAAATTGGCGAAATAAACCACTTTTTCCAAAGATTGAACAGATAAATCTAAAAGTAAACCGACTTTTGAGGGTACGCTTCGCAAAAACCAAATATGAGCCACCGGCGCAGCCAAAGTAATATGCCCCATTCTCTCGCGTCTCACTAAACTTCTTGTCACCTCCACGCCGCAACGATCGCAAGTAATTCCTCGATAGCGAAGTTTTTTATATTTACCGCAAGCGCATTGCCAATCTCTAACCGGACCAAAAATCTTTTCGCAAAATAACCCATCTCTTTCCGGCTTCCGACTTCGGTAATTAATCGTTTCCGGCTTGGTTACTTCTCCATGCGACCATTTCAATATCTCCTCCGGCGGCGCCAAACGTAATTTAATAGTGTCGAAATCCAAAGACCGACGACGTTTTTCGCCGCTAGGCAAAGTCAAAGTAAAAATTGTCGATGGCGTAGGCATAATCTTTTTATAATTCCACTTTCTTCCCCTCCTTTGTCATTTCAACATTTAAACACAAACCTTTAAGTTCGCGAACTAAAACGCTAAACGATTCAGGAATATTAATCTCTTTAACCGCTTCCCCTTTAATTATCGACTCATACGCCTTACTTCGCCCAATAACGTCATCTGATTTAATCGTCAGCATTTCCTGTAGCGTGTAAGCGGCGCCATATCCTTCCAGTGCCCACACTTCCATCTCGCCAAATCTCTGACCGCCAAACTGGGCCTTGCCACCCAATGGTTGTTGAGTAATTAGAGAATACGGGCCAATGGAACGCTGATGGATTTTATCTTCAACTAAATGATTAAGTTTAATCACATAAATATAACCGACAGTAACGGGCTCGATGAATGGCTCGCTACTCCGTCCGTCGTAAAGAGCAACCTTACCGGTTGAAGAAAAACCCGCTCTAACTAATTCTTGTTTGATTTTTTCTTCGTTTATTCCATTTAAAACCGGCGTTGCCACTTTATAGCCCAACTTCTTAGCCGCTAAACCCAAATGTGTTTCCAAAATCTGTCCCAAATTCATTCTTGAAACGACTCCCAAAGGATTGAGAATAATATCAACCGGTGTCCCATCCTCCAAATACGGCATATCTTCTTGGGGGATTATCATGGAAATAACTCCTTTATTTCCATGCCGGCCGGCTACTTTATCGCCTACCTGAATTTTCCGCATATCCGCAACCAAAACATGAATTGATTTAATAACGCCTGGCGGCAATTTATCTCCTTTCTCTCGAGAAAATACTTTTATACCAATCACCTTGCCATGCTCCCCATGTTCAAGATAAAGAGAAGAATCCCGCACATCGCGGGCCTTTTCCCCAAAAATCGCCCGTAAAAGTTTTTCCTCAGCGGTCAATTCAGCTTCGCCTCGAGGAGTAATTTTCCCCACTAAAATATCGCCTGACTTAACCTCGGCGCCGATTCTAATTATTCCCTCTTCATCCAAATTTCTCAATTTCTCTTCACTGACATTAGGTATATCGCAAGTGGTCATTTCCGGTCCGAATTTTGTTTCCCGAATATCAACCGCGTGTTCATCTATATGAATAGAAGTAAATTCATCATTTTGAACCACTCGCGATGAAATCAAAATCGCGTCTTCATAATTTCCCCCCTCCCAGGCCATAAAAGCCACTAAAATATTCTGTCCCAAAGCCAATTCTCCATCTTCAATTGAAGAATCCTGGGCTAGAATATCACCGGCTCTGAATTTCTGATTTTTAGCTATCGCCGGACGTTGATTAAAACAAGTATCAAAATTTGAACGCTGATACTTATTAAGATAGTAAATTTCTGTTTTGCCCGAATTAAAAACAACGGAAACATGACTGGCATCAACCTCTTTAACCCGGCCACTTTCGGGAGCGATAATCAAATGACCGCTATCCCACGCCACCCTGCTTTCAACGCCAGTACCAACAATTGGCGAGTGAGGTTTAATTAAAGGAACGGCCTGTCTCTGCATATTAGTTCCCATCAAAGCCCTAACTCCGTCATCATGCTCTAAAAACGGTATCAGAGAAGTGGCGATACTGACGATTTGATTGGCCGCTACGTCGATAAATTCCACTTCCTCCGCCCGACAAAATCCCGGCCGACCATAAATCCTCGCCTCTACCTTGTTTTCTAAAATTTTTCCCTTTTTGTCAATTTGAACGGAAAAGGGAGCTAAAATATGCTGATCCTCTTCATAAGCGGTCAAATAAACAATTTTTCCGGTTAATTTTTTATTTTTTATTTCTCTATAAGGAGTTTCAATAAACCCATATTCATTAAGGCGGGCGTAACAAGAAAGATGTCCAACCAGCCCAACATTTGGACCTTCTGGCGTGGCAATCGGACAAATTTTTCCATAAAAAGTCCGATGGACATCGCGAACTTCAAAACCAGCCCTTTCGCGCGTCAAACCTCCCGGACCAACCACGGTCAATCTTCTTTTATGTTCCAACTCTGAGAGCAAATTTGTCTGATCCATAAACTGCGACAACGGAGAGGACATAAAAAATTCTTTAACCACGCCGGCAATCGGCCGAATATTAATCAATTGGCCAGGAGATAAAATCTTGTTTTCCACAACACTCATCCTGTCCTTGATAATGCGTTGAAGTCGAAGCATCCCTACTCGCATTCTATTTTGAACTAATTCGCCTACAGCTTTAATTCTCCTATTAGACAAATGGTCTATGTCATCCGGAGAAGATTGTTCAGTATTGAGTCGAACCAATTCATTAATAATGGCGACTAAATCCTCGCGACGAATTACTTTATCGTCTATTTTTTGACTAAAACCCAAACGTTGATTCATTTTATACCGTCCCACCCCGCTTAAGCTATAACGATTAGAACGGAAAAACATGGCGTAAATTAACGACTTAGCATTATCAACCGTGGCTAAATCGCCCGGTCTAATTTTTCTGTAAACTTCAATTAATCCTTCTTCTTCAGAAGAGGAAGGATCTTTTTCCAAAGTCGCCTTGATATAATCGAGGATCGGGGGTTCTTTTTTGTCAGTGGCAATTTTCGACGCCGACGCGGACATCTCGGTTTTAGACGAAAAAACTTTCAAAATTTCTTTATCGGATCCTAAGCCGAAAACTCGCAAAAGAGCCGTCACTGCCGTTTTTCTTTGGCGATCAATTCTCGCCCAAATAACATTATGGGCGTCGGTTTCAAATTCAAGCCAAGCGCCTCTATCGGGAATAATTTTGGCGCTGTAAAAAAGTCGCCCCTTGATCGACTCAGCTGAAAAAAATACGCCGGGCGACCTAATAAGTTGCTGGATAACAACTCTTTCAATCCCATTAATAATAAAAGTTCCTCTTTCGGTCATTAGAGGAATATCGCCAAAATAAACATCTTGATCGACTTTTTTACCAGTCCGTTTATTAATTAAACGCACCTTTATATTTAAAGGTGCTTCAAATGTTAAATTCCTATTTCGGCTGGTAATCTCGTCAAATTTGGGCGTGCCCAGATAACAGTTCAAAAAATGCAGCTCAAAATTCCGACCAACCAAATCCTCGACGGGAGAAAACTCTTTTATCAACTCTTTTAATCCTCTTTTTAAAAACCAAGCATACGAAGATTTTTGAATCTCCGTTAAATCGGGCAAGGGTAGATTAAAGGACGTATCCGAGAAAAATATGCGCTCCATAAGTGATATTGCCTTTAAAAAACTTAAGTCCCAATCATTCTACTCGGCCGGATTAAACGTTTTAAATCAGAATAAAGAAATTAGCGCAAATTTACACTGATTTAGAACCTAAAATCGGATCTTTGGGCAAAACTGGCCGAGTATACGCAAAATCCCCCTTCAGAAAAAAAATTCCTAGAGGGATAAGATTTAGCAATTTTATTTATTTTACGCCTCTATACAAGTTAATTGGGATTAAAATAGTAGAGATTAAAATTGTTGTAATAACCGTATTTTATAATAGCAAATATTCTCTAAATGTCAAGTTTTATTTTTTGGCTCTATAAAGCCAAAAAATAGGTTTTCCACATTCTATCCACAGCTAAATTACACAAAATTTTTTAACTCTTTCCTTGCCGCCTCTCTGTCATCCCAAAAAACTCTTTTTCCGCCCGCAATCATAATACACTGTTCAGCTCCTTTCCCCGTGATTATAACCGCGTCTCCCGCTTTAGCCAAACTTAAAGCCTTTTTAATAGCCTGTCCGCGGTCAACGATTTTAAAAAGTCGTTTTTGAAAAATCATCTCCGAATTATCCTCTATACCCGTGATTACTTGATCAATAATCTCTTCAGGGTTTTCGTCATAAGGATCCTCATTGGTAATAATGACATAATCTCCATACTTCATAGCGATTTTTCCAAGAACAGGCCTTTTCCACTTATCTCTTCCCCCACCAGTGGCTCCTAAAACACAAATCAATTTAGATTCGCTAAATTTTTTTAAAGTTTGATAAACTTTCTCCAAATGGTCCGGCGTGTGAGCATAATCAACAATCACCATAAAAGGATTCTTTACCACTATCTCCATGCGTCCGGGCATTTCCCCAACCCGAGACAAAGCGTCTCGACAAACATTCAAGTCCACTCCTTGAGACGACGCAACGCCAATAGCCGCTAAAGCGTTGGCAACATTAAATTCTCCCAAAAGGTTTATTTTAAATTTTATCCCTTTAACCGTAAAATCCGAACCGTTCGGACCTAATTGTATATTATCCGCTTTAACAAATTTAATTTTAAAATCTTTGTCTTGTTTTAATTCTCCTTTTGCCTGCCGGCAAACAGAAAATTCGGATTCCAAATTTTTTATTGTATAGCCATATTTTTTATCAACTCTAAAATCCAAAAAATAACTACTATTTTCGTCATCTGCGTTAACGATTATTACTTTATCAATAATTCTACCCTCGATCTTCTTTCTCCCACTTCCGCTTAAATGTTGAAAAAGCTTTTGTTTCGCTTCCCGATACTTTTCAAACCCTCCATGAGCTTCGAGATGTTCAAAGCTTAACCCCGTAAAAACGCCCACATCGTAATTAATACCTAAATGCCGCGACTGAACTATACCCTGAGAACTTGTTTCTATTACCGCATATCGGCAACCGGACAAAAACATTTTTTTCAATAACTTCTGCAGGGCAAAACGGCCGAGCATAGTCATTCTTGTTTTGTTGACTGTTTCTTGCCCGGCAATTCTAAAATTAAAAGTGGTGGCGATTCCCACTTTAAAACCCGCTTGTTCTAAAACTTTTCCAATCAAATTTACTACAGTCGATTTGCCTGAAGTGCCGGTCACGCCAATCACAATCATTTTTTTACTCGGCCAACCATAAATAAAACCGGCCAAATATGCCAGGAACCAGTGATAAATCAAAAAAACCGGCTTAGGAATTATTTTTTCAAAAATTTTTTTAACAATCATACAATCATAAATATGCAACTAATGCAACGTTAAACGTTGCACCTTTATTGCACCTTGCTACTCTAATATATATTTGGTAATATCCTCAAAATCATCTTTAAACCATTTATCAATAAAATCTTCATAACCCTCAAAACCATTTTTATCAAATTCTACCTCGAATAATTCTGAAACTGTCTGATAATCAATTAAAAGTGAATGACGCTTACCCATATAGTCCAAATGAGCTGACCATTTATATGAATCAGTAAACTGTCTTATCTTAACACGATCCTGGAGACGATGTTCTTTCCAGTTTGGTTCGACCAACTTCGCATGGTTCAAATTAATATACCTTAACAAAACCATCGCATATTTAATATCTTTAACACCAATAGACTGGTAAGAATTTTGAAATAAACGACCACGTCTTTCATGTCGAGCATTAAAATATTTAGTATAAGCATTAGCAATCCTATTCATATATTTCGAGATTCCACCATCTATTAAAGAAATTAAGATGAAATGGAAATGATTTGGAAGGAGATTCCAAGTAATAAAAGTAGTTAAAGGAGATGATTCTCTGTTGTAAAAACTTTCAGGCGGCTCTTCGCTGGTTAATATTGCTTCAGCTGCTTGTATGGTTTCCTTTTGGGTCATATTCCTCTTGGGACTCCCTATTCTGTATACCCACATTAGAAATATAAAACGGCAATACTCGGCATAATCGTTGAAAATCTTACGTTCCTCCGTTCCGTGGTTAAATATATGAAACGGAATTTCTGCTTTTGTAAAATATTGACGCATAAATAAAATTGAATATTTATTATTCAATGCAACGTTTAACGTTGCATTATTTTCTGGCACGCCAAATGCTCGCGAGAAAACTTTCACCCCCACACCAATCCCCTCGACAGGAATCGAACCTGTATCCTAAGCTCCGGAAGCTTATATTCTATCCATTGAACTACGAGGGGAAAAATTGGAGTGGGCAAAACCTCTATCCCGGACTCAGAAAAACTGTATTTTATCACCTCAACTACGAGGGCCCAGACCATAACCAACAAATACATCGCCTGATTTTTAAGCGACTTCCATTATTCGGTTAAAGACAACAAAGGAATGTCTCGATTTAATTCCTTATAATCAGGCAATTCTTGCAAAGAATTAATGCCTAAATGGCGAATAAAATCCAGACTAACGCTATAAATTTCCTCCTTTATTTCAGGCCCCATTGATTCTTTCCCGCCATCCTCAACCTGGGCAGCATTATCCGAGGCGGAAAGCGATTGTTCGACTATTAAACCTTTAATTAAAAGATTGCGTAAAATAATACTGCAATTAACGCCTCTAATTTGTTCTAAGTCGCTTTTGGTAATCGGCCCTCGATAAGCGATAATTGACAATGTTTCCAGCGAAGCCGGCGTCAATTCTTTATTAACCTCTTGTTTTAAAAATTCCTGAATGAATGGCGCGCTCTGGGCGTCGGTAACCATTTGAAATTCTTCGCCGTTGTTGATAATTTTAATTCCTCCTTGTTTTTTGTTATATTCCTCGACTAATTCCAATAAAACCCGTTCTATTTCTCCTTTTGTCCGGCCCGAGATTTTACTCACTTCTTCTTTTGTCAAAGGCCTATTGGCGATAAAAAGCAAGCTTTCAACTATTGATTTTGGCGTTGTCATAAATTCATGATTTAAAACCTACATTAATTTTTTAATTACAATCTCTTTAAATAAACCCTCCTGGCTAACCGCTATCCGCCTTTCTTTCATTAATTCCAAAACTGCCAAAAATGCCACCCCTTGTTCCACTTTGCTTTTCTGGCTGATAATATGGTTAAAAACAATTTCTCGATGTTTCTTAATTAAATTAAGCAACTCGGCTATTTTTTCTTTTAAAGAAACAATTTTCCTTCTGATAATTTTTTGAGATAGTTTTGTCTGATTTGTAACAGCAGAAATGATATTTTTAAAAACCCTTTTCAGCAGATTCGGACTTATTTCTATATTCAAAGAAAGTTCCGGAATATTTTTTAAAGAAATTTTATTTTTGGCAAATGCGTAATCGGAATTAACGAATATTCGATTGATCTTTTTGGCGGCCAGAGCGTAGTGGCGGTAAACTTTCAACTGATCGATTAAGGTTTCCTCTTCTTCCTCCGATTCCGCTCCGGGAATTAAAAGTTTCGATTTAAGCAAAACCAACCTGGCGGCAATATCCAAAAAATCGGCTAATTCATCAGGGTGAGATTGCTCAATATCGCCGAGATATTTAAGAAACTCATCAGTTACCTTTGATAAGGAAATTTCGGTAATATCCAATTTTTCTTTTTCAACTAACTGAAGTAATAAATCAAACGGTCCGCTAAATTGTCCTGTTTCCACTTGATAAGCCATAAACTCACTGCGCTTAAAATTCCAAGTTATAAAATCCTTTTAAATCTTAATTTGTCAATAGAAATTCTTAATTATTCTTAATCCTAATTTTATCTCTTAAATTTTGGCTGGTCATTTTACATTTTTAGTTTCTTAAACTTATCACCGCTTTTATTCTCCTTACCCCGGCGCCGCTAGCTTCTTCTTTAATTATTTTAAATTTGCCGATTTCCTTAGTATTTTTGACATGAGGACCGGCGCAAATCTCTTTGGAAAAATCGCCAACCGAATAAACCCTGACCACTTTAGGATATTTTTCTTTAAAAAAAGCTAAAGCGCCCGATTCTATCGCTTGTTCATAAGACATTTCCTCCATTTTGACTTCCAAATTTCGACTTATCGCTAGATTTACCGCTTCTTCCACTCTTTTTAATTCTTCTTTGGTTAACTTTTGCGGGTGAGTAAAATCAAATCTCAATCTTTCTGGAGTTAAGTCAGAACCTGCTTGCTGGACATGATTGCCCAAAATCCGACGCAAGGCCTGATGCAAAAGATGGGTGGCGGTATGATGAGGCGCGACTTGATTTCCCCATTCACCCACGCCGCCAAATTTTTTCTTAACCCCGGCCCGAGAAACATCTTGATGATGACTAAATTCTTCTTTAAAATCTTCTTCCACCACTTTCAGATTCTTCTCTGCGGCTAATTCCTGCGTTAGTTCAAAAGGAAATCCATAAGTATCATATAAATGAAAAACTGTTCTTTTGTCTATAATTTCAGATTCCGACTGCAAAGTTCTGTCCGTCGCTTTTTTAAATTCTTTTAATCCTTCATTTAGAGTTTTGCTAAATTTCTCTTCTTCTTTTTGAATAATAGTTAAAATATCACTTTGTTTTTTTATAAGTTCCGGATAAATATTTTGGTAAATGCCAATTACTTCGTCGGCAATTGGACTTAAAATATTTTTAACCTGACTGTCGGCCATAATTCGAGAATGACGAATAGCGCGTCTTAAAATACGGCGCAAAACATAACCGCGATCTTCTTTGCTGGGAAGTATCCCGTCGGCGATTAAAAAAACCGCAGCTCTGAGATGATCGGCGATAATTCGACAACTCTTGGAGTTTTGCGTATTTTCGCGGCTATTGCAATAAAATAACTTCTCAATCTTTTTAATTATCGGCGAGAATAATTCCGTTTCATAATCAGATTCTTTATTTTGTAAAACGCAGGTCAATCTCTCTAATCCCGCACCGGTATCGACATTTTGTGCCGGCAACTTTCTGTATTCTCCCTTTTCTGTTTTGTCATATTCCATAAAAACCAAATTCCAAATTTCCACAAAGCGGCCGCAACCACAATTAGGCCCGCAACCCGGCAAAGTGCATTTTTTTTTCTGAAACTCTTTTCCTCGGTCGTAATGTATTTCCGAGCAAGGACCACAAGGACCACAAGAGCCGACCGGACCCCAAAAATTACATTCCGAACCAAATTCTTTGATTCTTTCCTTAGGAATGCCATTTTCTTGCCAAAATTTCTTTGCCTCGCTGTCCGAAGGAATATTTCCCTCTCCTTTAAAAACCGTGACCCATAACCTGTCTTTTCTTAAATGATATTGATCGACTAATAATTCCAAGGCCATGGCGATCGCCTCTTTTTTAAAATAATCGCCAAAAGACCAGTTCCCCAACATCTCAAAAAAAGTGTGATGAAACTCATCTCCTACTTCATCAATATCAGAAGTACGAAAACATTTCTGAACCGAACAAGCTCGACGATATGGCGGTTCAACCTTGCCACTTAAATAAGGAATGAACTGCTGCATTCCGGCTGAAGTAAAAAGAACGGTCGGATCGGCCGGAACCAAAGAAGAAGACGAAACCAATTGATGCTTCTTACTTTTAAAAAAATCTAAAAAAATCTCTCTGACGCGACTAGATTCGAATTCGTATTTTTTATTTTCATCTAACATAATTTGTTTGCGCTATTTACAAGCCGGTTCGCTATGATTTTTCCCGTTTATCTTATTGAATAAATGGCCCCCGAGATAATAAAATAATATTAAAATACCCAAAATGACAAAACTAAAATCAATTAATCTCGTCAATAAACTAAAACTCAACCCCGTTTCGGCGGTAGAATGAAACCACTGAAAAACCAAAGTGTTCGTACCTTCAAGAACTCCTAAGTTGGCCGGAAGAGGAACAAATCCGGCAACCACCATCAAAATTCTCATTACCATTCCGCTGAATAATGAACAAGATTCTCTTAAAAAACTTAAAAAAAGCATCACTTGACAAACGCTGGCAAAAAAACTTAAAGCGGTAAATACCATAATCGGACCGAGTTGCGAAAGAGGCCTCTCAAAGAAAACCGTAACGCTATGGCCGATACCTCGTAAATTTTCTCCGTTCCTTCTCACATATTCCAATTTTTCCAGACGGAAAATTTTGATTAAAAAATTTAGTATTCTCTCCAATCCGGGAAATTTAAAAATAAAAAAAAGTAAAAAAACAGGCAAAGACACTAAAATAGCCAAAAACAAAACAGCATTCAAATTTCTTTCCAAAAAGAAAATAATAATCCCGATAAAAATAAAAAGGCAAAAACCGATAATATCAAACAATCTGTCGAGGATAATCGAGACGACTCCTTTAGACAGGGATATATTAAAAAATTTCTTTAAAACAAAAATCCTAACGCCTTCGCCGCCCCAATAAATACCGGGGGTAAGATAGCTGACAGCAAACTCTCCCAATCTGGCCGCGGCTAATTTTCTAAAAGGCAAATTTCCAAAACCCATCGTCCTTAATACTATTCGCCAACGAATTATCCAAAAAATAATTTTAAAAAAAGTCAGAATAAAAAGCGCCGCCATCTGCCACAAAAGCAAATCGCTAAATCTTAACAAAACACCTTTAAGACCGATGTGTTGATAAATCCAGACGGTTAAAAACACACCCACTATCAACGAAACGCTAAACAAAATAATTTTTCTCATACCTGAATTTGCAATATAATTTCTTTATTACTCTATTACTCTTGCTTATCTTTAAATGACTTTAAGCATTGCCGACAATAAACGGGCCTGATTCCATCGGGAATAAAGGGAACATAAATTTCTAGGCCGCATTTATCGCACTTCGACTTATATTTATTTGTTTCAATTTCCCTAATCTCTCCTTGCTTTTTCCCCTCCTTCCTCTTCTCTTTGGAGATCCCGAGCCAACGGCCTATTTTCTGCTCAACCAACCCCTGCGGTTCTGTATAACGTTCTCGCGAAATTTTTATTATCTTATCTTTATTTTCTTCCGGCTTCAGAGAAGACTCCGATATTCTGGCAAAAATAGGGTCGGAAATAGCGCCATTAACCGCCATTTTAACAAACAATTCATATCTCTTTAAATTAGCCAATTTATTTTTATTGAAACGTCGGCGCGCAACTTCCTTAGACAAAGATAAAGCGTCTTCGGCGTTCACTTTATAAGCGAGAATCGTTCCAATGTTATTAAAAATTGCATCTTTAATTCTCAAATTCCGCTTTGTTTCGCTCAATTGCCCAAGATACTGATGCGCCAGGATTAAATTTACATAATGTTTATTTTCTTGAGAAATCATCTCTTTAAAAGAATCGGTAATCAGATCGGAGAACTCATCAATATATAAATAAAAATCGCGACGTTGATTTTCGGAAACACTAAGCCGCTCTATGGCAATCATCTGAATTTTTGTCACCAACATCGCCCCGAAAAATGCGGCTATTTCTTCCCCAACTATCGCTTTTGACAAATTTACTATTAAAATTTTCTCTTTATTGATAACTTCATCGATGTCAACTTTCGAGCTAACTTGTCCGGCAATATTTCTCACTAAAGGAATAGAGAAAAAAGCGCCAATTTTCTCTTGTATGGGGATTATAACTTCAGTTCGTAAACGCTCATCATATCGCGGATATTCCTTCTCCCAAAACGCTTTTACTCCCTCGTCGCTTACTCTCTCTACCACCTTCCGCCTATATTCTTCGTCGAGCAACATTCTTTTAACACCTAAAAGTGTTGGGGACTGATATTCCAATAAAGCTAAAATAATATTGCGCAACACATGGATCACACGAGGATTAGGCAATTCACTTTTAATTTTCTCCAAAGCCGCAACAAGATTCGAAACAACCAAAAAATGCTGATAATTTCCCCCGACTCCCTTTAAAATATTAAAAGAAAAAGGATTTTTTACGTCCGCAAGATTAAGATAAATCGTATCATTAACGCGAGAAGAAGGAATAAAATCCACTACCCTTTTAGCCAAACCGCCATAAAAATCAATTAAAGCGACGCCATGGCCGGATAAAATGTCCTGACAAATCATTTTTTCCATCGTCCTTGACTTGCCGCTTCCCGCTACACCAATCAAATACATATGCCGCCGGCGGTCTTCCCTTTTAAGGCCCAGTTCGCGCCGAGGACCGTCGCCCTCCGTTTTGGCAAAAAAAACTATATCTTTTACTTCTTCTCCCTCTTTTTCGACTTCTACCATAGTGGTTATTATACCATTTTCTTTATTTTTTTTCAACCGTCTTTTTAAAACCAAACTGCCGAAAGGAAAAGAAAACAATTAAACAGCTAGCTAAGGCAATTAAAAAAAACAAAGCAATCACTTTGCCCGTAGTCCTGGCAAATAAGGAAATAAATCCAAAAAAAACCGCAACTAACCAATAAAAGATAGCTGTCCCGCGATGTGAAAATCCAATGTTTAATAAGCGGAAATGGAGATGTTTCTGATCACCTGAAAACGGCGAACGATGTTCAATAAAAATTCTTTGAATAACCACGCTAATAAGATCGATGATTGCCAAGCCGAGAATTAAAAAAGTGGTTGCCAATTTGCCGCCTGAAATTATTGCCAAAATTCCCAATATAAAACCGGCAAAAAGACTCCCTCCTTCGCCTAAAAAAATCTTTGCCGGATGGAAATTAAAAACCAAAAATCCTAAACCAGCGCCGGCTAAAATCAAGGCCATTATTCCAATGTCAGGCTGATAAAACCTGGTTAAAAAACAAAGTCCGGCAATAGTTAAAGATCCGATAACCGTCATTCCCGAGACCAAGCCATCCAGTCCGTCGAGCAATTTGGTGGCATACATTAAAACCATTAACCAAATAAAAGTTATAATATCAGCAAGAGGCGTAAAATAATATGGAATTCCGTTTAGACGGATTATCTCAATTTTTACCTTGTCAAAATATAAATAACCTTCTCTTAAAGGATTATTAATAAACTCAATGCCGATGCCGCTGGCAATAACCGCCAAACAAGCCAAAATCGGCCAAATAATCTGTTTCTGCGGTTTTACATTGTATTTATCATCTAAAAACCCCCCGACCATTAAAAACAAGCCGGCAATAAATATGCCCGCTAAATGTTTAATTGGGATTTTCCTGATAAATCCGCCTAATTCCGGAATTAAATTCCAGGGGTTAAAATAAATAATAAACAAAACAATAAAGAAAACGATGAAAATAGCCGTCCCGCCTAAAAGAGGCGTCGCTTCACGATGAATTTTACGCTCTATCACTCCCGCATAATCAAGAATTCGCCATTTTATAGCCAAACGGCGAATCAAAAAAGTAAAAACAACCGAAAGAATAAAACCAATTAAAAATAAAATTAAGAACAACATAATTAAGCAATTAAGGATTAGAAATTAAATTATCCAACCTGTCGAGATAATCCTGTAAAATAATTGTTGCGGCGATAGCATGTTCATTTTTATCTTCGCCCGACAATCTCTTTGCTTCCTGGCTGGTCAATCGCTCGTCGAAACCAATAACTGGAACATTTATCTCCCTTTTCAGCGTCTCAATAAATCTGTCAATAACTTTTGTCTGCTCCGTAACCATCCCCGATAAACCTAATGGCCGACCGATAACAATTTTTTCTATTTTTTCTTTTCCAATGATTTCTTTTAAGGTCTTTAACAAAATAGAATTATTTTTGTTGGTTAAAATTTTGTACGGCATGGCGATTGGCGGACAGCTATTAAAACCTTTGTTCTCAATCAACGAACCAAAAGCAATGGCCACGCCTACCCATTTTTTTCCATAATCAACAGCTAAAATCATAATAATATTATAACAAAAGGACAAAAGAACAAAAGAACCTCTGTTTCATATCTATTAATAATAATCGAAAAAATAAAAGACCGCTGGCAGTATCGTATCGCAGCGGTCATCTATCACGACCCCATCGGGGATTACATACGGGACCAAGGGGAGTTTTCTTCGCCTTTTCTCAAGAGTTACTTGCTTCTTCACTCCTTAGAAACGTTCCCCCCTTTTAGCGGGTTGAGATCTCTTATGCGAAACCCTCACCCAACCCTCACCCCATGAAAACTCTCTCTTGTCCCGGGACAAGAGCTTTGATTTCATCCCTCGGTCCCTCTCACTATTTAATAGTATAGCACCTTAAATAAAAAAAACAAGGAGTTACCTGTGGATAATTCTGAAAAAATAACTTTAAATTTTTGTTAAAATCTCTGATCCAGTTTTAGTGACTAATATTGTATGCTCAAAATGGGCGGACAAACTGCCGTCGCTGGTAACAATAGTCCAACCATCGTCCAAAATTTTCACTTTCCAATCGCCAATATTAACCATTGGCTCGACGGCTAAGACCATTCCCGCTTTTAAAATTGGGCCGGCTCCCTTTTTTCCATAATTTAAAATAGTCGGCTCTTCATGAAGTTCTTTACCAATGCCGTGGCCGGAAAGATGGCGAACAACCGAAAACCCCCTTTTTTCCACACAAGACTGGATTGCCTGAGATAAATCGCCTAAATAGGCGCCTGGTTTTATTTTTTTTACGGCCAGCGCTAATGATTTTTCGGTCACCTTAATCAATTTTCCAGCTTTTTTTGAAATTTGCCCTATCGGAACAGTTACTGCCATGTCGGCGTAATAACCTTGGTATTTCAAGCCGCAATCCAAACCAATAATATCGCCGACTTTAAGAATTTGATTCTCTTCAGGAATCGCATGGACTACCTGATTATTGACCGAAGCGCAGAGAACGGCAGGATAAACTCTTCCCCTATCCTTAAAGCCTTTAAAAGCCGGCTCGGCGCCAGCCTTTAAAATTAAATCTTCGGCTAGTTGGTCTAAAAAAAAAGTAGAAACGCCTTCTTCTGTCCGCGAAACCACTTCTTTCATCACTCCTGCCAAAAGACGACCGGCTCGACGCATTATTTCAATTTCCTTTTCCGTTTTTATGGGAATCATATTCCCTCGTTTCGCTCAATTAAATTCAAAGGTAAAACGCATCCTTTTTGTCTTCCTAACCATTCTAATATTTTACCTTCAAATTTTTAATTTTTTCAAAATATCTTTAAAAACCTTTTTTACCGGCTGTTCGCCGTTAACTTTAATCAACATATCTTTTTCCCGATAATACTCGATAGCCGGCATCACTTTTTCGTCAAACCAGCTCAACCTTTTTCTAATTGCCACCCCGTCAATATCGTAATCCCTAACCACTATCTCGCCGCTGCATTTGGGGCACTTTTTTTTATTTCGGCCGGCAAATACCGTTTTACACCGACTGCAAACCGAGCGATTTAAAAGACGCCTAAGCGACTCTTTATTACCCACGTTAATCCAAATGGCGTAAATCTCTCCCTGAATCCTCGAGTTATTCATTAATTTATCCAGATCTCTGGCCTGACCAATCGTTCGAGGATAACCGTCTACAAGAATGCCTCTTTTGGTTTTTATTTTTCTAAACGCCTCTTGAACTAAACCTAACATTATTTTATCGGGACAATGTCGCCCACTTTTATGTATTTTATGCACTTTTTTCCCCAATTCAGAATTCTCTTTTGCTTTTTGCCTCACCAATTCTCCCGCTTCTATCTTTTGCAGATTATATTTCTTAATTAAAAACTCGGCTTGAGTACCCTTACCCGACCCAGCCGGCCCTAAAAGAATAATATTTAAAATTTTCTTGGACATAGAATCGTATTTCACTAATTAATATCTTATAGCCCTTCGTACTCATGCATTGAAATTTGGGCCTGAATTTGCTTAACCGTTTCCAAAACCACGCTAACGACAATCAAAATCGCCGCTCCCCCTACAACAAAAGCAGACATTTTAAAAAGATTCTGCGTAATAATCGGCAGAACGGCAATCAATCCCAACGACAGCGCTCCCGCCAGCATTATTCGGTTGCTAACATTGGATAAATATTTCGCTGTCGGTTGTCCAGGCCTTAAACCAGGAACAAATCCTCCTTGTTTCTGTAAATTATCGGCAATTTGGATTGGGTGAAAAATAATACTGGTATAAAAATAAGTAAAAGCCACCACTAATATAAAATAAGTAATGCCGTAAATCAATTGATTTTGCGTAAAATTTGCCAGAATTCGACCAATTCCCGCCACTAAACCCGAACCAGATCTTGTCATAAGCTGCCCGATTAAGCCGGGGAAAAGAACAATGGAAATCGCAAAAATAATAGGAATCATTCCAGCCTGATTAACCCTCAAGGGCAAATAAGTATCCATGCCTCCATACATGCGGTTGCCGCGAATTCGGCGGGCATAAGTAACCGGAATATTCCGCTGTGCCTCCGTTATAATTACCACGCCGGCGACGGTAATCAAAGCTAAAAACAGCAAAACCGCCATATTTATTAACTGCTCCTTGGAAAAAGTGGCGATGACCTGCTGTAAAGAAACGGGCAATCTTTCAACTATACCGGCGAAAATTATCAAGGAAATACCATTGCCTATTTTCTTTTCAGTAATCAGTTCTCCTAACCACATTAGAAACATTGTTCCGGCCGACATTACCACCAGCATGCGGATTAAGTCAAATTTTGACGAAAAACTGACAATCGACTGCGACGATTGCCGGAAAATCATTATCATTCCGTACGATTGCAATAAAGCCAAAGGAACGGTTAATAAACGAGAATATTGGTTAATCTTCTGGTATCCGCTCGACCCTTCTTTACTTAATTCTTCCAATTTGGGAAAAATCATGGTCAAAAGCTGCATAATAATGGAAGCGGTAATGTAGGGAGCAACGCCCATCGCCACAATGGAAAAATTAGCCATAGCACCCCCGGAAAGAATATTCAACATCCCCAGCATTTCATTGCGAGAAAATAAATCTTTAAGATTGGCAAGGTTGATGCCCGGCAACGGAATATGAGAAGCGATTCTGAAAATCACCAACATGGCGATAACAAAAATCAAATTATTTCTCAAATCTTTAATTTGCCAAATTTGTCTTATTTTCTCAAAAATCATAAATCCCTTATTTTTATTTATTGATGATGATGACCCGGCTGCCGGCTTTTTCTATGGCTTCTTTGGCTTTTTTAGAAAAAGCATGGGCTTCAATCCTCGCTGGCAACGATATTTTTTTGTCAGACAAGGGGTTATATAAAATTTTAACTCTTTGACGGCTGTTTTTTATCAATTCGGCGGCGATCAACTCTTTTAAGCCGACAACTTCGGTATTTTTGAATTTTTTTTGGATACCCTCTAAAGAAATAATTTGGAATTTGGGGATTAAAGATTTAAAACCGCTAAATTTGGGAAAACTTTTAATATTTCGTTTTAAACCTTTTATTTTAAGGCCCCTTTTTCCTCCTGATCTTGAACGTTGGCCCTTTTGGCCGCGACCGCAATAAGCACCATGCCCCGAAGCATTGCCTCGACCTCGGCGTTTACGACGATGTTTTGAATTCGATTTTACTTGTAAATTAGAAAGGTTAATCATAAATACTTTAACTAAAAATTATCTGTTGCTTATTTGGCCTTTTTGTCAATTCTCGGCTTTAAAGCGCTTAAAGCATTAATAGCGGCGCGAACGTTATTAATTTTGTTCTTTGACCCTAATATTTTAGCCGTAACATTCTTCACTCCCGCCAAAGTTAAAATTGATCTTACTGCTCCGCCCGCGACGATTCCATGCCCTTTAGAGGCCGGTCTAAGCAAAATTCGAGCCGCTCCATATTTCATTTTAATCCAATAAGGGATCGTGCCATTGATGAATTCGACATTTATTAAATTTTTATTGGCTTGACGCACTGCTTTTTCAATAGCCATTGATACGTCGGCCCCCTTAGCCACTCCTACGCCGACCTTACCCTTGCGGTCTCCTATGGCAATACAAGCTCGAAAACTCAAACGTTTTCCCCCTTTAACCACTCTGGTTACTCGCGCCAAATCGATTAACCGCTGTTCAAACTCCGGTTTAGTGCCAACCTCGGGCAAAGATCTGCTTTTTACTCTCCTTTCTTTAACCATAATATTAAACTATCATCTTATAAAAATATATTTTAATTAAATCACCATAATCTCAATTCCAACGACTTTTTTTAAAATTCCAATCCGCCCGCCCTTGCCCCTTCGGCTACGGCCTTCACTCGGCCATGATATTTATATCCTCCTCTGTCAAAAACCGTTCGTCTTATCCCCCTTTCAAGCGCTTTCTGCGCCAAAAGTTTTCCTATCTCAAGAGCCACGGCTGTTTTGTTAATAGTCGCTTTTTCTTTTTTACCTTCGATTTTAGGCAGGACTTCCTGCACCCTAGCCGCCACCAACGTCTGTCCACGGCTGTCATCAATCAACTGAGCATAAATATACCTATTGCTTCTAAAAACACAAAGTCTTGGCTTTTGAGTGGTGCCGTAAATCTTGCTGCGTCCCCGCCGATGCCGCATTTGCCTTTGATGATGTTTTATTAACATATCTTTTTATTTAAATAAACCTGAACCTTATTTACTTGAAGCGACCGCTTTCTTTCCGGCTTTCCTTTTAATAAATTCGCCAAAATATTTAATCCCCTTGCCCTTGTAGGGTTCCGGTTTTTTTAAACGTCTAATCCGAGCGGCTGTTTCTCCCACCAACTGTTTATCAACGCCCCTAATGATAATAATATTCTGTTCCACTTTTATTCCAATGCCTTGGGGAATCAAAAAATCAACTGAATGAGAAAAGCCGATATTAAGAGTCAATTTCCCATTACCGACCTGGGCTCGATAACCGACTCCAACCAATTCTAATTTCTTTTCAAATTCCTCATTCACTCCTTTAATCATATTTGAAATCAAACGAGCGAATGTCCCCCAAAGAGATCTTTGATTTTTTATTTCAGAATTTTCAACGGATAATTTTATTTGTTCGTCTTTTATTTCAATATTCAAAAAATCCGGCAATTTCTGTCTTAATTCTCCTTTCGGACCTTTAACAAAAACCTCTTTTGCCTCCGCTTTTACTTCGACGGAGGAAGGGATAAAAATTACTTGTCTACCTACTCTCGACATACACTCTATAAAATAATTCCAATCTATATAAACACTTATATGAGATTATACTTTATCAAAAACTAATATATCTCGCAAATTAATTCCCCTCCCAACCTGTTTTTGCGGGCCCTTTGACCGGTCATTAAACCTTGGGGAGTGGATAAAATAACCATTCCTAATCCGCTTAAAACAGACGGTATCTTATCTTTCTTTACATAAATGCGTTGACCGGGGCGGCTAATCCTCTTTAAACTTTTAATCGCCGACTGTCCCTGTTTGTCATATTTCAGGGCGATTTTTATCTGCTTAAAAGACGTATTATTAAAAATATCCTCTCCTGTCTCTCCTTCTCCCGCCGAAGAAAAAATTTCCGCCTTTTCAATCCAATGCTCTTCTTCCAGAATTTTAGCCAAGTCATACTTAATTCTGGAATAAGGCAAAATCACTTCCGTTTTTTTGACGGCGATAATATTACGCATTCTTGTTAACATGTCGGCTATTGGATCTGTCATAAGCGCATACTAAAACTAAAAATAAAAAATATAAGAATATTTATTTGACAACTTTTTTAAATTAAGACTCCGATATTTTTTCATTTTTTTGGTATGTATTTTTTATATTTTATATTCTATTTAAAAACTACCAACTACTCTTTCTAACTCCCGGGATAACTCCTTTTGAGGCTAGTTCTCTAAAACAAATGCGGCAAACGCCAAACTCTCTCAGATATCCACGTCTTCTCCCGCAACGCCAACAACGCCGGATAACCCGAGTAGAGTATTTCGGTTTTCTTTTAGCTCTAATTATTTGGGATTTTTTAGCCATATTAATAACTAATTTTCATGAATCAATGGCGAATTCCTGCGAATCACAAATTCATGATTAATGATGATTTGTTTTTCAAATTCGTGGTAATCCGTTATATATTATTCCTTATCTGAATGGTATTCCAAATAACTTAAATAATTCTGTACCTTCTTCTTTATTTTTTGCCGTTGTCGATATCACCACCTGCAAACCGTGAACCTTTTCCATTTTCTCGGGATTTATCTCTGGGAAAACCGTTTGTTCTTTAAAGCCGATCGACAAATTTCCTCTTTCGTCCACGCTTTTTAGAGCAATGCCGCGAAAATCTCTTATTCTTGGCAAGGCGATATTGATTAATTTTTCTAAAAAATCATACATTCTCGCCGACCTTAACACAACGCTCGCTCCCACGGTGCTTGAATCTCTTATTTTAAAACCGGCAATGGATTTCTTAGCTATGTTTAAAATCGGCCTTTGTCCGGTGATTCCCGATATTGTTTTCGCAACTATCTCGACATACCGATGATCTTTTTCGGCCATATCCCGATTAATTCCAATATTAACGGTAATTTTTTGAATTTTAGGCACGGCCTGATTATTTTTATAACCAAAACATTTTTTCATTTCAGGGACAACTTCTTTCAAATATTTATGTTTAAAATTCATATTTATTAGCAATAATAAACTTCACAAGTTATAACCGCTATATTATTTCTTTACATTTTCGACAAAACCTTTTTTTCGCGCCATCGGCTAGTATTTTATAACCCACCCTTATCGCCTTTTTACATCGAGGACAGACGAGCATAATATTTGAAGCCGCCAAAGGCATGGCCATTTTGATTTTTTGCCCCTTTTCCCCTTCTCTTTTAGGCCGAATATGTTTAGTGACTAAATTCATCCCTTCCACTACCATTCTCCCCTCTTTACTCAAAACCTTAAGCACCCGCCCTTTCTGGCCGCGGTCTTTACCTGTCAAAATCTCGACTATATCGTCTTTTTTAATACGCATATTAATAGCTAATTTTTACGAATCTATGACGAACTTCCACGAATCACGAATTCGCGATTCGTATTCTATTCGTTTCTAAATTTGTGACGATGTTGTGTATTATTTATAATACCTCTGGGGCCATTGAAATAATTTTTAAATACCCCTTTTCGCGCAATTCCCTTGCCACCGCGCCAAAAAGACGCGTGCCTTTCGGTTCTTTGGTTTTAACATCAATAATCACCGCGGCGTTATCGTCGAATCTGATATAAGTCCCGTCGGGACGCCTTGTCTCCTTTTTTGTCCTGACTATTAGTGCTTGAATGACTTCCCCTTTTTTAACCATAGTGTGAGGGACCGCCTTTTTAATGGTGGCGGTAATAATATCTCCTATCCCGGCGTAGCGCCTTTTATAACCGCCCCAGACGCGAATACACATTATCTCTTTGGCGCCTGTATTGTCGATTATTTTTATTCTTGATTGGGCTTGAATCATATAAACAACTAATCTCGAATTTAAAACGAATTTTTAAGAATCACGAATCCGCGATTCTGTTTTATTCGTTTTTCAAATCCGCGGTAATTCGTTTAATTAATTTCCATTTTTTATCCCTTGATAAAGGCCGGCATTCCTCAAAAATAACTTTATCACCCACTTTGGCCTGATTATTCTCATCGTGAACTTTAAATTTTTTTCCGACGCGATATCTTTTTTTATATAAGGGATGTACTTTTATTCTTGTCACTCTAACAACAATAGTCTTTTTCATTTTGTCACTAATGACTTCGCCTTGAAACTTTTTTTTCATAGAAATTTACTTTTTATCGCGAATTAAAAACTGCATTTATTCACTCTTGGATGGCACCCGTCTTGACATTTCTATTTGCGTTGATGAATAGTCTTTTGTATTCCGTAATACAGTGGCTATTTGGGCAATCGCCTTTTTTGCTTTTCTTATCTCGCGAACGTTCTTAAATTGTTTCAACTGAACGTCAAAACGCAATGTCCTTAATTTCTCTCGGCCTTCTCTTAGCATTCTTTCCAGTTCTTGTTTAGTTTTTTGTTTAATATCTTTTACTTGCATATTTCAGAATAAATTACGCTTTTTCGACGATTTTAGTTTTTATTGGCAACTTATGCGAAACAAGAATCAAGGCTCTGCGGGCAATAATTTTGTCCACGCCGGTAATTTCAAAAAGAATATTCCCCGCCTTGACTGGAGCCACATAATGATCGACTGCTCCTTTCCCCTTGCCCATTGGCATTTCCGCCCCTTTGAAAGTAACCGGTTTAGATGGAAATATCCTTATCCACATTTTACCTCCCTTTTTGAAGAAACGGGCAATAGTACGACGCGCTGCTTCAATTTGCCGAGCCGTAATCCATCTTGATTCCAAGGCCTTTAAGCCAAAATTTCCAAAGCTCAGTATATTTCCCCTACTCGCTTGTCCTTCCATTCTCCGCCTGCCTTTTTGGGACTTTCGATATTTTGTTCTTTTGGGCATCAACATAAGCGCTCCTCTAAATTAAAATCTAAAAATGAAAAATATAAAACATTAAAATTTAAATTACTTTTAAATATCGCTTTTATTTTTTTTACTTTTATTTTCAAATCGTTCCCCCCGGTAAATCCATACCTTAACCCCGACGCTTCCATAGATCGTCGCCGCCTTTCCTCGGGAATAATCTATGTCGGCTCGAAGGGTATGAAGAGGGAGCTGTCCCCAGATCAGCTTCTCCGGCCTGGCTATTTCCGAACCATCCAAACGCCCTTTGACGACTATTTTACAACCTTTAGCCCCGCCGGCCTTCACTTGCTTAATAACCTTTTTCATCACTCGACGATAAGGGAGCCTTTTTTCTAAATCAATAATTGCGCCTTCTAAAACAACCGCGGCTGAAAGCATTGGAAATTTTTCTTCTATCACGTTTATTTCCAAAACAAAATTGTCAGATAAAAATCTTTTTTTAATTTCTTTTTTTATATCCTCAACGTCAAGTCCTCCGCGTCCGATAATCAAACCCGGTTTAGCCGTGTGAATTATAATCCGCATCACATTGGCTAATATTTCAATATTGACGATTGAGATGCCACAATTTTTAAGCTTTCCTGACAAAAATTTCCTAATCTTCGTGTCTTGTTCCAAAAAATACCTAAACTTGCGTTCTGAGGCAAACCATTTTGATTCCCATTCTCTAATCATCGGGATGCGGAAAATTTTCGGATTTACTTTACGACCCATAACAATAAACTCCTAATCCTACGAATATTATCGCTAATTATTGCTAATAAATATTTACGGTTATTCGCGATAAAATTAATACGATTGACAACTTTTTAAATGCTTTTTCTTCTAAATATTTTTTTTAATCCTCCCCCTGTTTCTTTTTTTCTTACTTTATCAAGATGTTGTTTCGCGCGTCGTTTACTCCGGCGTCGGACGTCAAAAATTTCTCTATCCTCGTTTATTCTTTCTTTTAATTCGGCGGGTTGTCTGGATAAAGGCGCTTTTTTATCGGAAACCATGACTTCTCCTGACGGTTTCATCTCAACCAGCGGAGATAATTTCTTCTGCGTCGTTATTTTTTTCAATCTCGATTTATCGCTTAATATTTTTCCCTCCAAAATAATTGACAAATGCGTCGTCCTTTTGCGAATTCGACCAGCTCGACCAAAAGCTCTCGCCCGCCATCTTTTAAGCATTGGACCGGGATTAACAAGGATTTCCTTAATAAAAAGATTTTCTTTTTTTAAATTAAAATCATGCTCGGCATTGGCGACGGCCGACGTTAAAACTTTCAAAATCAAATCTGACGCCTTTTTGGGAATAAATTTCAAATGATTAAGAGCGGCTACCGCGTTTTCACCCTTAATAAGGTCGGCCACCAGTTTTAATTTTTTAGGAGATATTTTAAGATATTTACTTGTCGCTCTTATTTGCATAAATATTTCAATAAACTAAAATTATTTTTTCTCTTCGGCCGCCTCTAATCCTCTTTGCATTTTACCGCCATGTCTGACAAATTTTCTAGTCGGTGAAAACTCGCCCAATTTATAACCAACCATATTTTCCACGATAAGTACGGGAATATGAATTTTCCCATTGTGCACTCCGAGAGTAAAACCAACCATTTCCGGCGTAATTACAGAATCTCTTGACCAGGTTTTTATAACCGTTTTATCTCCCGGTTTTAATCGGGAAATCTTTTTTAGTAATTTTAGATCAACCCATGGACCTTTTTTTAGGGATCGAGACATAAATTATAAACTAATTTAATAAATTAGAAGCAAATTTTTTATTTCTTTTTTAATTTTTTCATCCGTCTTTTTATTATTAACTTATTGGTCCATTTCTTTCTTTTTCTTGTTTTAACGCCTCTGGCCGGCTTCCCCCATAAAGTTTTGGGGTGTTTTAAGCCGATTGGAGAGACTCCTTCTCCTCCTCCGTGGGGATGTGAAACAGGATTCATCGCCTTTCCTCGAACTGTAGGTCTAATACCTCGATGACGCATTCGACCAGCTCTTCCCCAACGAATAAAACGCCTTTCCGGATTACTTACCTGTCCTAAACTAGCTAAACAAGAACTGGGTATTAAACGTATTTCACTAGAAGGCAATTTTATTTGAGCAAATTTACCGTCCTCTGTAAAGCCCATCAAAACCGCAGAACTGCCAGCTGAACGGACAATCTTTCCTCCTTGACCGGGATTTAATTCAACATTATGGACGGCCATACCTAAATTAATATATTTCAAAGGCATACGATTGCCAACCTTTGCTTCTATTTTATTTTTTGAATTCAAAAAATTGTCGCCAGCTTTTATTCCCCGCGGAGCAATAATATATCTTTTCTCGCCATCGAGATAATTTATCAAAGCAATCCAACAAGAACGATTCGGGTCATACTCGATACTTTTTACTTGTCCTGAAATGTCAAATTTATCCTGCCTAAAATCAATTTTTCTATAAAATCTCTTTTCCTGTCCCCCTTGATGCCTAACCACAATACAGCCCTTACTTCGACCCGCTTTGCGTTTTTTAATAATTATTAATTTTCTATAAGGCCTGCCTTTATTTATTTCTTCGGCGCGGACAACACTTGTCTTTCTCCGAGACGGAGTTGTTGGTTTATATATCTTTAACATATTTATTTCTTAACAAATTGTATTTTCTCTCCTTTTTTTAAAAAAACTACGGCCTTTTTTCTATCTTTTGTCCGACCGATAAAACGGCCGTACCTGACTATTTTCCCTTTTTCTCGAATTATATTTATCTTGACTGGTTTTACGCCATAAATCTCTTCCACGGCTTCTTTCACTGAAATCTTATTTGCTTTCGGAAAAATTTCAAAAACGTAAGAATTAACTGTTTCGCCCGAAACAGCCTTTTCAGTGATTATTGGCCTTATTAAAACGCCCGGGGCGATATTAACCTTCCGCCTCAATAAATCATGTTTTGGCTTACTTTCCATTTTTACTTGTCCGCCGTTCTCTTTGCTCTCTTCGCCGATGACTCCTTGTTTTCCGGCTTCTTGGGGCCTGTTTTTTCCATTCCTCCCGCCTTTTTCTTTTCCGACTTCGGTTTCGATTTCTCGGTCTTTTTTGTCTTTGGCGATTTTTTTGTTGCCTTCGCCGGCTCTTTTTTTATCTGCCGACTTATTGTCTTTTCTTTTAAAGAAAAACATAATTTGCCAAAATATTCTTGTATTTTATCGACTCCTTCGACCGTGGTTAATAAATAATCCGCTCTCAAAAGGTCAAGAATGTTTAATCCAGTGACAGGAAGCATTTTAACTCCTTTTATATTCCGACCGGATTTGATGACATTTTCATCTTTATTTGAGAGACTAATTAAAACATTTTGGGATTTATCACTATTTATCAAACTGGTGATAATTAAATTGATTCTTTTCGTCTTAATTTCCGGCATCACCAATTTATCCAAAATATACATCTTTTTTTCTTTTACTTTATCCGAAAGACACATTAATAAAACCTTTTTTTTGCTTTTCTTATTAAGTTTCTGGTCGTAAACTCTTTCTTTTCTCGGGCCAAAAATGATGCCGCCGCCGCGCCAAAGAGGGGAACGAATAGAGCCGGCTCTGGCTCGTCCCGTGCCTTTCTGGCGCCAGGGCTTTATGCCGCCGCCGCGAATTTCTCCCTTTACTTTTGTTTGCGCCCAAGGATGACGTTGATTGGCCAAAAGTCCGACCACTGCCTGACGAATCAATTCTGATTTTGGTTCAACGCCAAAAATCTCAGGATTTAACTCTTTTTCTCCCACCACCTTCCCTTCTTGATTGTAGATATCAACCTTAATCATATTTGACAATTCATTCATTTATTCGTAATTCGTAATTCGCGCCATTCACATGGTATTCGCCTGCCTACACCGGCAGGTAGTTCCGCATTAGGCCGTAACAATTTCCAACAAACCGCTTCTACTTCCGGGCACGGCGCCGCGAACCAATAATAAATTTTTTTCCGGTTTAACGTCTATGATTTCCAAATTTTTTACGGTTATTCTTTTATAACCCATTCTCCCAGGCATCCTTTGCCCTTTAAGGACTTTAGCTGGACCGCCGGCGCCGATTGAACCGGGCATTCTTAATTGATCTTTATGTCCATGAGTAGCCGGCGAACCATGAAAATGATGCCTTTTTACCACTCCTTGAAAACCTCTGCCTTTGGAAAAGCCGGCAATCTTGACTTTATCTCCGGGTTGGAAAATATCAACTTTAATCAAGTCCCCAATTTTTAGATCTGAACCGCTTGTCCTGAACTCTTTTAAATATCTGCTGATTTTTGCGTTTTTGTCTCCGATTTTCTTAAAACGGCCGCGTTCGGCTTGGTTAGATTTATTTTTTTGATCAAAACCGACTTGGACGCTTTCATATCCGTCTTTGCCATTTGTTTTTATCTGCGTGACTAAACACGGACCAGCCTGAATTTCAGTTACCGGAAAAACCTTGTCATCTTTGAAAATCTGACTCATCTGTAATTTTTTTCCTATAATAAACTTCATATTTATAATAATATAAAAGCCGGGTCGCCGCCAAACTTCTTATATCCGGTCCAACCCCCGGCTCTAATCAAATCTGGCTAAGTTGTTTCGCTTGCTTAGAATTTAACCTCTATAACGAAAAGGTACAACTGGTCGGACGATAATCGTCATAAATTCACTCTCGACCCGATATACTTTCATTAATTTATTAATGGCGATTCGTGGCAAAAATTGGATAATCAAATTGATTACATTTTTATCTCCACGTCCACGCCCGCGGGCAAATTCAAACTGGTCAAAGTTTCCAACGTCTGCTGATTAAAATTAACTATATCAATCAGGCGTTTATGAACTCTTTTTTCAAATTGATCTTGAGAATCCTTATGGACGAAAGTTGACCGCAGAATAGTGTATTTTTTTTTCTCTGTGGGAAGAAAAATCGGTCCAATAATTTTTGCCCCCGAACGCTTCAAAGATTCAATAATATTCTTCAAGGCCTCATCAATAACCCGATGGTCATAAGCCTTGATTTTAATGCGAATCCTGGGCCGATATTCGACTTCCTCATTCTTTTTTGCGTTCGCCACCCTTTTTTTATCTCTTTCTTCTGACATTGCTAAAGAACTAAATTCATTTAAACATCAACTAAACGTCTTAATTTATTTAATTATCTTAACTACCACTCCGGCTCCCACGGTTTTTCCGCCCTCTCTAAGAGCGAATCTCTGTTGTTCTTCTAAAGCAATCGGTTTATATAATTTTACCTTCAAATTCAAAGTATCTCCCGGCATGGCCATTTCCGTTCCTTCCGGCAATGTCACCTCACCGGTTACGTCGGTAGTCCGAATATAAAACTGAGGTTTGTAACCGCTAAAAAACGGGGTGTGGCGGCCGCCTTCTTCTTTGGAAAGAATATAAACTTGACCTTCAAATTCGGTATGCGGCGTTACTGTTCCCGGTTTCACAATAACCTGACCTCTCTCAATATCGGTCTTCTTGGTTCCGCGTAAAAGAATACCGGCATTATCGCCGGCCATTCCCTCGTCTAGGGATTTTCTAAACATCTCAATTCCGGTAACAACGGTTTTTTGGGTCGGCTTTAAGCCGACTATTTCCACTTCTTCGTTTAATTTAATTACCCCTCTTTCTATTTTTCCCGTAACCACCGTTCCCCTGCCTTCAATTGAAAAAATATCTTCAATCGGCATTAAAAACGGCTTATCAATATCTCTTTTGGGCTCGGGAATGTAGCTGTCCAAAGTTTCCATAAGCTTCAATATCGGCCCGCAATGAGGGCAATCGACTTTACCGCAACCGCAACCCAAGGCCTTTAAAGCCGAACCTTCAATAATGGGAATTTCATCGCCGGGGAATTCGTATTTCTTAAGCAAATCCTTAACTTCTTCTTTAACCAAGTCGATTAATTCTTTATCCTCCACCATGTCGGTTTTATTTAGAAAAACAATCATCGTCGGAACTCCTACCTGATGAGCTAAAAGAATGTGTTCTCTGGTTTGGGGCATCGGCCCGTCAGCGGCGGAAATGACTAAAATAGCGCCATCCATTTGAGCGGCGCCAGTAATCATATTTTTAATATAGTCGGCATGTCCGGGACAATCAATGTGAGCGTAATGCCGTTTGTCCGTTTCATACTCAACATGGGCCAAAGCAATAGTAATTCCCCTTTCCCTCTCTTCCGGAGCATTATCAATTTGGTCCACGCCTTTATCGTCGGCCCTTTTGCCGGACGCCCTTAGACATTTTAAAATTGCCGCCGTCAAGGTGGTTTTTCCATGATCAACATGTCCAATCGTCCCCACGTTAACATGCGATTTACCTCTAACAAATTTTTCTTTTTCTGCCATATTAATTGCCTCATCTTCGCAAACTGACTATTCAAATATAATAAACAGTCGCGAATCGCTTAATTTAAATTACTTAATTAAAAAGTGTGGCTATTATAACACAAACAATTTTATTTAGCAACTATTTTTTCCACACCATAATACTAATCGGAATTCAAATCCTCCGGAGCGTAAACGGCGGGAAAATCTATTTTCTGATAATCAAAAATTTCATCTTGATTAAAAAACCTCCAAATTTCCTTATCCGCGCTTTCTTTCGAATCAGAGGCATGAACGATATTATATTGTCGACTCATAGAAAAATCGCCCCTAATACTGCCCGAATCCGCCTTTCTCCCGACTGTCGGCCCGCAAATCAAACGCACCGCCTCAATCGCCTCGACCCCCTCTAGGGCCAAAGCAATGATGGGCGAGCTTTCCATAAATTTGACCAAATCTTTGAAAAAAGGTTTATTCTTATGATGAAAATAATGCTCTTTTAAAAGAGTGTCATTAAGCTTCATCATTTTTAAGCCGATTATTTTCAATCCCTTTTTTTCAAAACGAGAAATTATCTCTCCTAAAAGATTTCTTTGCAAGGCATCCGGCTTTAATAAAACCAATGTTTTTTCCATGTTTCTAAAAAATTCTCCTAATTATTAATTAATAATAATTAATAACAAATTATTCTTTAAATGTCAAGATAAAAAATAAAATCCGTCGAATTAAATAAAACCTGACGGAAACCGCAGATTAATTTTAAAACCCGCATCTGCAATTCTCTCCACAGACACAAATCTTTAAAGCATTTCTATTTTTAGATTATTTTAAAAAATTAATTATTTCCCATATTAGGTTTATTTATATATTTTATTGGTCAATTTTATTTTTTCTCCATCGCCGAGAAAAATAATATCACCTAATTCGTCTGTCCTTAGAATTTCCGCGCCCACTTCTTTTAAATTGTTCAAAACCCTTAAACTGGGATGGCCGAAAGCGTTCTCACCCACGGAAATGACGCCGTATTGCGGCTCAACCAATTTTAAAAATTCAAGACCGGAAGAATATTTTGACCCATGATGCCCGACTTTTAAAACATCTGCTTTCAAATTAACGCCCGATTTTATTATTTCTTCTTCCGCTTCGGTTATAGCGTCGCCGGTAAAAAGCAAACTATTATTCTTATAAGTCAATTTTAAAACAAGGGAAGTAAAATTATCGTCTCCCTTTAACCTTTTAATTTGATTTTGAATCGGCCAAAAAAAATCCATTTTTATTTCTCCGTCTCCATCCTCCAAAACAATCCTCTGGGTAGCGTCGATTGCCTGCTGGGGGATATTTTTCTGCTCAATTATCTTCTTCCATTCCAAGGCGGCGAAAGTGTTATCTTTTAAACCGTTGCTCACCACTCGTTTAACGGGATAACGCTCCAAAACTTCGACTAAGCCGGTCAAGTGATCAAGTCCGAAGTGGGTTAAAATCATCAAGTCGATTCTCCGATTATTTATCGGGATATATTTGTCCAATTTATGAATAATATTCTTTTCCGGACCGCCATCAATCAAAATATTATACCCTTTGGGGGTTTGGATTAAAGCCGCGTCCCCTTGCCCGATGTCAAAAAAAACAACCCTCAAACTATTTTTTGGCGGGAAAGAGACAAAAGAAAAATAACCTAAAACCACCAAATTAATGAACAAGAGTAGGCCGACAAACAAAATCAACCACTTAAACAAAATTTTTCTTTTTATTTTATTTTTTATATTTTTTGTCATAACGATCCCTAAAAATTATTTTTTATCTGTCTGTTCGACTCTTTTTTGCCTTTGCAGAATTTGAACGACAAAAAATGCGATCAAAACGTACAGAATAATAGCAATGATAAAATGAACTTTGCCGAAAGTAAAAGAAAGTCCGGGAATAGCGGATAAAAACTTCACTAAAAGAATAGTATACGTAAGAATTAGCCAACTGGGCCAAATTAAAATTTTAGCCAAGCCGACAACTCCGCCTAAAAAGAAAATAAAACCGAAAGCCATGCCAATCGGCAAAACCGGCAAAATCAAAATATTTGCCAAAACAGCGATTAAAGATAAATTTCCGAAATAATATAAAATCAAAGGAAAAACAAAAAGTTGAGCCGATAAACTCGCGCTTAAATAATGGCGTAGAGGGAAATAATGAAAATTAGGAATTTTTTGAAAAAGAGAATTAAAATAACTCCCCATTAAAGACATGCCTAAAACGGACATGAAAGACAGCTGGAAACCCACGTCTGATTTCAAAAGTTTGGGATTGAATAAAAGCATTAAAAAACCAGAAAAAACCAGTATTCTAAAAAAATCTTTGGGTCGGCCAATTTTCATCGCGTAAGCCGTTGCCAAACCCATAATAACCGCCCGTATCGCTGAAGGCGGCGCGCCGACTAAAACAACAAAAACAAAAATAATCGCAAAAATCAAATAAAACGCTTTTGAACGACGAAGATGCAGCGTTGTTACGAAAAAATACGAAAGCAAGGCGCAAAGCACACTGATATGCAAGCCGGAAACGGCCAAAATATGAGATACTCCCGCCCGGCTAAATTCGGCGCGTAAATCTTGAGGAATTTCACGCTGCCGGCCAAGCAATAAAGCCGATAAAATCGACCCCTGGGGTTCGGAAAAATTCAAATCAATCAAACGCTCAAATTTATTTTTAACCACCAAAATCTTTGAATAAACATCCGAAACTTCGGATTTCTTTAAAATTTTGATTTCCGGCCAATAGCAAGTCGAATAAACGTCATAACGGGCCAGATACTCATAATAATTAAAATTTGCGAAAACTCCCGGTTCGTTTAATTGGCAATTTATTTCCACCAGATCCCCATACTGGTAATCGGAATAAAGAGGAATATCAACCAACACCCTTCCTTGAAGCGGCAGATTTCCTAAAATTATATCGCCGATTGTAATTTTAATTTCATCAACCCTTTGATCGGGCTCTTTAATTACTTTTCCCCGAAAAACGACCCGAGAACCGTTATAATAAGAAATATGAGATTGGTCTATTTTAGGAAAACTTATTTGATAACGAAATACGCCAAAAATGAAAAATAAAATTAAAAAAATTGCCGGCGAGATTCTCTTAGTGGGCAAAATCACCAGCCAAACAATCAAAAATAACAAAAATAAAGGAATATAGACAAAAAACGGAAGAGATAAAAAAGAAGAAACGCCGACGCCAAGAATAAAAAAAATCAAGGACCAAGTAATGATTTTTGAAGTAAGGATATTCATTATATTTCAAATTAACCCATTTCCGCAAAAGAGACAAGATAACTGTACAAGATAAATATATCAATAACGCCCCCTTGCAAAAAGAGTTTGGAGACCGAGCCACCAAACTCTTTTAAATATGCTTATTCTTTTTTATTACGCAAATAACTTTCAATGATTTGTTCTAAGTCGCCGTCCAAAATTTTATCCACTTCGTTCGTCTCATAACCTGTCCTTAAATCCTTAACCAAATGATAGGGCTGGAGAACATAAGAGCGAATTTGATTACCCCAAGAAACCGATTTAAATTCTCCCCGCAGCTTCGCCTTTTCTTCCTCTTGCGCCGCCTGCGCGTATTGATAAAGCTTTGACTTCAATATCCTCAAGGCCCTTTCCTTGTTTTGGACTTGCGATCTTTCCGCCTGGCAACTAACCGCAATTTTACTAGGCAAATGGGTAATCCTGATGGCGGTTTCATTTTTCTGGACATTTTGCCCGCCGTGGCCGGAAGCCAAAAAAGTGTCTATTTTTAAATCGTCCGGATTAATATCTACTTCTTCAATCTCATCCAACTCCGGTAAAACCTCTACTAAAGCAAAGGAGGTATGGCGCATCTGTTCGGCGTCAAACGGCGAAATCCGAACTAGGCGATGAACTCCGGCTTCACTCTTTAAAAAACCGTAAGCGTACTCGCCTTCAACTTCAAAGACGACGCTTTTTATCCCCGCCTCAAGTCCTTTAGAGCGATCGATTATCTGTGTTCGCCAACCTCTTTTTTCCGCAAATCTCAAATACATTCTTAAAAGCATTTCCGCCCAATCCTGGGCGTCCACCCCGCCGGCGCCAGCGAAAATTGAAACCAAGGCGTTCCCTTGATCGTATTCTCCGTTTAAAAAAATCAGTTTCTCAAAATCATTAAGCTGTTTTTCTATTTTAGAAAACTGCTTTTCTATTCCCTTATGCAAACTCGCTGTCTGATCTCGCTCGTCGAACCGGGCGATTTCCAAACAATCGTTAATGGACTTTCCAATGCCTTCCCATTGCTCGACTTTTTCTTTTAACCCGCTCAATTCTCTTGATATTTTTTCCGCCCTAATTCGGTTCTGCCAAAATTCCGGCCGAGCTATTTCCTCTTCTATTTGCTTTATTTTCTCCCTCTTTTCCGCCAAGTCAAAGATAGTCTCCGACTTTGCGGAGCCTCTTTTTAAAACCTTCTAATTGAATAATTAATTCCTGCATTTTTACTCCTTGTATTCTTCCAAAACGACCTTTACTGTTTTTTCCTCTCCTTGATGATAAATTTTCAAATTCAATTCTTCTCCGGGTTTGTATTTCTGAATTTCTTTAACCAACGGTTTTTCTTCGGTAATTTTTTGCCCATTCATTTCCAAAATAATGTCATTCTCGACCAGGCCGGCCTTATTGGCCGGAGAACCGGGAATCACCGCCAATTCAGTCACGCTATCTCCTCTAACAATTAAAACTCCGTAATCATAAGGGAGCTTATTGTCCTTGGCAATTTGTTCGTTAATCAAAAGATACCTTACGCCTAAAAACGGCCTGACAATGCGACCATATTCTCTAACGCTCTCTACAACCTGCCTAATTTGATTAACAGGAATGGCAAATCCTATTAATTTACCCTCATTATTAATGGCGGTATTTATCCCGATTACTTCTCCTTGTAAATTAATCAATGGGCCGCCGGAATTGCCGAAGTTAATAGCGGCGTCGGTCTGAATGACGTCTTCCAAAACCTCTGAATTGCCCATGGCGTCACCGGCTACCACCCGCCGACTAATTCCACTGATTACACCGCTGGTAACTGTATTACGATATTCTCCCAAGGCGTTACCAATGGCAATTACTGTTTGGCCTATTTTAAGATCATCCGAATTGCCCAGCTTAACCTCGGGTAAACTTTCAACCTCAACTTTTAAAACCGCTACATCATTAAAAGGGTCTCTGGCTAAAACTTTGGCCTCATATTTTTCTCCGTCATTAGTGACGACTGTATATTCCGCTTCTTCATCACTTACCACGTGTTTATTGGTCAAAATCAAGCCGTCTTTAGATGAGATAACAAAGCCCGTTCCTCCGCCGATTTCTTGTTTTTCTTTTTTCTGCTTATCCGGTAAAATATTCTGTCCCGACCCAAAGTCAAAAGGAAAATTAAAAAAGGGATTATCAAAAAAATCATTAGGAAATTGGTCTCCCCAAGGACTATAATAACGAGAAACATATTTACTGACGACAATGCTGACTACCGAGGGATTTATATTTTCAACGGCCCTAATAACCATCCCTTCCTGACTGGTATCCTGATCAATTGTCCGAGGAATTTCTGAAGAACGGAGATTAACGACATTGGACAAAAAATAAGGAGTAAAATTGCTAAAAATATAACTCGAAGTAAAGATTCCTGCCACCGCGCCGGCTCCAATACCAATCAACAAACTGATAATTGCCACCATAATAATCGGCTTTTTAACAAAAAATCGGGCTGATTTCTTTTCTGAATGTAAATCCGCTTCCGTTTTTACTCCCTCCTGTCCGAGTCCGAAAATCATATCAATTTCTTTTTTTGTATCTTTATTCATATGATTTTAACATTATTATTCAAGTTATCAACGACTGATATTTTATATCCTTATTTTTACATTGTCAAGTTTAAACAAATTCTTGATTTTCCGAACCGTTTTTTTAAACCATTCCGGAGAATATGGTTCCTTTGCCGCCATTTTCTTTTCAATCATATTGTTATTTGATCGAAACTGCTGCAAATAATATACTTTAGCGCCTTTTAAACTCCGAGCAATGGATAAAATATCGCCTTGATTCAATAACCCGGGAACGACCGTTGTCCGAAATTCATAGTCAATCATCGGGTTATCAATAATAATTTTGATACTCTTTTTAATATTTGACAAATCAGTTTCTACTCCCGCCAATCTCCTGTATTTTTCCGATCTAAGCGGAGCTTTGATATCCATCGCCACATAATTAACCAAATTATTCTTTATCAGATATTCAATTGCTTTAGGATTGGCGCCATTTGTTTCAATTCCCACCCCCAACCCAATTTCTTTTATTTTTTTTATAAACTCAACTAACGCGCTTTGAGTCTCCTTTGTCTCACCAACGGACCTGTTTTTTATATTCAATTTTTTATTTTTTATATCTAATTTTTGGTCTTTCAACGGTTCTCCGCCGGTAATCATTAAGCCGTCTAACAGATTTCGATTTCTTTTAAGAAAATTTAAAATATTCCCCTCGTCAATATCGGGCAATTTTTGCGGGTTTAAAACTAAATCCGTGTTATAGCAAAAAGGGCATCTAAAATTGCATCCTGGTAAAAAAACGACGGTGCAAATTTTGCCCGGCCATTCGATTAAGGACTCTTTTTGCCAACCCTTAAATTTCATAAAAAAACCGTTAAGGCGATAACAAAAAAAATCAAAAAACAAAAGAATTAAAAATCAAAAAGCAAAAGCGATTCTCCTACTCTTTCACTATCTCATATACTTTTCTTTGTTTGAATTCTTCTTGTTTGCCCAAATTAAACTGCTGGACCGGACGAAGATAACCGACGATTCTCGAATAAACCTCTGTTTTTGCTTGGCATTGGGAACAAGTATATTGCTCTCCTTTTAGATATCCGTGTTCCGGGCAAATACTGAAAGTCGGAGTAAAAGTAAAATAAGGCAAGCGGAATTTTTCAAATATCTTCTTAATTAATATTCTAACCGTCGCGTTATCACTGACCATTTCCCCTAAAAATGCGTGGAAAACCGTACCCCCGCTATATTTCACTTGCAAATCATCCTGAGAATCCAAATCCTCAAAAAGTCCCCGACTGGAATCGACCGGAAGTTGGGTGGAGTTGGTATAATACGGTTCATTGTGCCCAGCCGTGATTATCCGCGGATAAATCTTTTTATCCATTTTTGCCAAACGATAACTCGTGCCTTCCGCCGGCGTCGCTTCTAAATTATAAATATTGCCGGTCTGCTTTTGGTAAAAAAGCAAACGGCGGCGCATAAAATCTAAAATCTTTAAGGTGAAATTTCTTCCTTTCTCGCAAAGAATATTTTCGCCCATAAAATTCAATAAAGCTTCATTCATTCCTACCAAACCAATGGTTGAAAAATGATTTGCCCAATAGCGCCCGCGCATCTTTTTTATATTGCGCAAGTAAAACTTAGAGTAAGGATAAAGACCCTTCTCAATAAAATTTTCCAACATTTTTCTTTTTATCTCCAAACTCTCTTCGGCTAAATCCATTAAATATTTCAATCTATCCAAAAAATTTCTCTCATTCTTGGCTAAATAACCGATTCTAGGGAGATTTATAGTCACTACCCCCAAACTGCCGGTTAAAGGAGCGCTGCCAAAAAGACCGCCTCCTCGATGATATAATTCCTTGCTATTCAATCTCAGTCGGCAACACATTGAACGGATATCTTCGGGATTCATATCCGAATTAATAAAATTGGCAAAATAATTGGTGCCGTATTTCGCCGTAGCCTCCCACATCGGCTCATAAGCCGGGTTGTCCCAATCGAATTTTTTGGTGATATTGATGGTCGGAATAGGAAAAGTAAAAACTCTTTGTCTGGCGTCGCCGAGAGCCATAACTTCGTAAAAAGCCCGATTAAACATATCCATTTCTTTTTGAAACTCCCCATAAGTTTTTTTCTGGGATTTACCTCCGATAATAACCGGCATCTTGGAAAGGGTTGACGGCGGTTTAAGATCAAGAGTGACGTTTTCAAATGGCGTTTGAAAACCAACTCTGGTCGGCACATTGCAATTGAATAAAAATTCCTGCATTGCCTGCTTAACTTGCTGATAATTCAGCTTATCGTAATAAATAAACGGCGCCAAATATGTGTCAAATGATGAAAAAGCGATAGCGCCAGCCGCTTCTCCCTGAAGGGTATATAAAAAATTAACCACCTGTCCCAGAGCTGTTCGGAAGTGTTTTGCCGGCGTCGACTGTATTTTGCCCGCGACCCCGGTAAACCCCTGGGATAGCAAGTCATAAAGATCCCATCCGACGCAATAAGGAGCTAAACTGCCAAGATCGTGAATATGAAAATCTCCTGATTCGGCCGCCTGCCTAATTTCCGGCGGATAAATTCTGTTCAGCCAGTATTTTTTAGTAACGGCATTGTCGACATAATTATTCAAACCCTGCAGAGAATAAGTCATATTGGCGTTTTCTTTGATTTCCCAATCGCTCTCGGCTAAATATTTTTCAATCATTCCTAATCCGTCTTTCATAACTCGAGCTTCTTCTCTAATTCGACGATGCTGGTCGCGATAAATAATATAAGATCGGGCGATATCGGCTAAATCGGACTGAATTAAAACTTCTTCGATAATATCTTGCACTTCTTCCACTTCCGGCACCCTGCCTTTGAAACGGCGATTAAGGATTTTTACCACTTTATCGGCTAAATCATCCGCCAAATTGCCATCTTTATCCGAAGAAGCAGTTATGGCTTTAAAAATGGCCTGGGTAATTTTATTCTTATTGAACTTTACTACCCGGCCATCTCTTTTCGCAATTTTACTTATTCCCATATTGAATCTATAAAAATTTATTTAAAAAAATAAAAAATTTAAACAAGTCCGCTGACTGACGATAATTTTTACCCCGACTTATATCAATGATTGAATTTGTTTGATCGCCTCGGGAATGAAGGGTAATAAGATTTTGCCGGCGCCGGTCAAAAATGGAACCACGACAGAAGTGTCCAAAAGGTTCGTCCAGCCAAAACCCAAAGGCAATTTGGCGGAAAAATACAAAATTAACCCCATAAACAGAATCCCTTCAATAAAGCCAAAAACGGCTCCGGCAAGACAATTTAATGTTTTTAAAATTGGAAAACTGAAAATCTTATTAATTACCTTAAGTAAAGAAATAATAACAAACTGGGCAACGGCAAAAATAATAATGAAAGCCAAAATGCGGGCTAATCCCAAGTTGTCGCCCAAAAAACTCAAAATTTTCAAAGATAAAGATTCGTACCAACGGCTGGAAATAAAAACAGATAAAACAACGCCGACAATTCCGCCGAGCGTTCTTATCAACCCGTTCCAAAAACCGAACCAAACAAAACCGAATAAAATTAAAAGAAGAATGACGTCAAAAAATGTCATAAGCGCCAAAATTAAGTTTAAAAAACGAAATTGCCATTTTATTTATCAAATCGTCTTATAGTCTGGGGAAAAGTGCTTTTCCTTGTTTAACGTTAGTAAATTTTACCTTTCCCCATTTTTGTCCTTGTTCTAAAGATTTTATTTTTTCTTTTCCCAAAAGCCCCAGAGATTCAAAAATTAGATCGCTTTTCGAAGGCATAAACGGCAACAGCATCCACCCTAAATGCCTTAAAACTTCCAATAAATTATAAATTGTTTTTTGATATTCGGGCTGATTATTTTTAAACAGTTCCCATGGCTTTTTCGCGTCTACATAACGGTCGCAAAAGGCGACTAAGTCGGAAATATTATCCAGGGTGGTTTCGAATTTAAAATCCTCAAGAGCCGCCTCATATCCCTGCCAAATTTTGGCAATCTTATTTTTAAAGTCGGCATTCGAAGATTTATCCGGGAAAAAACTATTTTTTTTATTTTTCGCGGCTAAAACCAGGACTCGCCTCACTAAATTACCCAACCCATTGGACAAATCGCTGTTATATTTATCGTAAAGCCGAGATTGGGAAATATCCCCGTCCGAACCAAAAGAAAAAGAGGAAACAATTAACCAACGAAAGGCATCCGAACCGAAAACCAATGCTAGTTCTTCCGCGTCAATCGCATTGCCCAACGACTTGCTCATTTTTTGTCCATTAACGGTAAAGTATCCGTGAACATATAATTTTTTAAAAAGAGGAGCGCCTAAACTTAAAAGTATGGCTGGCCAGAGAACAGCATGAAATCTCAAAATATCCTTGCCGATTAATTGCACTTCCGGTGGCCAAAATAAAGGCCATTTTTGCCCCGGCCCTTTCCAGCCGATTCCAGACAAATAATTCAGAAGGGCGTCAACCCAAACGTAAACGCTCTGCGACTTATCCCAAGGAATGGGAACGCCCCATTCTACTTTCTCCCGGGAAATAGCCAAGTCCTCCAATTTTTCCGACGTTAAAAATCCTAAAATTTCATTTTTTCTTGACTCAGGTTCAATAATCAACGCCTTTGTTTTAATAAGATTCAATAATTGTCTTTGAAAACTTGACAACTTCAAAAAATAACAATCTTCGGCCAAAGTAATCGGCTCTTGCTGATGGATCGGGCACTTGCCGTCAGACAACTCCTTATTGGTATAATACCTTTCGCAACCAACACAGTAAAGACCCTTGTAAACTCCCGAATAAATCAACTTTTTTTTATTCAGCTCGTTTAAAACCTTAGATACTAATTTCTCGTGGTCCGCTTCCGTCGTTCTAATAAACCTATCGTAAGAAATATCTAAAATATCAAAAACCTTGCTAAATCGAGACGAATTCTGGTCGCATATTTCCCGGGGCGTGATATTTTTTTCCCTTGCCGATTTAGCCACTTTTTCTCCGTGCTCATCCGTCCCGGTCAAGAAAAAAACTCTTTCTCCCTTCATCCGATGCCAACGAGCTAAAATATCAGCCGCAATTGTCGTATAAGCATGACCGAGGTGCGGCTTATCATTAACATAATAAATTGGTGTAGTGATGTAAAATTTTTTCATACTAATTTATTCGTCTTACTTTTTGAAACCTTATTATATTAACTTAATATTAATATTTGTCAAAATCCGACTATTGAAAATTTTTAAAAAAAATCTATCTATCACCATACCTCTTCTAATTTCTTCCTTTTACATCGTCAGTCTAAAATACAAATTTTTTATTTCTAAAATTGGTTTAATCCAAAATATCTTTGTATTGTCCTTTAGTTAAACCGTTGATTTAAAAATAATAATTTTTATTTCATAAATTCTCCCTCGGGATAAACCCTAAATTATAAAATTCTGTTCTTTTTGAACGCCAAATTATTTTGGCGCGACAACCACGACAAACTCACCCTTCAGATTTCCTTGTTCCATTTTTTCTAAAACCTCTTCTATTTTTCCCCGATAAACAGTTTCAAATTTTTTAGTTAATTCGCGACAAACAACCATCCGTTTATTTAATTCTAATTCTTTTAATCTCTTTAAGGTTTTAACGATTCGATAAGAAGATTCGTAAAAAACCGCGGTTATTTTACTCTCAATCATCTCCTCCAATATTTTTTCTTTCCCTTTTTTATGAGGAATGAAGCCGTAGAAAATAAATTTATCCGTCGGAAAACCGGAGATACTCAAAGCGGCAATAGCGGCGCAAGGCCCGGGCACTGGTATAACTGCTAAATCTTTAAAACGTTTAACCGCTAAATCTATCAACTGGTTTCCGGGGTCGGCAATACCCGGCGTGCCGGCATCGGAAACAAGAGCGAGTTCTTTATTTTGCGAAAGCAAATCCAAGATATAATCCATTTTTCCCAACCTTGAATGTTGATGATAACTGATTACTGGCGTTGCTATTTTGTAATAATCCAAAAGGAGCTTTGTCCGACGAGTATCCTCGCATAAAATAAAATCGACACTCTCGAGCGTTTTAACAGCTCTTTTGGCAAAATCTTCAAGATTGCCAATAGGAGTGGCAATAATATATAACTTCATCTATGTTTGCTTTATTTATTTTTTGACTGTCGATAGACTCGCCAATTCTTATTTAAAACAACAAAAAAATACTAACGACGAGGGCGTGGAGGATTATCTTTTTTAAATTCTATACCTAATTCCGAGAGTTCAGCAACGCCGCTTGTATTTCTATAAGATGTTCTCATTTGGGGGTTTTTGATTATTGGTTTGACTTCGCCACTTTTTATTTTTTCCAAACAATCATGACAATAGACCGGTCGGCGTGAGTCTGGCTTAAAAGGCACTTTAGTTTCCTTTTTGCAAGCCGAACATTCGGCCAAATAAAGCCCTGAAGCCGTAGTGCTTATCCCACTACTCCACTCCCTAATTTCATCTTCAATCTCCTGTCGAGGCCGGGTATAAAGACGGCGAGACGTCTCAATCAACTTCTGAGGATCCACTACTCTATCTTCTTTTAATTCAAAAGGGGGCATAGTCTTAGCTGAAAAAGGACGGCTAGTAACGCTGTTAACCATTAATTTAATATAAATGCGATAGTTGGGTAAATTAACGATATCTTGGGCGGTAAACTCCGGACTAAATTCTTTTTCTAAAAACTCGGCATCGGCTGCGCCAACCCGAAAAGAAATCATCGTGCCAACGTTGCCAAAAACCGAATCGCGAACTGTCGAAGACGATTCCGTGCTTAACTGTCCGATATATTGATGAACAATAGTCAAGTTGAGATAATATTTTCGCGCTTCAGAAAGAATGCCGGCAAACGACTCAGTCACAAAATTTTGAAATTCGTCAACATACAAATAAAAATCTTTGCGTTCTTTTTCGGGAATACGCACTCGCTCCATGGCGGAAAGCTGAATTTTAGTAATCAACATCGCTCCCAACAAAGCCGAATTATCTTCACCGATTCTCCCCTTGGAAACGTTAACTAAAAATATCTTTCCTTTATTCATAATGTCGAAAAGGTCGATAGTGCTTTCTTTTTGTCCGACCACATTACGCACTAGAGAGGTGGAAAGAAACTGTCCGACTTTATTTTGAATCGGCGCGATCGCTTCACTCCTAAAACTGTCTTTCCATTCTTCATATTCATTAATCCAAAACGCTTTAACTACAGGGTCTTTAAGATTTTTAACAATCATTTGTCTATATTCTTTATCAACTAATAACCTCGGTATTCCCAAGAGGGTCGTATTCGGCGTATCCAAAAGGGCCAAAATGGCATTATTAAGAATATATTCCATTCTCGCTGACCAAACATTAGCCCAAAGTTTAGTAAAAATCCCCATTAAGCCAGAGGCGACTAAATGTTTATATTTTGGGTCGGGTAGGGCTAAAATATTGAAGCCAGCATGATAATCTGTATCGGCGGGATTAAAATAAATAACGTCTTTTTCTCTTTTTGTGGGTATTTTTTTTAAAATCGACTCGACTAATTCGCCATGAGGATCAATGACACAAACCCCCTCGCCATTCATAATATCCTGCAAAATCATATTATGGATAAAAACCGATTTACCAGTACCGGTTTTACCGACCACGTACATATGTTGGCGCCTATCTTTTCTTTTAATGCCAAAAATTCTTTCGGTGTTGCGAAAGTCCGTTTTGGCTAAATAAATAATATCTTTATTTTCCTCTCCGGCCCCGAGAGAATTGCTATTTTTATTTTCTTCTGCCATAGCTAATATTATAACCTCTTTATTTTATTAAGACAACTATTTTATCGCTTTTAAAAAATAAAAAGGGATTAAACTCCCAAAAAACCGATAACAATATCCGCCAAGTATCATAACAAAATGACATTAAAATTAAAACGATTACTAAATGAGAGGTCGGGGATTGTCAGTATCTTTCTTATCTTCTTTACCGCTTTCGCTTGAGCCTTCTTTTTTTTCTTTAATCGCCGCTTTTTCTTGAGCGCTTCGCAAAATTTGCGCTTCTTCTTCCTCAATTAATTTTTTTGCCGCATCGGCAGAAATACTATACTTGCGTCGAGAAGATTCGATAATTTCCTCTTTATACGATGGGTGATTAGGGGACAAGACGCTTAAAGTTTGGGCGGAAAAGGGATCATAGGACTCGCCATTAATCATCAATTTAATATAAAATTCCCTTTTACCCAAATTAATCATATCTTTGGCTTTAAAAATCGGGGCCATATCCGATTCCAGCGCTCCCGCATCGTCGCCGCCGACTCGAAAAATAATAATCGTAGCCACATTGCCCAAAACCGAAGCCTGTACTCGCGGCAAAAGTTGACTCAAATATTGGTGGGCGACTGTCAAACAAATGCCATACTTTCTTGACTCCGACAATAAATTCTCAAACGTCTCGGTTACCAAATTATGAAACTCATCAACATATAAATATAATGGCTTTCTCTCTTTTTCCGGAATATTCGCCCTTCCCATGCCGGCTTGTTTGATTTTAGTGACAAATATCGAGCCAAAGAAACTGGAATTCTCCTCTCCCAACCTACCCTTGGAAAGATTAATAAAAATTATTTTTTCTTGATTCATTAATTTTTCTAAATCTACCTTATTCTCTTTTTGTCCAAAAATATTCCTCAACATCGGGTCGGCTAAAAATTGTCCGAGTTTATTGACTAAAGGAATAATAGCGTCGGTATCGAATTTTTCCGACCAATCGGCAAACTCAATCGCCCAAAAACGTTTAACCATATCGTCGGTTATATACTCGACCACTTTCTGGCGATAATTACGGTCAGTAAGCAGAGAAATCATCCCCCTCATCGTCGCATAAGGATAATCCAGAAGAGCCAAACAGGTAAAACGGAAAACGTGTTCCAGGCGCGGTGTCCAATTAGCGCCAAATTGTTTTTTTATCACTTCGATTAAACCTTGGGTTAATTGAAATTTGAAGCCTGGATCGACGTTAGATAAAGGATTAAAAGAAACGGGGTGCTCATTGTCGGAAGGGTCAATTAATACCACGTCGTCAATCCTTTCCTTGGGAATAAAGTCCAAAAGAAGCTCAATAACGTCACCGTGGGGGTCGATAAAACAAACTCCCTTGCCATAAGCAATATCCTGACGAACAAGAAGTTCCAAAAGTTTTGATTTTCCCACACCGCTCTTGCCAATAATATAAATATGGCGATCTCGATCTTCGCGTTTTATTCCAAAAACAAACAGTTTCTCTTCAAGGGCGGCCACATAATTTGTCCGCCCGATAAAAGAAACGTCTTTTGGATCAACGTTCCCCAATACCGGCAACTCCGGCGGCGGCGGAGCGTAACGAATAATCTGAATTTTTTCAGCCATAAGTGCTTTACTAATATGAAAAACTAAAAAATCTTTCTTTCCATGGTCATAACTTTTATCTCATCTTTTTGTTCTATAAAATTTTTATGTTTTTAAGTATGTGTTTTTTTATTTTTTATTTTTCTGGCAAAGCACCCAATTCTTTTAAAAAATTCTCGAAGGCCATTACCGCTATTTTTGCTTCCGTCTCGCTAACTGCGGAGCCAGAAACATGAACCAAACCATTCCGAAGAATATGGGCGTCCCAAACGCCATTCAAACTTTTCACGTCAGAAATAACATGCGATAGGCGTTCGGCCATATAATCGCCGGCATATCCCGCTTTTTTTAGAAAATTATCCACTAAAGCATCTGCTTCAATAATCGCCAATTTCAAATTGGACGGAGTCGGCAAAGATAATTTATTTTTTACTTTTTGCCATTGGCTTACAAATTTTTTGTCCACGTAAACAACTTTTTCCCTCTCTTCTTTTAACCAATGGAAAAGTTTAATTTTATGTCTTAATGGCCAAACTTTGGTAAAAACATATAATATGCAAAAAATCAATAAAATGTCCAAAATAATTATACAAGGACGAGCCGTATATCGCCAAAAAACCAAGAAATTCTGAAACCATTCATATTTTCCCAGGGGAAAATTCAAAATAGAAGCAATATCGGTCATGAATACCGCGCCAATCGCGATAAAAAACACAATAAATAAAAATATGACATACCACATAAAAATCCGATTAAATAATAAACCAATAAGATTCTGTTTCTCTCTCCTCAAATTAAATTCTTTTATTGCCCAAATTTTTCTAAGGCTTTTTCTTCGCCAAAAATTGGCAATCCGACTTCCGGCGCCACTTTACGCCCTTCCAACCTTTGAATATAAGGAGTGACCATTACAGCGCTTGTTGGCGGATGAAAGAGAGTGGCAACCGCCCTTACTGTCAATTTAACAACTCTTGAATGAAAATTCCAATTTAAAAAATGAGAAGTTAAAATTCGACCCATAAACGTTTCTTCGGGCATTTCTCGTCTCCGATAAAATGATAGAATCCGCTCTTTACGCAATTTATTGCGGGACTTTGGAAAGATATACGGACTTACCCAAATTTTCGTTCTCGTGCTCATTCTGTGATTCTGCCGAAAAGAATTTAAATTAGGCGCAGCATATTGATTAAAAGCTCCAATCAATCCTCGACGGGCATAACTATCAAAAAAAATTGTCTGGGGAGAAATATAAACAAAACGAATTAAAGTATCAAAGGCTTGACTGGAAAGATTTTCATCTATTGATTTAATGGCAGCAACCTCCCCCGGGGTGCTTGGTATTTTTTCAATTTTCGATTCTCCGTCTTTTGTCGTTCCCGTTTTAATTTCTTTTGGTTTTTGCAAATCCCTAATAAACTTTTCCCATCGTTTATTCCAATTGGGTTCAGCCGGCGCGATATTTATCTGAATGCCGACCATTTCTCCGTCTCTTACTTCGCCCAAAACTTCCAAAAATGAAGAAATTGGATCAGCCGCTTCTTTTTCTTTCCCCTCAAATTCATTATACATTTTAATGGGATAAGCCTCCGGCCGGGCAAGAACTATTTCGCTTCCCCATAAACCAAGGCCTTTTTTTTCTAAATCATTTACATCTTTAGGCAAAGAAGAAATATAATCTTCCACCTCCACTATCTCTATTTCCGTATAATATGAAAGAAAGGCGGCTTTAACTAAATCCTTTTGTCTTTTTTCCGTTCTAATGTAGAAATGAATTTTACCGGCAAGACTAACCATTTCAAGGGTAAACCACTTGGTTATTTCTCCTTTCCAATATCTCTCGCTAACATCTTCAGGCCAATTTCGCAACCCCCAAATCGCCTTTAAAGCTTGCTCCATACTCGCGGGACTCCTTGAAATCTCTCTGGGAATTAATATTTCCATAAGCACGTACTCCCTGCTTCTTTTATAAAGAGTCTGCCGCCAAAAAAGCCAAATTGAATGATTAATCGGCAATAAAATAATAAAAAGCAAAAACCACCAGGTTTCGCTTAAAAATAAATAAATAAAACGCCAGATATCCGTCGGTATGTTTAAAAAAACATCGAATAATTGTTGATGTATTGCCTCGTTCATCTTCGTATTAGGTGCTAAAAATTAAACACTTACGACGTAAACTTCGAATCATCAATTATTCTATCACATTTTCCATTTAAAAACCAGAATTAACCCTTATTCTCAATCCTTTTAAAATCATCACAAACCCTCTTGATTTAATCCTTCCAGCAATTCTTTTTGTTTTTTGGTTATCTTTTTGGGAATTTTAATTTTAATAATAACTATCTGGTCGCCCCGTCCGCGGCTTAATCCTCTTAAAGATAAATACGGAACTCCTTTTCCTTTTAAACGGATTTCTTGGCCTGAAGATGTGCCAGCGGGAATTTTTAATTCCACTAGCCCATCAACTGTTTCTACTTCAACTCTGCCGCCCAAAATGGCTTGAGAAATAGAGATTTCCTTTTCATAAAAAATATCGTTTCCACGACGCTCAAATCTCGGATGAGGACGAATTAAAATAGTAACGTATAAATCCCCTCTCGTTCCCCCCTTTTCTCCAACATGGCCCTGTCCGGAAAGCCGAATAGACTGACCCTGATCGATTCCCGCCGGAATTTTTATTTTTATCTCCGACGATTTGATTTCTTTGCCCGCTCCGCGACACCGACGGCATTCTTTTTCCGGCACTTGGCCTCGCCCTCCGCACCGAGAACAAACGGTACTGCTCCTAAAACTCCCAAGAAAAGTCGACTGAGTATGGACAATTTGCCCTTTGCCATTACAATTTTTGCAAACGACTAAATTAACCCCTTCTTCATAGCCAACCCCTTTACAAACATCACATAACGCGTATTTTTCCAATCTAATATCTTTTTCCACGCCGAAAATCGCCTGCTGAAATTCTATATTTAATTTTATCTCTATGTCTTGTCCTCGGCGGGGACGACTTGTTTTTGAAGAACGACCAAAACTTCCATCAAAAAAAGATTCGCCACCGGAAAAAAAATCCGCAAAAATATCGCCAAGATTGCCAAATCCAAAATTAAGATCTCTCCCCCCTTCCTCTCTCATCGCCTCAGCCCAATTAGCCCAATCGCCAAAATTATCAAATCCGCTAAATCCTCCTTGTGCTTGAGCTTGTTCAAAAGCGCTGCCGTACTGATCGTACATTTTTCTTTTTTCCGGGTTGGAAAGAATTTGGTAAGCTTGATTAATTTCTCTGAATTTTTCCGCATCGCCGCCGCTTTTATCGGGGTGGTATTTCTGGGCTAATTTTCGAAATGCAGTTTTAATCTCGTCAGGAGAAGCGCTTTTATCAACGCCTAAAACCTGATAATAATCTTTTTCAGCCATAACCGCTAATTGTAATTATAAAATTAATCTAAAAACGAAAGAAGCGGGGGCACAGGGAATCGAACCCCGGACTAAAATTTTGGAGATTCTCGTGATACCACTTCACCATACCCCCAATTTTCTTATTTCGTTTCTTTATGAAGAGTATGTCTTTTGCACCAACGGCAATATTTTTTCAACTCCAAGCGATTTTTAATATTCTTTTTATTTTTCCGGGAATAATAATTTATCCGATGGCATTCCGGACACTCAAATTTGATTAAATTGTCTTGACTCATAATAGTTAAATTACTTAAATTTCTTATTTCTAAAAAATTAATAAACCTAAAATTTTAATCTTAGAATCTCTAATTTTAGAGATTAGGACTCCCGCGCTAGCGTGGCTATATGGAGCCGAGGGCGAGAGTCGAACTCGCGACCCACTGTTTACAAAACAGTTGCTCTGGCCACTGAGCTACCTCGGCCCGCTTTTATAACTTAATAACGAATTTTTCTCAAGTTATCCTCTGTGTATTTCAGTTATTAACTTCCGATACCTTCTCTGAAAAGTCGGGCTCCGACCGCAATATCGGAAAACTGCCTCGGCGCTAAATATAGTAAGCGGATTCCTCTTTTTAAAATTCCTTAGGCCCTCTGCTCTTATTGCTTAATATTTTAAACAAAAAATATAAATTCCGCAAGATACTTGACCGACGCAATAAAAAAATGCTATGACTAATAACGGCTGCCCTAAAAAAATAATCTTTTAAAAAAGATTTTATGAAATTAGCCATTTTCTCTGATTCCCACGACAATATTCCCAACCTGAAAAAAGCTTTAATTTACTGCCAAAATGAGAACATCGGCGTTATTCTTCATTGCGGAGACCTTTGCAAAATAGAATCTCTGATTGAATCTTGGCCTAAGAGCTCGGGAATTAAAATGCATTTGGCAGTCGGCAACGCCGATATTCTGAAAAAATCCGATTATGAATCTTTTTTTCCGTTAAAAATCCATGGTCCGGTCGGAGAATTTACTTTTGAAAACAAAAAAATCGCCTTTACTCATTTTCCAGACAAGGCGAAAGAACTCGCTAAACAGCAAAAACACGATTATATTTTCTACGGACACACCCATAAACCCTGGGAAGAAACAGTTGAAAAAACAAAATTGGTTAATCCCGGAGAGATTGGCGGAATGCCCTATCAGTCAACGTTCGCCGTTCTGGATCTTGAAAAAAATAAATTATCGCTTAAAATATTAGGAGAAATATAAGTAAGCCGGGGTGGTGAAACGGTAGACACGCAAGACTTAAAATCTTGTGGACGCAAGTCCATGCGGGTTCGATTCCCGCCCCCGGCACCAGTATTAAACTTTCCGATTTTTCGCCAACCGAATTGGCCACGCGAAGCGCGCCATCAGTTCCATTCAAAAAAGGTTCGGATTTCGTCAAACAAACGCACTCTAAAACTAAAATTTCAATTTATATAATCGTTCATTTAAAAAAGGAGGAAAAATGTACAAAATTCTTTATGCTTTAATCTACTGGGTCTTCCGACCGCAAACGGCAATGAGCAAGATCGAAGGGTTGGAAAATTTGCCGAAGAAAGAAGGTTTTATTCTGGCAGCCAATCATCAAAATTCTCATGACCCCTTAATTATGATTGTGGCTTTGAAAAAATTCTTTTTTAGTTATGTCTGGGCAAAAAAGAAAAAAATGTATTTTATCGGCTCGCTTGATTTAAAAAGACAATGGCTTAGATACAGTTTTATATCTTTAATCTTCGGTCTTTTTGAGGAAAGGGTTGGATACTTAACGGCTGATAAAAAGGGTTTAAAAAAAGCGCTCGCCAAGCTTCAAAAAGAAAACATCGTGGTAATTTTTCCCGAAGGCAGACGAAATATCACTTCAATCTTGAAGCCGGGCAAAAAAGGAGCAGCGGTTTTAGCCCTTCTGTCCGGGAAAAAAATTATTCCCGTCGGCTGTTTCGGCCCCGCTATCTTCTGGCTCGGACAAATTACCGGATTTTTCAAAAAAAAATGGATAAAATTCGGCAAACCTTTCTGTTTCCCAAAAGCCGACCAAAAAAAAATCGACCAAGAACCGGAAATTTTAAAACAGGCAACCGCTGAAGTTATGGGAAAAATCTCTCTTGTCTGCGGTAAAAGTCGATATGAATCCACAAATCTCTAGGCTCCTATGACCTCGTCAATAGGAGCCATTTTTTCTTGCCTGAAAAGATCTTAAATGTTAAAATAAAAACGGGCTGGAGTGGCGGAATTTGGCAGACGCGCATGGTTTAGGACCATGTGGGGAAACCCATGGGAGTTCGATTCTCCCCTCCAGCACTCTCGAAAATAAAATAATAATAAAAATTACTAAATTAAAAAAATGATTAAAAAGGGTGTTATAAATTCGGAATTGATTGTCGCCGGCGACGGAAGCGTATATCATCTCAATTTGAAAAAAAGCGATAATCTGCCAAAAGACATTTTTTTAGTCGGCGACCCGCAAAGAGCTTACCAATTAGCCGGATATTTTGATAATAAAAAAATTATTTTTGAAAGAAAAAATCGGGAATTTGTCACTTTAGTCGGTTTTTATAAAAAAATTCCGATAACAGTTATCGGCACTGGTATCGGGCCGGGCAACGCGGAAATCGTCGGAACTGAATTGCACATTTTAAATGAATACGACCATAAAAGAAAAATTTGGGAAAAAAACTTTTCTCCCTTAAATATTATCCGTCTGGGTACGGCCGGATCGGCGCAAAAAAATATCGCCGTCGGCAGTCTGGCCATCTCCCAATACGCCATTGGTTTGGACAATATCGGCATTTTTTATCCTCATACTTCAACGGATCCGATTATTAAAGCCGTACAAAAAAAACTTAACCGCACTAAAATAGCAAAAGTCCATCCATACGTGACGGCCGGTTCGCCTGAAATAATCAAAGCCCTAATTCAAAGCTGTCAAAATATCGGATTAAAACAAAACAAAAAACGGGGTTTTTATTGCGGTCTGACTTGTTCAGCGCCGGGATTCTACGGACCGCAAGGCAGAAAAATCGGCCGAATCGGCAAAATTCTGATCCCTGATCTGCAAAAAATTTTAGAAACTCTTAATGTCAATAATTTAAAAGTAATCAATAACGAGATGGAAACGAGCGCCATTTTTAGAATCTTGGGAGAAATCCTTAATTATAAAACCGGTTCGATTTGCGCCGTTATCGCCAATCGAAATAAAAAAGAAGTCGTTTCGCCTCAAGAATACGAAAAAGCCGTCAATCGCTGTCTTAAAGTTGGTTTAGAGGCGATGAAAATATTAAACTCCGCCGCAAAAACTTTAATGAAATAAATTAATAGAAATAAATAAAAAAATGGCCTAACAATAACAGTAGGTCATTTTTTTATTTTGGGGAAATTTTAAACTTTGATTTACTCGACTATTATTCCGCCGCCTAAAACCTCTTCGCCAGCGTAAAAAACCGCTGATTGGCCGGGGGTAACGGCGCGCTGGGCTCTTTTAAATTCCGCCTTTAATTCTTTGGCGGACAAAATCCGTTCAGAAAATTTTACCAAAACGCCCGGATGTTGATATCTTATTTTAACCGTTATTTTTCCGTCTTTTTTTATTTTTTCTCTATTAAGCCAATTTATATCTTTAATTGAAAAATATTTTTTGTATAAGTCTTTTTCCCGTCCCACAATTAACGCATTGTTTTTTTTATCTATCTTAATTACATAAAAGGGCCTGTTTAAACCGCTTAACAAGCCTTTTCTCTGGCCGACAGTATAAAAAGGCAAACCCCGATGTTCGCCTAAAATACAACTCTGTAAATCCTTAATTGGCCCGTTCTTAATGCCGCAAAAATCGCACAGCCGTGAATCTTTGACAGCGGATTTTTTAAAGAATTTTCTAAGAAAATTTCGATAGTCGTTGTCGGGAATAAAACAAATTTCCCGCGATTCTTTTTGCCCCTTGATTGCCAAATTATTTTTCGCGGCAATCCTTTTAACTTCATTCTTAGTCAAGTCGCCCAAAGGAAAAATGATTCTTTTTAACTGATTTTGTTTTAAGCGATACAAAAAATACGACTGATCCCGAGTTTCATCTTTAGCTTTTTTTAAAACAAATTTTGAAAATTGAGAATTAGGAATTGAAAATTCACGCGTTACACGCGCGTAGTGTCCGGTTGCCAGATAATCAGCGCCTAATTTTCTCGCCCGTTTTAATAATAAACCGAATTTTATTTTTTCATTACACCAAACGCAGGGATTGGGAGTTTTTCCATTCAGATATTCGCGGCAAAACGGCTGAATAATTCTCTTTTTAAACTCATTTTTTAAATTAACCGTATAATGAGGGATTCTCAATCTTCTACAAATAATTTTTGCGTCTCTAACCGCTTGTCTTTCAAAGTCGCCCAATAACATTGTCAGGCCAAAAACTTGATATTTTTTCAATAATAAAAAGGCGGCGACCGACGAGTCGACACCGCCCGACATCGCCACGGCCACAATACTGCTTTCCTTATTCTTTCTGGCCATTTTTCTTTTGATAATCCTCTATCGCCGCTTTAAGTGCTTGCTCGGCCAAAACCGTGCAATGATATTTATGAGTGGGCATCTCTCCCAGAACCTCTTTAATCTTCTTATTCGATATTACCAACGCCTCGGTAATAGTTTTTCCTTTAACCAATTCGGTTAAAACCGAAGTCGAAGCAATTGCGGCAGCGCAACCGTAAGTTAAAAACTTGGCGTCAGTTATTTTACCGTCCTTCACTTTAATATAAAAATCCATAATATCTCCGCATGTCGGATTGCCGACATGGCCGACGGCGTCAGCGTCGTCAATTTTGCCCACGTTCCGCGGATGGAGAAAATGATCCATTATTTGGCTATTTTCATCAAAACAACCCATATATTTATAAATTCTAAAATCCAAATTCCAAATCCTAAAAAATTTGAAATTATTTATAACCTTTTAACGTTTATTTTAAATTTTTAATTTTTTATTTTCAAAGGGGAAATATTTCTTAATCTTTCAACCACAAAAATTAATTTTTGAACCGTATAATCCAAATCTCTTTTTTGAGTCCAACGGCCAAGCGTAAAACGCAAAGAAGAATGAGCCAACTCGGGTCCCAGTCCTATGGCCATTAAAACGTGGGACGGCTCCAAGGTGGCTGAAGAACAAGCCGATCCAGTAGAACAAGCGATACCAAAACGATCCAGGTCAATCAACATCGATTCCCCTTCGATGCCCTTGATACTCACATTGACATTATTGGCCAACCTTGTTTTCGGCTGGCCGTTTAAACGGCTTTCTTTAACGCTTTTTAAAATTTTTTCAATTAAATAATCTCTTAATCCGCTCAGCCGTTTTATTTCTTTATCCATTTCTTTGTCCGCCAGTTCTACCGCCTTGGCAAATCCGACAATACCGGGAATATTTTCTGTGGAAGCGCGACGGCCTCGTTCATGCTCTCCACCATGGACCAAAGATTCGATTTTAATTCCTTTTTTTAGAAAAAGTAAGCCGACTCCTTTAGGCCCATAAAGCTTGTGCGCCGAAGCTGAAAGCATGTCAACAGACAAATCATTAACGTCAATCGGTATATGTCCAAAAGTCTGAACCGCATCGGTATGAAAATAAATAGGAAAATTGATTCCTTCTTTTTTCCTTCTTTCTCTTTCTCTCCGGACAATTTCACCGATTTCTTTAATTGGCTGAATAGTCCCTATTTCATTATTGGCGTGCATGACGGAAATCAAAACCGTTTCATTTTTTATTTCTTTTTCCAATCTCGACAAATCAATCAACCCATGTTCATCAACCGGCGAATAAAAAATTTCCGCGCCTTGTTTTTCTAAAAATTTGCAGGTCTCCAAAACGGCATGATGTTCTATTCTTGAAACGATAAAATGCGAACGAGAAATTTTTAAAGAATAAAAAAGCCCTTTTAAAACTAAATTATCCGATTCGGTGCCACCGGAAGTAAAAATAATTTCCTCCGGTTCGGCTTTAATAAAACTAGCGATTTCTTCTCTTGCTTTATTCATCGCCTTTCTGGCCATTTGGCCAACCTCGTGTAAACTTGAAGCATTACCGTAAATTTTTAAAAAATATGGCTTCATCGCCTTGAGCACCCGCGGATCAGTTGGCGTCGTCGCCGCGTAGTCAAGATATATTCTTCTCATAATTCTAGTATAATATTATTATCCGAACGCTACAAATAATAATATAAATCCATATCATTATTATATTATTACATCAATCATTATATTATAAACTTACAAATCCTGTCAATCTCCGTTTAAAAATCCCTTTTTAAAAGTTTGGGAACTTAGTTCCCAAACTTTCTTATTGGAATTAAAACAAACTTTTCTGATTGCGCGGCGTCTTCTTTTTTCTGACTATTTCTCTTTTTATCTCAGGCTTTCCAAAAATGCCGATTTCCCCATAAACGCCGTCATATCCCGGTTTAATAAACAATTCTTCTCGCCTAACCCGATCTATCCCTTGTATAATTCTCTCGTCAATCCCCTTGGATTTCATTTCCGCCAAAGGACAATCTATTAGGATAAAAAGTTCATTACCCAAAATTTTAACCATCTTAAAATAAGCATCCATCACCGTCCGCGATTCGCGCGTTTTAATCTCAAAAGACTGAGCGATAATTTTATCCAATTCAATTAATCTTTTGTATCTCGGTTTATTCTTGGGCGTATATCCCAACTCACGATCGGCCAACTCCTCCACCCGATAACTAACCCCTGCCGTCAAAGGTTTTTTACATTTTGGACAAATACCTTTATATTTAACCGTCTGTTTTGGCTCTAAAGAAACGCCGCAATCCCGATGGCCGTCAAAATGATACCGCCCTTCTTCGGGAAAAAATTCAATAGTGTATAAAAATTTGTTAATATCCTTTTGTTTTAAAATCCTAATCAACTCGTCATAAGAAAAATCCGCTTCTTTAATTTCAAAAACATTCGCTTCCCGGCCGATATTCTTCAATGAATGGGAATCGGAATTAGAAACCAAAATATATGGATCAAGAGCCGAAACCCGCCAATTCATCGGCGGATCGGAACTAATGCCGGTTTCCAAAGCGAAAATATACGGCGCCATATCTTCAAAACACTCTTTAATGCTATTGAAGCCGGATTTTGAACCAAATAAAGAAAACCAAGGAGTCCAAATATGCGCCGGAATAATCTCTATTTTTTCATCAACGCTTTTTACCAATTCCAGAAAATTTCTATCAGATAATCCCAAAATTGGCCGGCCATCCGATTTTAAATTAAAACCCCTATCTTGCAGGGTTTTATTTAATTTCTTGACCGCTTCAATAGAGGGCGCTAAAACAATTTCATGAACTCTCCTGGTTTTTTCATTCTTTCGATAAATAAACGACAGTTCGGTGGTAAAAATAAAATAAACGCTTTTGACGCTGTTTTTAAGCCGATAAAAGCCATTGCCGACCGCGGTCAATTGTTCTTCACACTCCTTAATCCAAGTCGGATGAGTAAAATCGGCTGTAGTCAACAAATTAACTCCCTTAATCTCGCCCCATTTTTCAAGATTAGGCAAAGTTAATTGAGGGGAACAAGCCCGAGAAAAACGAGAATGATTATGAATATCGGCTATAACGCGCATAGCGACAATTTTAGTTAAAAAAACAAAATAAGTCCAGAGACAAATAAATCAAAAATAAAAATAGGCCTATTATTTTTCTCTTGTTTTCCGTTTTAAATGGACTGTTTTTAAAATTCGTATTCGACCTATTCCAGTGCAAAATTCTCGGCATCGACCTACTCTCGCCCTTACAGACTACCATCGGCCCTAGAGAGCTTAACTTCTGTGTTCGAGATGGGAACAGGTGTAACCTCTCTGGTAAAGACACCGAGAATATTGCACTTAAATCGGCGATAAGACGAATAAAAAACAGAAATAAAATTCGAAAATCAAAATATTATATGCCTATTTTTACTAATCCTAATTTTCAATCCTTCTCATTTCAATATAATCCGCTTAGGGACTAAAACCCTAAATTGCGGCATTGTGAGTTAAATGGTGAATTAGAAATTTGACCTATTAGGACTTCTCGGCTAAATTTGTTGCCAAACTTACACCTAAAGCCTATATACCCGGTAATCTTCCGGGGGTCTCCCTCACCTGCTCCATAGGTGATACGAATTTAAAATAATCAACGTAAAATAAAATTCGTGATTATTCGTATCTACCTATGAAGCAGATGACACGAAACCTAATCTTAAGGACGGCTTCACGCTTATATGCTTTCAGCGTTTATCCAAACCGGACGTGGCTACCCAGCAATGCCCTTGGCAGAACAACTGGTACACCAGAGGTCCGTCCTTCGAGGTCCTCTCGTACTATCGAAGGGTCCTTTCAAGTTTCGAGCGTCTACGGCAGATAGGAGGCCGAACTGTCTTGCGACGTTCTGAACCCAGCTCGCGTACCGCTTTAATTGGCGAACAGCCAAACCCTTGGGAGCTTCTTCACCCCCAGGATGCGATGAGCCGACATCGAGGTGCCGAACTTCGCCGTCGATATGAACTCTTGGGCGAAACCAGCCTGTTCGTATATTTCTTATCTCACGATAAGTACTGACTATATCTTCATCCCTCTGCTGTCTTACAAGAAGACGAGGGAGCACGGCATATTGTGACGGTTTTCAAATTTCCGTCACCTCTCCATTAAGGATTAGTCGATACGGGGTTACTTGGTAAATGGGAGTTTATACCTCATTGAGGATATAACTTCCTCTTGAATCAAATTAATTAATTTTTTTGTCTCTTGAGTTGGAAATTTAAAATCAAAATTATTAGACTTTTTGACTTCCAGTTTTGGTTTCAGTCCAAAATGCTTATCTAAAACCTGAAATATTTTTTTCGTCTCTTGTTCAGAAAATTTTGACAAATAAATATACGCTGTCTTATCTCGATGGTAATAATAGCCATCGTCCATAAACCAAACTGCTAACGATAATCTTGATTTGAATATCTTCTCAAAATTGTCGGGAATAATCTTGCGATTATCTAAATAAAATAACTTGCGCAATTTTCCAAAAACAGGAGACGAATGAGACTGACATCGATAATAAATATAATTCTTTTTCCATTTTGGATGATAACGAATGATTTTTTTTGGCTTATCTTGCATCCAATTTTTAAGTTCTCGCCACTTCCAGAAAAGATAATCTTTTTGTTTTTCTGAATGTTCAAGTCTTAATCGTGCATTTTTTTTACCGGTTAATTGGATATACGCATCACCCATAACTGTGCCAAGAATAATATCATACTGTCTTTTAGACATCATATTTTTGATGTTAAACCAAATAACTTCCCACGGTATTGCCCAACCACTGATTCGCAACGGAAATCCTAATCTCGAAACTTTAAATCTTAAACAATATCTAATATTCAAAATCCAAAAATCTAAACGTTTTGAATTGGGAAAATTGGAATTTTGAATTTGTTTAAAAATTAGGAATTAGGAATTAGGAATTCTATCACGAAGTGATGGTTTAGGGTTTCACCGTTATTAGCCGTTTACATGTTTCGATATTACTACCGAAACGGGACACAGAACTATGTATCCCCGGAGTAACTTTTGTCCGTTGATCTTTGCGCCTACCATGAGGACGCATCGGTTCACTAAGTTCGAGTTTCCTCTCGGCGCGACTTGTAGGTCTTGCCGTCAAGCCGGCTTGTGCCTTTACACGTCCAGCGCGATTTCCATCCGCGCTAAGCCGACCTTATAAACGCCTCCGTTACCTTTTGGGAGGCATCCGCCCCAGATAAACTACCCACCAGATACTGTCTCCACCTCTTCGGTGGATAAGGATTAAAAACACATAAGGGCAGTGTCTCATTGGCGTCCTGACAAGCTTGCGCCGTCAGAACTCCTGCCTACGCTGAACATATATATTCCTAACCCAATATCAAGTTGTAGTAAAGCTTCACGGGGTCTTTTCGTCTAGCCGTAGATAGAGCGCATCTTCACGCTCATTGCAATTTCATCGAGTCCCTCGTTGAGACAGTTGCCAAGTCGTTATGCCATTCGTGCAGGTCGTAACTTACACGACAAGGGATTTCGCTACTTTATGACGGTTATAGTTACCGCCGGCGTTCATCAGCGCTTAGATTCAAAGCTCAATCGTTGCAAAACAACGATGTCACCTCTCCTCTTAACGTTCTGACACTGGCCAGGCATCAGTCCCTATACATCACCTTACGGTTTAAGCAGGGACCTGTGTTTTTGTTAAACAGTCGCTTGGCAATTTTCACTGCGCCCCCCACTATTTTGACAAGAATAAGTTCCAGTCAAAATAGTGGGGGGAGTCCTTATTCCTAAGTTACGGACGCTTTTTTGCCGAGTTCCTAAACGAGGGTTCTCTCGTCCACCTGAGGATACTCTCCTCACCCACCTGTGTCGGTTTACGGTACGGATTCAACATTTTCTTCCGCCAACGGCGGATTTTAGAGGTTTTTCTCGATTCTTTCGACTCCAAAATTTCTCCTTGCGAAGATTTCATTCGCAACAAACATTATATCCTCCGGATTTGCCTAGAGGACCAATTCATTGCTTAGACGCAAATAGCCAGATTACGCTTTGGATAAGAAAAAACGTCACCCCATCAAAAAAAATACTGAAGAGACGGAATATTAACCGTCTGTCCATCATCTTAACCTTTCGGTCAAAGACTTAGGACCGCCTAACCCTGGGCTGATAATCAGTGCCCAGGAAACCTTGGGTTTGCGGTGTCCTGAATTCTCATCAGGATTTTTATTACTCATACCAACATTCTCTCTTCTCTGCGCTCCACCGAACCTTACAGTTCGACTTCACTGCGCAGAGAATGCTCCCCTACCACACCGCGCACAGCGCGGAAACATCAAACCTTTTGAATTTGAAATTTCCGTGCTATGCACGATGTCCTCATCTTCGGTACCGAATTTCAGCCCCGATATGTTTTCGGCGCAAAACAACTTGACCAGTGAGCTGTTACGCTTTCTTTAAAGGGTGGCTGCTTCTAAGCCAACCTCCTGGTTGTCCAAGTCATTTCACTACCTTTTACACTTAATTCTTCCGACCGAAATCGGAATCTCGCTTAGCGAGAGGATTTAGGGACCTTAGATAGAGGTCTGGGCTGTTTCCCTTTTGACAGACGAAGCTTAGCCCCCATCGTCTGACTCCGCCTCATTTAGCTTTGGTATTCGGAGTTTATTTGAACAAAGTAGGATTGCTCCACCTTTGCTCATTTAGTGCTCTACCCCCAAAGTTTACGAGACAGGCTAGCTCTAAAGCTATTTCGGGGAGAACCAGCTATCACCGAGTTCGATTGGTTTTTTGCCCCTACCCACAGTTCATCCCATGGTGTTGCACGGCCAACGGGTTCGGGCCTTCCTCTGACTTTCGTCAAAGTTCACCCTGACCATGGGTAGCTCACCCGGTTTCGGGTCTTTTCCCGCCAATCTTTTGATAAAATCAAAACGCGCTTTTAACGCTCGCTTTCACTGTGGCTCCGCCTATATTTAGGCTTAACCTAACTAGCGAGAAAAAGTCGTTGGTTCATTCTTCAATAGGAACGCCATGACGCTCGCACCTCGCTCTCGCTCGGCACTCGCTTAAATTCAAAATTTAAAATGCAAAAATCAAAATTTGAGTAATTACCTTCGGCAATCCAATAAAAATTTTCATCAGAAAATTTCTTTAATTTTGCATTTTGAAATTTAATTTTTAAATTTAGTTCGTGCTGAACGAAAGTGAGGCGCGAACGCTCTGACTCCTTGTTAGCATATGGTTTCAGGTACTTTTCACCGCCCTCACCGGGCTGCTTTTCACCTTTCCCTCGCGGTACTAGTTCACTATCGGTCACCAAAAGTATTTAGTCTTAGGCGATAGTCCGCCCTGATTCATGCCAGATTTCACGGGTCCGGCATTACTCGGGTATAATTATCACTGAGATTCGAAAAATTTTCGCCTACAGGACCTTTACCCTCTATGGTCGGCTATTCCAAACCGTTCGGCTAAGAATTCGAATTTCAATTTTATTTGACAGACAATAAATTCTAATTACCCCTCAACTCCTTATAAAACATTTTAACTCTGTCGTCTTTTGTCGAATAAAAGATTCTGCCTTGCGGTAGACCCTTTATCCAATTTAGGTTCTACAAGGTTTAGACAAATTACCGACTACCAGCAAAGCTTTAAGTCGATAAATAATCCCTTTTCGCTCGCCACTATTCAGGGAATATGCCGATGCAAAGCATCGGCGTTATTTTCTTTTCCTCTGGGTACTGAGATGTTTCACTTCCCCAGGTTCGCTCGCGCCGCAAGCGGCGCGCAACGCAGTATAAACTGCGTTAGGTTTCCCCATTCGGAAATCCCCGGATCACAAGTCGCTTGCCACTTCCCCGAGGCTTATCGCAGGCTGCTACGTCCTTCTTCGCCTTTTGGTGCCAAGGCATCCACCATATGCCCGATTTTTTCTAATTCACCATTCAACTCACAATTTTCTTGCGCTTAAACGCAAGTTTTCGGCGTACTTATCTTGTTAGAAACGCGAATTTACGCATTATTAAACTAACAAGATAAAAAAGATGCTCTCTATTTCATTATATCTATTCAATTGTCAATGAACGACACGCTGCCGATTCTGAAATTTCGACAAAAACCTATCTGCCAGAGCAAATTAAAAGACCGCTGCCCAACGGTCTCCTGTGTGCCTAAAAACACGGATAGAAATCACCCGCTTGGGTTACAAAATTTTTGTCTTTTAATTTGTTTGATCATTAAATTTTATTTTAATGTGGTTTCATGATAAATAAGTTCTCAAAATTTGTCAATGTGGATAACTTTTAGATAATTAAAAGGGCGAATAAACGCCCTTTCTTGTTAACAAACGCCGGAACGAAACGCCTCTTGCCAATACCATTGCCATTCCCGTTGACCCTCGGAAATTCGAAGTCCGAATTCAAACAGCGCCTCGCGCGATTTCTTATAACCCTGAAACAATCGATCCTTCATCGGCTTAATGACTTCGCGGGCGAACTCGAATAAGGCCTCTATTAAAGTCGGGTCTGCTCCCGCAATCGCCGCGGCATAAGTTTCAATATCCGTCTCGCAAAATCGCTTTTCGTCGAGAATTAAAAAATGACCTATCTGATCTTCCAAAAACGGATTTTCATCTTCGACTATTTTAAGCCGGCCGAAGGAATTATCAACCGCAAATTCAAGAATTTTTTGTAATTCCTCAAGAAAGTCAAGATTAATGCCGTTCATCCTGGCTTGATAAAGAAAAGAATCCTCTCCTAATCCTTTCTTTGTCATAAAAATCTCCTTTTAAAAAATTTAAAGAACAACACTATAATAAACCCATTTTTCAATTGTGTCAACCTACCTTGAAATCCGTAAATATGATAAAATGAATACTCTTTGAATATGAAAAACAAACGACCACTTATTATTCTGGGCATTGAGACCTCCTGTGACGAAACGGCGGCGGCGGTTTTAGAATACAAAAATAGCCATTTTAAAATAATTTCCAATATCGTTTCTTCGCAAGTCAATATTCACCGCCGATACGGAGGCATTATTCCGGAAATAGCAGCCAGAGCCCATATTGAAAATATTTTACCGGTTATCAAAAGGGCTTTAAAATCTCTTAAAAACGAAACGGCTTGCCCGCTGGCGAAACGAATTGATTTAATTGCCGTCACTTACGGCCCAGGATTGGTTACTTCACTTTTAGTGGGATTAGAAACCGCTAAAACTCTTTCCTATGTCTGGCAAAAACCACTGATTGGCATTAATCATTTAAAAGGACACCTTGCCGCCAATTGGCTTTTGCCAATTGGCGAAAATTTCAAATTCCTGCCTGCCGGCAAACAGGGTCAAATTCCAAATTCCAAATCATTTCCGGCCGTAAGTTTGATTGTCTCCGGCGGACATACGGAACTCGGCTTAATAAAAAAAATGGGGAGATATAAAAAAATCGGCCAAACCAGAGACGACGCGGCTGGCGAATGCTTTGATAAAATCGCCAAACTTCTTAATTTGGGTTATCCAGGCGGACCAGCCATTGCCGAAAAATCTCAGCAATGGAAATCCCAAATTTCAAATCACAAACTACAAATTCGTCTACCCAGACCAATGATAAACTCCGATAATTTTGATTTTAGTTTTTCCGGACTTAAAACTGCGGTTCTTTATTTGGTAAAAAAAAATAAGGATAAAATAAAAAACCGAATTTTTATTCAAAATGTCTGCGCCGAAACGCAACAAGCGATAATCGACGTTCTAATCTTTAAAACCATTAAAGCGGTGAAAAAATACCGGGCAAAAACCGTTTTTTTAAGCGGCGGCGTGGCAGCCAACCAAGAATTACGCAACCAATTTGACCTAAATCTCAAATCTAAATTTTCAAATCTGAATTTTTTAACCCCGCCAAAAAATTTATGCACCGACAATGCGGCGATGATTGCCGCCGCCGGGATTTTAAAATATAATTATCTAACTTCAAAACAAAAAATAAAATTAAAAAATAACTGGCAAAAGACCAAAGTCAATCCGAATTTGAGTTTATAATATAAAATAAAACTAATAAAAACCATAATAAAAATCATCCTTTGGGGACGATTTTTTATTATACTCCGCTGATTAGGTCTATTTTCTTACCAACTTTTTTCTTTCTGGCAATCCGATAAACCAGCTCCGCGGTAAACAAATCCTGGAGTCATTTTCTTATAAAAAATTAAAAATAAACGTAAAAAATTTTTAAACCATTTTTCCAAATTTTCTGCCGATGAATAATTGCCATTTTGTAAATATTCGACGTCTATCAAATATTTAAAAAATCGAATAAGTGACTTTATTATCCTCTGATAATCAAATAAATAACGTAAATAATATACAAGCCGACAAAAACGACTCCTTGTCCTCGGGTCAATTTGGCCCTTTCTCCTATCAAGGTGAAAACAAAAAGAAGTAAGGTGGCAAAAAGCGTAACTAAAATGTCTATATTGATTTCGGTGGAAATAGGCAAGGGTTTAATTAAAGAAGTGGCTCCCAAAACCCAAAAAATATTAAAAATATTGGAGCCAATAATGTTGCCGACCGCAATGTCGCTGTTTTTTTTAACCACCGCCGCGATCGAAGTGGCCAATTCTGGCAACGAGGTGCCAATGGCGACAATAGTCAAACCAATCAATGCTTCACTCACACCCAATGATTCGGCGATTAAAATCGCGCCATCAACAATCCATTTTCCCCCGAGAATTAAACAAACCAAACCGCCGACAATCATTAAAAAAGAAGTTGAATAAGAAATTTTTTTTATTTTATCGCCAATCTCAACATCCGAATGTCTGATACTCAAGATATAATACAAAAAAATCAAAAAAAACAAAATCATTATCAAACCGTCCGCCCGACTTAAAAAAGATGCTGAAGCGTTATCAATAAAAATATCGCTGGCCATAATCCATAAAACCACCACGGCCAAAACCGCTAAGGGAATTTCCTTCCAAATCGTGTTATTTTTCACGATTAAAGGACGAATAATCATTGATAAGCCGAGAATCAACAAAATATTAACGATATTGCTCCCCAAAATATTACCCAAGGCGATATTGGCCGTCCCCTTGATGCCGGCTAAAACATTAACGACGAATTCCGGCATTGAAGTGCCGAAAGCGACGACGGTCAAGCCAATTACAATAGCCGAAATTCCCGCTTTTTTGGCCAAAGAAGAAGCACCGTCAACTAGCCAATCCGCACCCTTAATAAGGAGAACAAAACCGATGATGAATAAAAAATAAGAAATCATTTTTTTGTTTTGTTTATATTTATATTATATTTATTTAAAAAATATGGATAAAAACAAGTCCGCGACGCTAAGAACGAGTCTGATAACTGCATCGATGTCGAGATTTGATGAAAAAAATTCACACGGCAATTTCACACAACGTTTTCGGATATGAGAAGTTGCGTTAGCAATTTGGGTTGAGGCTCTGCAAGA
>CAZOLB010000002.1:0-44602 GCA_964580825.1 uncultured Gammaproteobacteria bacterium
AAAGAACCGGAACCGCCCCGGATGTCATTGGACGATTTTGAACAAACGGGCTGCAAAGTATTCAAACTCGCTGCCGGCGGACATGAAAAAAATTATAAATTGACCCCTGAAAGCGTTTTAAGCCGTTGGGAAAATATTTTTCAAGATAAAATCAAGGAATTCAACATCGGCAAGGATTCTCTAAAACAAATGGCGACGGAATTTGTTAAAGAGTGCAAAAAAGCAATGGGCTGGCTAAAAAAGCAACCCGACGCAGGACAATATACGATTTATCATTATCTCAATCCCTACTCAGGCGAACATATAACTCTACAAAGATTTGCGAGATTCGACCAAGACGGCATAAAACTCGAGCATGAAAGCCTTTAAAATTATTCTAAAAACAATATAATAATCCGTTAATTTTGCGTTATATGAACAAAAAACAAATGTTTATGAAAATTTTTGCTTTAATTTTTGCCGCGGCTTTAATTCTGCCTTTCGGCAAAATTAAAGCTCAAGAATCCCAACCAGAAACCGTAAACGCCGAACAAACTTCGCCAGTCCCGGCTGTTTCGTCCGAAGCGGAAATGGACGAAAACGTCACGGCCGAGGATTTAAATATCAAAGAACCGACCCTCTTGCCCGCCAGTCCGTATTATCAAATTAAAAACCTTTGGCGAGGACTTAAATCAACCCTTACCCTTGACCCGGTAAAAAAAGTTGAATTAAAACTCCAATACGCCAATGAAAAACTTATTGAAGCGAAAAAAACCGCGGAACTAAAAAACGAGCCCGAATTGGCGGCCAAAGCCCTGGAAAGTTACACTAAAGAAATTAACGGACTAGCCAAAACAGTAGAAAATTTTTCCGATAAACTGCAAAAAAGGGCTGACGAACTGGCATCAAAAATAATTGACAACTCCTTTAAACAACAAAAGTTGATTGACGGAATTGAAAAAACCCTGGAAGGAGGACGAAACAATGAAACCAGTCAGGCGAAAAATCAGAGTCTGGAAAACTTGGGTGCGACTATTGCCAATCTTGTCCCGCCGGAACAAATACAAAATCAAATAAATTTGGCCTTGCAAAATCAAACCGGCAGCGAATTTAAGGATTTTAAAAATCTTGAAGTTTTAAAAGCAGTGGAACAAAAGGTTCCCGAGCAGGCTCGCGAAGCCGTCCGTCAAGCCCAAGCAAACGTCCTTCAAAATTTGGAAAGAAAAATAAACCAAGTGCAAGAAAAAGAAAAACTCCAAAACTATCTTGAAAACGTCGGCGGCAACCAAGCCCTTCAATTAACAATCATTCAAGAAATGATTCAAAAAGATATTCCGGAAGCTACTCGCCAAGAATTGGAAAAGGCTGCGGAAAAAACCGTTGAAAAAACGGAGAAAAAAATACAGACACTCAACGAGGAACAAAAAAATAATTTTCTCGCTCCTTTACAGCAGGGAAATATAGAAAACTTAAGAACGCTTAAAGAACTGGAAAATAATTTTTCCCCAGAAACCGTTGATAAAATTTTAGAAGTGAAAAACACGGCCATTGACGATTTGAGAAAAAATCTTGAAAACCCCGCCTCTCCCGAAACACAAACCGCCCTTTTAAATAAAATCGAAAAATTAAAAGACATCAAACAATTGGAAATTATAAAAGAAGTGGAAAAAATCGTTTCCCAAGAAAAAAAAGAATTATTAACTCAAGCCAAGGAAAAAATCGTCAACGAAATAGAAAACGAGATTAGCGCCGCCACCACTGAAGAACAAAAAAATTTGGTTTTAAGGAAAATCGCCGGCAATTCTCCCGAGCAAATAGAAACTATCAAAGAGGCCGGCCTGCCAAAAGAGGTTATAAACGTAATTTTGGACAAACAAGCGGAAAAAATTCAAGAAAAAATTCAAAACACCCAAGACATGGAAAAAATCCAGTATCTTAAAGAAAAAATGCAAAATGTGGGACAGGAGCTGAAAATAAAAATGCCGGAAATTCTCAATCGCGTTGAGGAAAAAATTGAAGAAATAACTTCAGAAAAAGCCAAAAAACAATTAGATAAAGCGAAATCCGCTTTGGAAGAATTAGTCGGAGACGAATTATTTAAAAAATATTTAAACGACTCAAATTTGATTGAGGTCGCCAAAAAGCATCTCGCCGGAGCCGAAACTGCCTTTAATCAAAATAATTTCGGCCAGGCTTTCGGCCAAGCCACAGCCGGCCTGCAACAAATCGCTTCCTTAAAAAGAATGATTAAAGAAAGGGAACTTCAGCAAAATGTAGCGCAGGATCGGGTTCAACAAATGGAACAAAAAATGGAAAATCTGGTTAATGATTTTCTGAGAACTAAAACCGAAAGCGGGCGAGGAACGGAGATAATGGAAAAAATTTCCGATGAAATCAAACAGGGAACACTGGAAAAAGAATGGTTGGAATATCAAAAAGGCGTTGAACCGCCCGCTAACGCAGAAAAAACCACAGAACTGCCTTTGGATAAAATGAATCTCTCCGAGAAAGAAAAAGAACAAATAAAAGACGCAATTAAAATTTTACCCCAACAAATAAAAGAAAAACTGAACGACATTCCGGAAGAAATGCTCATTGACACGACAAAAAAATTAAAAGAAAAAATAATTTCGCCAATAATTACCGAAGAGAAAAAAACCAAAATCGCCAACCCCGCTTCGGAATACTGCATTAAAATGGGCGGTAAATTAGAAATCAAAACCGATAAAAACGGTGGCCAATTCGGAATTTGTCACTTACCTAACGGCACGAACTGCGAAGAGTGGGCTTTATTCAAAGGCGAATGTGGTAAAAACAGCGACAAAAAAAAACCGAATAACGGCCCTGCCTGCCCCGAAGCGTCAAAACCGGACTGCGAAAAGGGCGTCTTGGTCGCCGTAGAAAAAGATAAAAACGGCTGCCCCTTGAAATATGAATGTATGGGTTTGGGAGAAAAACCATTGCCAGAAAAACCAATCCCCTCAACTACTCCCTCGCAACCAGCGATTCCGTCTCAACCGCGGATAATCGAACCGACTAAACCCATCCCTTCTTCTTTGCCTGCCAGAGAAAGAGAAACAAACGCTTGTATTCAGGTCATTACTCCGGCGATGAAAGACGGCATATGCAAAGAATTCCCCACCCCCTGCGACGTGCCGAACGGCTGGTCAAAAGTGGATAAATGCCCGAATTCCGCAGATCCGAGAATTCAAAGAGAAATACCAACCACAAATTCGCAACTAAATCAAATAAAAGAAACGATTCCCGTCCAAGAAGAAGTTAAAACGCAAAAATCAGTTGATAGAGTAGCGCCCCAAAGATAATAAAAATAATTAAAAACAAAGGGGTCGGATTTTTCGGCCCTTTTGTTTTACTAAAACTCGGTCTTTTGCTAAAATAAACTCACTATTCAATTAATATGCCTATAAGAATTCCTGACAGAACAAAATATCACCTTATCACTTTCGGCTGTCAAATGAACAAATCGGACAGCGAACGAATTGCCGGGGTATTGGAAAAAATCGGCTACCGAGCAACGAACAAATTGTCGCTAGTCGATTTAATCGTCATTAATATGTGTTCGGTGCGCCAATCAGCCGTGGATCGCGTTTTTAGCAAAATCGGAGATCTTGCTAAATTAAAAATTAAAAATGCAAAATGCAAAATTATTTTAACGGGTTGTATTTTAAAAAAGGACTACCATAAGCTCAAAAATAAGGTTGATTTGATTTTTAACATTCGGGACTTACCCAAACTTCCGTCTTTATTAAAACTCGCCAAGTCAAAAAATGAATTTGCCAATTATCTCTCCCTTTCTCCTTTACACGCCTCTATCTCTTCCGCTTACGTGCCGATTATGACCGGCTGCAATAATTTCTGTGCCTACTGCGTCGTCCCCTACACCCGAGGCCGGGAAATAAGCCGACCCGCCGAAGAAATTATTAATGAAATCAAATATTTGGTTAAAAAAGGATATAAAGAAATTATTTTGCTGGGACAAAACGTCAATTCATACAAGGGAACAATTAAAAATCAAAAATCCCCGCCTACCCAAACAGAAAAAATCAAAAATAAAAAATCGAAAAATTTAAAAATAGAAAAATCAATCGATTTTGCGGATCTTCTCCGGTTAATTGATAACCTCCCCGGCGATTTTCGGCTGACCTTTATCACTTCTCACCCCAAAGACCTGTCCGATAAACTGATTAAAACGATGTCCTCAGGCAAAAAAATAATGCCCTATCTCCATCTGCCGGTTCAATCAGGCGATAATGAAATCCTTAAAAAAATGAATCGCGGTTACACGGTGGAAAATTACAAAAAAATAATCCGCCGAATCCGCAAAAAAATTCCGGGGCTCAGTCTCTCGACCGATGTCATTGTCGGTTTTCCCGGCGAAACGAAAAAACAATTCGAGAATACGGCCAAATTAATGAAACAAATCGAGTTCGACATGGTTTACATCGCCCGTTATTCCCCCCGGCTCGGAACCGCCGCCGCCAATTTCGCCGACAATGTTTCTCAAAAAGAAAAAAAATCAAGAGAAAAAATTTTGACCGAGATCCTGGTCAAAACCGCCTCGAAAAAAAATAGAAAATATCTTAAAAAAACCGTCGAGGTTTTGATTGAAAAAAATCCGCGTGAAAACAAATCCAGCGCGGGACGAACAAAAAATGAATTCTGCTTGGGAAAAACCAAAACATTCAAAACCGTCAGGATAAAATCTTCTTCCTTGTCTCTTAATCAAATTACCAAAGTCAAAATCGTCAAAATCGGCCCCTGGGGACTCGAGGGAATTATTTCCCGTTAATTTAAAATTTTATTTATCGCGAAGATATCCGCCTTATTTTTTTAAAAATAATAAGATAAACTCCGACGAGAATAAGGACGATGGGGATAACATTCCACCACCAGCCGAATCCAATAACGGTGTTATAAAACCCATGAAGTAAAATAGCCAAAAACAGACCCCAAAACGCCGTTAAAGACCGGCGGCGGCCTATTTTTACTAAACTTAAATAATAGCCGATAATTCCGCCCGAAAGAAAATGAAGGAAAGTGGTGGTAACCCCCCTGATTAAAATGATCTCGGAACCCCGAATCAAACTACCACTAATCAGGCCGTAAAAAAAATTTTCCACAAAAGCCAAACCGAGCGCTAAAACCATGCCATAAATAAAACCATCCCGCAATTCGTCGAAATAAGGAGATTTATAAATTCGCCAGCGCAGAATGAAATACTTAGCCGATTCTTCAATTAAACCATCAACTAAAAATGCTGTTATCAAAATAGAGGCGAAAGAGGCCAATTTCAATTTATTTTCGACTAAATCGGTCAAATACCCGGCGATAAAAACAATCGGCAGGGTCAATATCGCGCCTAAAATAAATGTTTTAAAAATCTGCCTCCCCGGCTCCGGCGCCGAACGGTCGAATCGCAAACAAATCAAAAGCCAAACCAAAGTCGGCCCGACAGATAATAACAGAAACAATAGCGCTTTTTGGGCTGTCAACCCGGAGAATAAGTAAATAATTGAATCCATAATGTTATAATATTATAGTCATAATATTATAACACCTTAATAAAATGCGAAAACCTTTTCCTAGTCTAATTGTCATCTTGGGTCCGACGGCTTCGGGAAAAACCGAATTGGCTTTGAAATTGGCGAAAAAATACAATGGAGAAATCATTTGCGCCGACAGCCGAACCGTCTATCGGGAAATGAATATCGGCACGGCCAAACCAGGGCAAAATGAGAAATTAAAAATGAAAAATGAAAAATGTAGTGCAAAAAGAAATAGTTACCAAAAACCGATTTTTATCAACCATATCCCCCATTATCTAATTGATGTCGTCAAGCCCGATCAAAAATTCAGCGTAGCCGAATTTAAACAAAAAACTCTTAAAATTATCAAAGGCGTTCATCAAAAAAACAAAATACCTTTCCTAGTCGGCGGAACCGGCTTATATATCAGCGCCGTGGTTGACAATTTAGACATTCCCAAAGTGCCGCCGGACAAAAAACTAAGGGAAAAATTGGAAAATAACATCAAAAAATACGGCTTGAATTACCTTTGGGGAAAACTGATAAAATTGGACTCCGAGGCCGCCAATTTCGTCCAAAAGCAAAACCCCCGACGAATAATCCGCGCCCTAGAGGTCTGTTTAAAAACAAAAAAAACTTTTTCCGAATTGAGGAAAAAGGGCGAACAATTACTTAATGTCCTGCAAATCGGGATTAAAATACCTTTTGAAAAACTGGAGTGGAAAATCGGCCAAAGGACTGACCAAATGATAGAAAACGGCTTAATTGAAGAAACCGAGAACCTGATTAAAAAATATTCTTCTTCCCCTCTTTTGAACACTATCGGCTATCAAGAAATTGTTTCTTATCTACAAAACAAAATCTCCCTGGATCAAGCAATCAGCTTAATTAAAAAAAATACGCGCCGTTACGCCCGGCGCCAAATGACTTGGTTTAAACGAGATAAACGAATACATTGGATAAAAAATCAAAAAGAAGCGGAAAGACTCCTTAAAAACTTTTTGCGTGTCAAGACTTTAAATCACCAATAACAAATTACAAATTTTTAAGTTTCCTTTTCAACATTTCTTGTATCAATTTTGGCTCGGTTCGACCCCGGGCCTTTTTCATTGCCTGACCGATCAGATATTGAATAACCACTTCTTTCCCCTCTTTATATTTCTCGACTATCTCCGGATTATTTTCAATAACCTCCTCAATTATCGCCTCTAATCCTTTGGCAGTTTCGGCCGCTTTAAATTTGAACTTCGAAATAACTTCGTCGACCGTTTCCCTATTTTCAAACATCGCTTTCAATATCTCTTGGGCCGCCGCATTGGGAATTTTTTGCTCAAAAATCGCGTTTAAAAAATCAAAAAAAATTTCCGGCGGAATTCGGAATTCCTTTTCCGACGAACTTTTTTGTAAAACCATCAGTCCGTTTATGAACCACTTAACCAATAATTTGCCGATTTTTCTTTTATTATCGCGCGATTCCGCTTCGGAATCGTCTCCCGAAACAGGGAATTCTTTTTCCAATAAGGAAATAACGCTTTGGCCGTACGCCCCGGTTATCGCGTCTCTCGTCAAAATTTTCGCCTGATTTGGATCAAGCCCGTATTCTTTTTTATAACGCTCTCTTTCGTAAAACGGCAATTTCGGCAATCCCGCTTTAAGAACGTCCAAATCAATACCCTGTCGCTTAAAATAACCGCGATTGAGCGGCGGCAAGTCGGGTTCCGGAAAATAACGATAATCCTGTTCCCCTTCTTTAGTCCTTTGTTCGACAGTTATTCCTTCTTTTTCGTTCCAGCCACGAGTGGATTGAATTTTAGGCGGCCGCCCTTGATCCCACAATCTTTCCTGTCTTTTTATTTCGTGAGACAAGGATTCTTCCACCGCTTTAAAAGAATTGAGGTTTTTAATCTCCGTTTTGGGATAATATCCTTTTTCTTCCGGCGGACGGAGAGAAATATTGGCATCGCATCTCATTTGTCCTTTTTCCATCTCGGCGTCAGAAACATCCAAACGTCTGACGATTCTTTGTAACTCCTCCAAAAAAATCTTTGCCTGGCCAGGCGTTTTTATCTCCGGTTTGGTTACTATTTCCAAAAGAGGCACGCCAGCGCGATTAAAATCAAGTAAAACCGAACTTTCAAAATGAAAAATTTTGGCGGTGTCCTCTTCCAAATGAATTCTTTCAAAATAAACAACGCCATTTTCCGTCTCCACTTCTCCGCCGACAATCAAAGGCGCTTGATACTGGCTAATTTGATAACCCTTGGGCAAGTCGGGGTAAAAATAATTTTTTCGGTCGAAATGACAATTCTCATTTATTTTGCCATTTAAAGCCAATCCTAATTTAAGGGCTTTTACGACCGCTTCTTGGTTAATGGTCGGCAAAACGCCGGGGTGACCCAAACAAATCGGACAAACGTTGATATTCGGTTTCTCCGCTTCTTGATTCGGGCAATCGCAAAAAAACTTGCTTTTTGTTTTAAGCTCTAAATGTATTTCCAAGCCGATAACGGGTTCGAAATTGGACATAATAAAAAAACAATAATCGCCGTTAAACGTTAGAAAGCGTCTCTGGCGGAAAAAACAACGGGAATGGTTTTGAACATTATTTGCAAATCAAACATTAACGACCAATTTTCGACGTAATAAACATCGAGATTAAACTCTTCTTCAAACGACAATTTTGACCGGCCGGAGATTTGAGCCAAGCCGGTCATCCCCGGCTTAATAGTCAAAAGCTGCTTATAGCGTTTTTGATATTGAGCGACTTCTTCCGGCTCGTGAGGCCGCGGCCCGACCAAACTCATCTCGCCTTTCAAAACATTTATTACTTGAGGAAGTTCGTCAAGGCTGGTTCGACGCAAAATTCTGCCAAAACGAGTAATTCTCGGATCGTTTTTCATTTTAAAAAGCGGGCCGTCTTTCCTTTCATTATACTTGAACAGATCCTTTTTCATTCGGCTCGCTCCTTTGACCATTGAACGAAATTTATAAATTCCGATCTTTCTCCCTCTTTCTCCTACCCGCGGCAACTTTACAAAAACCGGCCCCGGGGAATCCATTTTAATAATTACAGCCACTAGGGCAAAAAGAGGAGAAAAAAATATCAAAATAAAAAACCCGCCAATCAAATCGGCAATTCGTTTAACCACGCGTCCCCAGCCATTAAGGGCCGTCTTTTGAATAACAATTATCGGAACGCCGGCCAAGGTCTCGGTTCTAACATTGCTGGACAGGGCGTCGAAAATATCAGCCGCATATTTAAAGATAATCTGATGCTCATTGCAAAATTCCACCAGCCTTAAGATATGCTCTCGTTCAAGATGTGGCTCAACTTGAATAATTTGACTAACATCATAGGCCTTTGGCGACCAATTTTCCAATAACTCCTCAATGGTTCGCGGATTGCCTAAAACCTTATATCCCGACCCTCGGTTATTTTCAAGATAAACAGAAATTTTTCTGGCCAATTCCGACGAGCCAAAAATCAGTATCGGTTCCAACCCCCAGCCCCGCCGATAGCAAGCCAACTGAAAAAAATGGGTTAAAATACGTCCCAAATTGACAAAAATAATAGTCATCAGCCAGCCGGCTAAAACGATAAAACGCGAAGAAAAATACTCCCCTCGAAAAAATACAAAAAGAACAATCAACATCGTGCCGACCGAACAAGCCAAAAAAATTTGGGAAAATTCTCTGGAAAAATGCCTTTTTCTATTCAAACTATAAAGTCCGGCTAAAGCAAAAATACCCAGCCAAGCCAAAAAGATTATTAACAAGGAAACGAAATATCTGCCGAAATGTATTTCATAAATTACCGGCCGCAAGGAAACCAAAGCATTAAAACGCAAATAATAAACAAAAATTCCGGCTAAAAGTAGCATCGCATAGTCAAGGGGGATTAAAAATGCGGAAATTGTCAAATCAAACTTCTTCATAGTGTTTATTTTAGCAAAAAAAAACTTGACAATCAAGGAAAATCGGATATAATGAAAAATGGCTTAAGTGGGCTAGCGACCGCGCTTATCCGCTTTGCGGGTAAGTGAGGAAAGTCCGAACACTCCCCCGCCCCTTCTTAAATACGGAAATCAGCCGGAGTTGAAAAAATTTTACTCTATCCAAATAAAAAAATATTTACGGTCTGTATTTAAGAAGGAGCGGGGAGGCGGGTAGCGGGTAACGCCCGTCGCCGATTTTGTCCGCAAGACAAAATCGGCAGAGGTGCGAACAGAAACGCTGGAGGAGAAATCCAAAAGAAACCTGTATCCTTGAAAAACTCGGATAAGTTCAGCAGGTTGACCTCGATTATAAAAGGATAGAAAAATCGAGATGAAACGGCTAAATCCTTACCTGGGTGAAAGGCCAAAAAAAATCCCTGAATTGAAAAATTCAAGGAAGGTAGGCCGCTTGAGGCCAGCCGCAAGACTGGTCCTAGATAAATGGTCGCCCCTTTTTAAGGGAAACAGAATTCGGCTTATGACCCACTTAAGCCTATTTTTATTATTCTTGATTTTCGTCGATTGCCCGATTAACCAATTTGTCGGCTCGTTTGTTCTTATCCCGACCAAGATGATAAAAATTAACCCTTTTAAACGACTGAGACAAATTCCAAACTTTAATAAATAAAGACCCTAAACCGGGGTTTTTAATTTTATATCTGCGGCTCAACTGCTCGACCGTCAACTTGCTGTCCAAATAAAAATCTATCTCCGTCGCCTGAAACGCCTTGGCTTTTTCCAGGCCCAGAATCACCCCTTCGTATTCCGCCTGATTATTGGTGGTTTTGCCCAAAAATCGAGAAAATTCTTTTATTTTCTTATCGGGAAAAATCAAAACCGCGCCGCAACCGGCCGGCCCGGGATTACCCCGCGCTCCGCCATCGGTATAGATAATAAGCTTCATAAATAAAATAAAAATCTTTAATATTTTTGCAACTTTTTAAGATCGACAACCTTCATTTGCAGTTCTTGCTGACCGTTCCATTGGTTGACGCCTAATTGAAAAATCACGTCGATTTTGTCGCCCGGTTTCAAGCCTCCAACTTTTGAATTGGCGCTGAAATAAATCATTTTTTTCCCTTCGCCGACAATCAGCCGGCAATGTTGGCCGTTCTGGCCGACCGGCGACATTTCGTTTAAACGGATATTTTTAATCAAAAAATTCGGCAGAAAATTACTCCGACCAAAAGGTTCGAATTTTTTTAACTCTTCATATAAAGACCAATTAACTTCTCTCATTTGGACTAAGGCATCCACCTTTATTTTTGGCGCCAGATCCCATTCTTTCATCGCTTCTTTTCCAGCTCTAGCGACTTCTTTTTTGAAATCAGGAAAATCAGCCTCTTTCAGGGTTAGTCCCAAAGCGCCGGCATGACCGCCAAAAGCGATAAAATATTTTGACAAACCGTCTAAAACGCGATATAAATCAAAACCCAAAATTGAACGCCCCGAACCGACGACTTCATCGTCTCGCCGAGTCAAGACAACAGCCGGCCGAAAATACTGCTCGACCAACTTGCTGGCAATTAATCCCAAAATTCCTTTTGGCCAATTCCCTAAAACCACTAAAATTTTTTCTTTTGGTTCTTCGCCTATTTCAGTTTTAATTTCCTGAAAAACGCTTTCAACCAGCCGCTGCCTTTCCGAATTAAAAGAATTTAAAACGCCAGCCAGTTTATCGGCTTCGGTTTTATCCTCGGTTAAAATCATTTTTAACGCCTCATCGGCATGTTTAATTCTAGAAGCGGCGTTGATTCGCGGACCAAGCTGATAAGCCAAATGTTCGGCGCTTAGCGTTCCCAGCTCTAAACCGCTCTTTTCCACTAAGGACCTAATGCCGAAATTCGCCGTCTTGTTTAAAACCAATAAACCATACTTAACTAAAGTCCGATTCTCTCCCAGCAAAGGCATGCAATCAGCCACTGTTCCCAGAGCGACCAAATCAAGCAACCACTTTTCCGCCGCCTCCTTATTTTCCAATCGGCATCTAGAATCGGACAACAGCGCCTGGATCATTTTAAAAGCCACGCCGACGCCGGCCAAATGCTTAAAAGGATATTTTTCTCCTCGCGAATTAGGATTAATAACGGCAACGGCTTTAGGAATTTTTTCCGTCGACCGATGATGGTCGGTAATAATCACCTCTATCCCCGACTGTTTGGCCAGCTCAACTTCGTCAACGCTGGTTATTCCGCAATCGCAAGTGATAATCAGATCAATTTTCCGCTTGATAAAATCTTCAATCATTTTGCCGGTCAAACCGTAACTTCCGTTTAGCCTGTCCGGGATATAAGTAGTCGCGTCTTCCAGTCCCAATTTTTTGCAAATAATCCATAAAACCGCCGTCGAAGTGATACCATCAGCGTCATAATCGCCGCAAATAATCACTTTTTGTTTATTTTCCACCGCTTGAAAAATGCGGTCAACCGCTTTTTTCATATCCCGAAATAAAAACGGATCATGAAGGTCTTGAGAATAATCTGGCAAAAGAAATTCGTCTATTTGCTTTTGAGTGCGCAAACCTCGATTATAAAGCAATTGTAAAATCACCGGCTGAATCTCCGGAAACTTATTTTTAAAATCCTCCGGAGCCGGAGGCAAAATTTCCCAAATTTTATCTAAACCGGAAGCCATAAAACTTGACAAAGAAAATAAAAAACTTATAATTAAATTATTAAAATAAAAAAGGAGAAAAGTGATCAGTAACTTAAGATTAAAAGCAATTCTTGAAATCTTGAAGGGATGTTACGCCGACCTCACTTATTGCGATGGAGGCGGCAGGGATACAAAAAATACCATCTCAATTGAAAAATGCCTGGTGATAGGGTATTTTTCAGAAGGCGGACGGGATTGGGGCCACTTTAAATTCCTAACCCCGACAGAGATGAAAAAGGAAATTATCCTAAAAATCTCCTTGGGAAAAATCAGGAAATTGAGTTTTTTTACCAGTAATTAAAACGAAAGGGTCTTAAAGGACGAGTTGTTAACACTCGTTCTTTTTATTTTCCGTTCTTCTGGATTTTTTTTATCCCGCTGATTTTTTGTAAAACCCTAGGTACCTTGACGCTCCCGTCCTTTTGTTGGCAATTTTCCAAAATGGCGATTAAAATCCGGCCAATGGCAAAAGCCGTGCCGTTTAAAGTGTGGACAAATTCCGGTTTTCCATCTTTATTGCGAAAACGGACGCCTAAACGCCGGGCTTGAAAATCAGTACAATTGGAAGTGGAATGAGTTTCCCGATACCGATTTTGCCCGGGCAGCCAACATTCAATATCGTATTTAGCCGCGGCCGGGTCGCCTAAATCCCCGGTGCACATCTCCACCACTTGATAAGGAATCCTTAACGCCTGAACCATTTCCTCTTCCATTTGAAGAAGGAATTTGTGTTCATCCGCCGATTTTTCCGGCAAACAAAAACTGAACATTTCCACCTTGTCAAATTGGTGCGCCCTTAAAATGCCTTTAACGTCTTGGCCGTGAGAGCCGGCTTCCCTTCTAAAACAAGTGGAGAAAGCGACGTAACGCCGAGGTAAATCTTTCATCTCAAAAATCTCGTCCAAATGCATGGGCCCGACTGACTGTTCGGCCGTGCCGACCAAATAAAAATCGTCTTTAGCCGTTTGATAAACTTCTTCTCCGCCCCGCTCCAAATAACCCATCGCTCTCATCGCCTTTTCTTTAATCATCACCGGCGGCACCACGGGAATAAATCCTTTTCGGCTTAAAAAATCAAAAACGAACTGAACCAAAGCGTATTCCAATCGAGCGGCTTGGTTCTTTAAATAACTAAAACGGCTGCCGGAAACCTTTCCCGCCCGCTCAACATCGATTAAATCCAATTCTTGACCGATTTGCAAATGGTCTTTCGGCTTAAAATTGAATTTGGGAATCTCACCCCATTTTTTAATAACCGTATTTTCCGTTTCGTCCTTGCCTGCTTTAACGTTGGATAAAGCCGGATTGGGAATCGACAATATCAGCCGGTTAAATTCTTTTTCCGCTCCCGCCAATTCTTTTTCTCCTTTTTGAATTTCTGCCGCCAATTCTTTCGCCCGGGAAATAATTTCTTCTCTTTCTTGTCCGACCAAACAAGGCACTTTTTTTGACAACTTATTATGTTCCGACTTCAAATTATCCGTTTTCTCGATTATTCTCCTTCTTTGCTCGTCTATTTTTAAAAGCGCCTCAATGTCAACCTTGGCGCCTTTGTCTTGGCAGGCCTTTTTGATTTTTTCCGGATTTTGGCGGATTAATTTTATGTCTAACATAAACTCTTCGCAAAATAAATGTTTTGAATTTTTAATTTTTTGGTTTCAGGGTCGGGAATAAAATCACCTCTTTGATATTACGCGTGTTGGTCAAAAGGCAAGTCAAGCGGTCGATGCCAATACCTTCCCCAGCGGTTGGCGGCATACCGTATTTAAGGGCATTGATAAAATCTTGGTCAAAAGGCTGGGTTTCCTGGTCTCCTTTATCCAATAATTTCTGCTGCTCTTTAAACCGTTCTTCTTGGTCAAAAGGATCGTTTAACTCGGAAAAAGCGTTGCAAATTTCCAAACCAGCCACCAATAATTGGAATCTTTCCGTGTAATTCGGCCTATCCGGCATCCGCTTGGCCAAAGGCGAAACTTCTAATGGATGGTTTATTAAAAAAGTCGGTTTAACGATATTGGGCCTGACTTTTTCTTTATAAATCTCATCGATTATTTTTCCTTTGTCCCAGGTTTTATCCACAGGAATTTTAAATTCTTCCGCTTTTTTAATCAGGGTTTTAAGATCCTTTTCTTTATCAAGGTCGATTCCGGCGCAATCTCGCACCGCTTCCCGATAATCAATTCTCGGATAAGGAGGGGTGAAGTCGATTTTTTTTTCTTGATACTCAACAACCGAACCGCCGGTTACTTTTTTAAGCAAAGCCTTGAATAAATCTTCGGTTAATTTCATTAAATCCTGATAATCGGCGTAGGCCTGATAAAACTCGATTTGAGTAAACTCCGGATTATGCGCCCAATCAATACCTTCGTTGCGGAAACAGCGGGCGATTTCATAAACCCTTTCAAATCCGCCGACAATCAACCGCTTTAAATACAATTCCGGCGCAATCCTTAAATATAAATCAAGATCCAAAGCTTGATGATGGGTGACAAACGGTCGAGCCGCGGCGCCGCCGGCCAATGGCTGCAACACCGGCGTTTCCACTTCGATAAAATCCCGCTGATTGAAAAATTCTCTGATGGCCGAGATAATTTCGCTTCTTTTGACGAAAACTTTTTTTACTTCCTCGTTGGCCAAAATATCAAGATAACGCTGCCGAAAACGCGTTTCGACGTCGGACAAGCCATGCCATTTTTCCGGCAAAGGCAAAATCGCCTTGCTTAAGATTTCCCAAGACAAAACTTTTAAGGTTTTTTCTTTGATTTTCGTTTCAAATAATTCTCCTTCGACCTGTAAGAAGTCTCCGACATCAATTTGTTTGGCAAAAAAACGGTAGTTCTCCCGCCCCAAATCCCCTTCATTTAAAAATATCTGAAAACGGCCGCTATTGTCTTCCAAGTGGGCGAAACAAGCTCGGCCGTGCAATCTAATTGAAACCAAACGGCCGGCCAAAATCGCCTTTTCCCCTAAATCAAACTTCTCCGCCGCCTCCCGACAAGTAAAAGTCCTTTTTGACCGCGAGGGATAAGGATTTACCTTTTCTTTTTTTATCTCGTTTAATTTTTTAATTCTATCCTTTTCTTCGCTCATACGGAGTTATTCTAACATTTTAACATTTTAACACAAGGATTCTTGCCGAGCAAGAATCCTTGATAAAAATAATATATTAACCGTAGTAATTTATTCAATGTTCAAAATCTCAAAACTAACGCTGCCGCCCGGCGCGTTCATTTCCGCTTGCTCCCCGACTTTTTTATCAAACAGCGCTTGTCCCAACGGCGATTGGTAAGAAATGCGGTTATGGGCAGGATCGGCCTCTTCACTTCCGACAATATTATAAACCATCATTTTATCGCCAACCCTAATCTCAACCTTCGAGCCAATACTAACTTTATCCCGTTGACCGCCCTCGCCCACCAGCTCGGCACTTTTTAATAAATTCCTCAATTCTTCTATTTTCCCCTCAATTCTCTGCCTTTCATCCGTGGCGAAAAAAAAGTCTGAATTATCGCTGACATCTCCCTTTTCCACTGCCTCTTCTATTACCTTAACCACCTTCAACCGTTCTTCTTCGAGGCTTCCAAGCTCCTGCTCAATTTTATTTTTCCCTTCCGGGGTTAAAAATTCCGACATAAAACTCTATCTTATTACCCTAATTCTTTATTTCGTCTTTCGAAAATTAAAACTAAAAAAACCCGAAACATCTTATTTTTAGGGTATATTTGAATATTATTTAGACGTTTTAATAATAGCACTTTCCCTGTTAAAATCAAGCCGCAACTGTGGAAAACTAATCATCAAGCCCTGTTTGGCGTCTTAGCCGTTTTTTACCCGAATGCTCCTTTTTATCCCGCAATCTCTTCTCCACCGCTCCTTGTCCGGGGCGAGACGGAATTCTTTCTTTAACCGGAGTTAAGGCGAAATTCACTATTTCCCGCAATTTTTCAATAACCCGTTGTTTGTTTTGCTCCTGAGATCTTGTTTCCTGGGAATAAATAATAAGATTACCCTCTTTATCAAGGCGTTGGGAAAAAACAGAGATTATTTTCTGTTTTTGTTCTTCTGACAAAACTTCCGACCGTTCTATATTCCAAATCAACATTGTTTTAGTTTCTCTTTTGTTGACGTTCTGTCCTCCGGGACCGCTGGAACCGGAAGTAATTATCCTAAACTCTCTATCGGGAATAACTATATCCTGGTCCGGAAAGGACTCCCCTTCCCAATTGTCCTTAAAAATTTTTTCCGGCGTTAACATAGGCATTTTTTAAATCTCCCGGACTCTTTATTCTGATATTGTCCATGGAAAATCACCTTAGTTTTGCTCGATTCTGGAAATTGGGACTCAATTTTTTCTCCTAACAATTTAGCTAAAATAGACAAATTTTCCGCCCAGCCCATATAACCGCGGCAATGACGGGAAATATAAAACAATACTCTTTGGCAACTCATTAGCGACCGATAAGAAAGATTAGCGGAAATATTCATTTCCTTTTCCCTAATCGACCTGGCAAGTCGACTTTTTTCTTTTTCCCAAAAACGCTTTTCCACCAAAGCTTGATAAAGCTTCGCGTTAAAAAGGACAAGATACCAGTTAATTTCTTCGATTCTTCTCTCTCCAATATTTTCAATCGCTTCGTTTAACTCGTCATCTTGCTCGGAAAAAATCTTTGCCAGTAAATCGTTGACTTCCGCCACAAATTTCCTGCCCACCAACCAAAGCGAGGGAGCGCCAATTCCCAACTGCCGTCCGGCATTACCCGCTTCAATCACGGCCACTCTTACCCTTTTGGGATCCAGTCCCCGTTTTTGAAGGTCTTTTTTAATCGTCTCCACCACCAAGGCAAAGGTTTTTTCCATATCGGCGAAAACAATGGCGGGGTTATCCGGATCTTCTCCTCGGGCAATATGCTCAACGCGGCTGGCAAGAGTATTTTGAAAAAGTTCGCAGCGGTCACCATAATCGCATCTTTCGCACCAGCGGTCGCAAAAATTAAAAGGCGCGTTCTGAAAAAAATCCGCTTCCGCTTCATTTTGTTCTTTTATTTCAATTCCCATGATAACCAAATTAAAAATCCAATTTCAAATTAAATTCAAAAAATATCCCGAGTTAGCGCAAGAAAAAATAAACCACCTGAGTCACCATTCCCGCCGCGAGTAAAAAAACCAAAAGATAAATGACGGGATTCGCCCGCCTTTGAAACCTTTTTTTAAGAAAACTGCGATAAATCAAAACCACGATAATTCCTTCCAGTCCCAAAAAAATCGCGCCCGTCAGGCCAATAATATCGATAAAATTCCTTAACCCCAATAAAAATAAAATTAAGGGCAGAAAACAAGCGATTAACCAAGAAACACTCTGAGGCAATTTTAAATCGTACCAAAAAATTTTTTTAAGAGTCAATCCAAGGGTGATAAAAGAAGTAAAAGTGGCGATTAAACCGAAAATAAAACCAACATTCACCACTCCTCGGCCGACGGTTCCGCTAAAACCCGAAATAGCGTCTTTCGTCGTATTCAAACCACTGACCCCAAGTATGGTTAAAATAAAAAAAACATAACAAAGGGCGACAATCACGATGCCCGAAGCTAAAACGGCCAACATTTTTTTTCGGTCGCGTTCGACCATTTCTTTTATTTCGGGAACAAGGGCAATGCCCCATAAAGAAAATAAAACCACGCCATAAGGCAGGGCGATTGATCGGACGTCAAAGGTGAATAAATTGTCCAAATCAATAAACGAAAACGCCTCAAAAAAGAAAAAGACGAGAAGAAGGATCAAAACCGTCTGAATAACCAATTGGAAAGAAGCGATGGTCTCGGTGCCGCGGTAAATCAGAAAAGAGCCAAAAAGAAAAAAAATCAATGTATAAAGCAGAAGCGAACCGCCAAAAATCGGAGATAAAAATGAGTTTAAAAATTGGCCGCCCAAAATAAGATAAGCCAATAAAGCGCCAATTAATCCGGCAGAAGAAACAAATAAACTCACTTTTTTAGCTTTGACGCCTAAATATTCTTCGGCATAGCCGGGAATTCTGGCGACGCGATGAGTGTCGCAAGCCACCTCGCCTAAAAGATAATGAACGGCAATTGCTAAACCAGACACGAATAAAAAATACAAAACAACAACGAGAAAACCGCTTTTCAAAGCAATATAAGGCAAACCAAAAATGCCCACCCCCAGCACTGTGCCGCTAAAAACGGCCAAAGCTTTGGCAAAATCAATTTTTTTCATTGCTTATTAAAAATAAAAATTCGTTTTCAACATCCGCCATTTATAAAACCCGTCAAACGGATATTTCTTTCAATTCCTCGATAATTTCCGCCGGAACAGGCAAACCTTTATTTTTTTTACTGACGCCCGGATAACGCCAGGTCGTAATTATCTTTATCTTTTTATCGGACGGATTCAACTGATACATCAGCCAGATTTCCGTCGGATGTCCCCTTGACCCAGACGGCTGCATTATAGCCACCGTCCCCGGGGCAATGCCCGGCTCCCGCCGGCGATAACGCCTGATTAAGCGCCGAAGACGGATTTCCGATAAACCGTATTGGCGCATTTTAGAAAGCGCATGCCTGGTCCAGATAATTTTGTCGTCATTTTTAGGCATTTTAAATCGCATACCAATTTAATCAATTAAAAATTGAATAACGACTTAAATCTTTCATTTTTTAAAAAAACGAAATAACAAATTTTCTATTTCGCCTGATTTTCCCGATATTTTTCTGAAATGGAAATTGAAAAAATCCCGAAACAAGCGACAATTACGGAAATAAGCTTTTGAGCCAATTTTTTGTTTTTGAGCCCAAATTGGAAACAAAATTTATACTTTTCTCCCCACTGCCCATTTCACGTTTTCCCCATAAAACCAAACCGATGGCGGTCGAATAGCCGACATCAAAGGCCTTGTTTATTTCACTGACAAATCCTTGAGGAGTTCCAATGGAGGCGGGAATTTTAAAAACCTTTTTGGCGGTTTCAACCAATCCGTCTAATCTGGCGCCGGCACCGGTCAAAACCACTCCCGCCGGCAATTTGCCCCTTCGGTTAATCGCGCCCAATTCATCATCTATTATTTTGAATATTTCTTCGCACCTGGCTTCAACAATTTTAGCCATTTCTTTTCTTAAAGCCACACCCTCTTCCACTTCGCTCAAATCTCTAAAACTAATTTTTTCGCTTCTATTTACTTTATTCGGCAACGAAGTTCCAAAATTCAATTTAATCGCCTCCGCCAAATCTATCGGAATGCGCAAACCAATGGCGATATCGGAAGTAATATGTCTAGCGCCAATCGGCAAGACCTTCGCTGTTAAAACATTACCCTCTTCAAAAACTGCGATACTGGTCGTCGTATCCCCCAAATTGACGACCAAAACTCCCAATTCCTTCTGTCTTTTATCCAGCACCGCCTCGCTAGTCGCCAAAGACGTAAAAACCAACTCGTCAATCCCGACCCCAACCCGAGAAAACGACTTGGTTAAACTTTTAATTTGATTGGAAAGTCCCAAAATAATCTGCGCCTCAACTTCAAGCCGGATTCCGGTCATGCCCACCGGGTCGATAATTCCCGGCTGATTGTCCACGGAGTAGCTTCGCGGCAAAATGTGAAGAATCTCATAGTTGGCGGGGGTGGCTACGGTTTTAGCGGCTTCCAAAACCCGGCCCACGTCTTCTTCTTTAATCTCTCCTTCCGGACGAGAAATCGCCACCACTCCCCGGCTCTCCTGCGAAATAACATGACTGCCCGAAATTCCGACATAAGCGTATTCAAGTGGCAAACCAATGGCTTTTTCCACTTTCTCAACGCAAGCCGTGATACTTGAAATCGTATCTTCTATATTAATAATTATCCCCTTGCTGATTCCCTCCGAAGGGCCTTCGTCCAATCCAATAATATGCAAATCCTCTTCAGTCGGCCGTTTTGAAGAAGCAGAGGATTCTCCTTCGTAAACTTGTCCGACCGCGACCTTAATCGACTGGGAACCAAGGTCGATGCCGGTAATTATTTGTTGACGACGAGACATAATTACAATTTTTAAACTTAATTTTCAAAACCCCATCAAAAACCATTTAAAAATTGAAGTTGGTAATTTATTGAAATTAGATTGATAATTAGATTAATTTTATTTGGGTTTTGATATTTTACTTCTTATTTCTTTCGCTTTTTTCTCCATTAATAATCCCTGTTTTTTTGTCTGATGGTCATAACCAAGAATATGGAGCAAGCCATGAATCAATAAAATTTTCAATTCTTCTCCTTGGCGGCGCTTTTGCTCTTTTGCCTGTTTGACCAACATCTCCCAGCAAATCATTATCTCGGGAGGGTCTTCAAAAGATAAAACGTCAGTCGGTTTGTCGATTTGGCGATATTTCTTATTAACGGCCCTAATTTCTTTTTTATCCACCAAGGCAACCGACAGAAACTTTATTTTTTTTTTAACCCTAACCGCTCGGAATGCTTGGCTTAAAATCGTTTTGATCAATTTCTTGCTCGGACGACAATCAATTGTTTTATTGATTTCAACAATCATAAGGCCTTTTATTTTTTCGTTTATTTCTCCCGAATCGGTTCAACTTTAATCGCCTGCACCGGACAACTTTCAGCTGCCGACTGGCTGCAACCCAGCTCCTCTATTTCCTCTTTTTTCGCTTTCGCTTTCCCTTCGTCGCTTACTTCAAAACTTAAAGGGCAAATGGCGGCGCAACTGCCGCAACCGATACATTTCTCTTTGTCGATAAAAATCTTAAATTTTAACATATACCAAAATGTTAAAAGCTGAAAAAACGAACAAATCAAAAATCCTCGTTTTTCCCTTTTATTTTTCTTCCTTAAACATGTCCTTAATCTCCTCCACTCCCTGCTTAATCTCTCCTTTAATCTCTTTGGCGCCGTCGGCCGTTTTTTTGACCGCATCGACCATTTTGTCTTTTGCCGAATCCATTTTTTGTTTTAATTCTTCGCGAGTTTCCTGTCCAGTTTTTTTGGCGAAAAGCAACCCCAAAACCGCACCTAGGGCCGTTCCCAACGCCCCGGCTTTAAAAATCTTTCTAATCTGTCCCATATTCGTGTTTAATTAATTGATTAAAAATTAAAGCTTAGCCGATAAATTCTTTTAAAATCGATTGTTTAGGCACGACGGAAACATCGCGCCAAATATTCACCTGTTTAAGCAGACTGTAAACTCTTTGAGCTCGCAAATAAGCGTCTTGCCGCGACGGTTCTTTTTTATATTTTTGAATAATTTTAGGCAAAAATTTGAAAAGATAATATTTTAAAATCGGCAATTCATAAGGTAAAGAAGTATTTAAAATATAATCCGCCCGAGAAATATAAGGAATAATATTTTTTATCTCCCCACGCCTGACATAATGCCAATGCCCAACGGTCATGGTCGGATTATAAGACCGAAACTGGGCGTCTCTAATCATCCGGCGCAATAACCGGATATCAGTCCAACGAACAAAACGATTATCCTTATCTTTTAATTGGCAAAATGTTTCCAAATAAATCTTATATTTTTCCGATTCGGGAACGCTCTCGGTCAGTTTGTCATAAATGCCGAAATGAGAATCAATCAACAATATCTGTCCCGGTTTGAGACGCAAATTGTCGGTCTCTTTTTCTCGAATGCCCACTTTAAAATTATATCGCGGGACTTTAATTTCTCTGCCGGCCATCAGATTCGCCAAGTGCCGATTAATCAAAGGCAGATCCAGGGCGTAAGGGCCTTCGCAATCATAATCGCCCTGATCGTCATAAAGATAATGTTTCGGGCTGCAAAAATAATTATCAATATTTAATTTAACAAAACTGAATTTTCCTCTTTTATTCAATTCTCTCGCCAGGCGTTCGGTCGTAGTCGTTTTACCGGACGAAGACGGCCCGCAAATCGACAAAAGCCTGATTTTGCCCAATTTCCGCTCAAGAGCGGAAATCAAATCCGAAATTTCTTGTTCATAAACCTCTTCCGCTTCTTTAACCAATTTAGGAAACGTCCCTTTTTTAATATGCCCATTGAGTTTGCTAATGGTCTCGCAAGCATGATCAAGATTCCAGACTAAAACTCGCCAAATTATCTTATAGGGAACTGTTTCTATCTCCTGGCTCTCTTTTCTATCTCTCATTTCTCGGCGTTTTTCGCGATAAACGATATAAGCTTTGGCTATTTTGTCGTAACCCTTTTCGATTAAAACCCGTTCCACCACGTCCTGAATGTCTTCCACGGTCGAAATCGCATCGGGAAAATGGTGTTCAATAATCTCCGCGACTCGATCGGAAATTTTTCTGGCCAAATTCAAGTCGTATCGCCCGACTTCAGCCGCCGCTTTATAAACGGCTTGAACTATCTTATTTTGGTCAAAAGAAACGACCGCGCCGTCCCGTTTATAAACTTTGGTAATCATATTTGACGACTTCTTCGCATTTTTTAATTTTCTTGCCCTTTTACCATCTCTCCTTTCATTCCTTCCTTATATAATTCCGTCAACTTGACGCTGATGATCCGATTCGACAAATTACTTCTTGATTTGACAAAAACTCTAAGATAATTTGGCGAAAAACCCGACCAATAAAAATTTTTTTTAGATTCAATTAAAACCGGTAAAGTTCGCCCGAGGTATTTTTGTCTTATTTTTTCAGACGCCCGGCGTCCCATTTCTATCAAGACCCGCGATCTTTCTTTTTTGACTTTGTCCGAAACGACGCCTTTTAAAATTCCGGCTTTTACGCCCGGGCGAAGCGAAAATCTGAAAACATGAATCTTTAAAAAATCCGCCCATTTAACGAATTCGCAAGTTTTTTTAAAATCCGCTTTTTCTTCTCCGGGAAATCCAACAATGATATCCGCCGTCAAATTCATGTCCGGAATCCGCCTCAACTTTTCAATAATTTTTTTCAACTCGTCTTGCCGATAACCTCTTCCCATTAATCTCAAAATTTTGTCCGAAGCCGATTGAATCGAAAGATGAACACAAGGGCAAATTCTCGGCTCAGTTTTAAACAACTTTAAAAGATTAGAGTTAATAGCGGAAGGCCAGAACGATGAAAGACGAATTCTAGGAATGGCGGTTTGTTTTAAGATTTGCCTTAGTAAAAAGACTAAATCTCCTTTTATTTTCGCTTGGCAATCGGCGTCGCTATGTCCCGCTTGAAAGGAATTTTTCATTGAAGAAATTCGACAACCGTACTCACTGATATTAACGCCGACCAAAACAACTTCTTGAATTCCTTGCCGGTATTTTTCTTTTATCTCTTTGATAATTTGATTTAACGGCTTATTATAACATTTTTTCCGCAAATAAGGAACAAGGCAATAAGAGCAAAAATGCCGGCAACCGTCCTGAATTTTAACAAACGCTCTTGTTTTATTCCCGATTTCCCCTTTTTTAAACGAGGATTTCGCCGCTCTTTCAAACAAGTTGGAAATTATTTTTTCCGCTTCGTCCTTTTGTTTATTGTCAAGCCAAAGGGTAACCTTATTTTTTTCCCGAAGAACGGTTTCCTTTGAAAAACAACCGACGACAACCAGACGGGTTTTCGGCGAATAACGATTTATTTGATGGATAAGTTGTCTGACCTCGCCTTCCGCCTTTTGCGTCACGGCGCAAGCATTAACCACCAGGACATCGCTTTTTATCGATGAATTTAACCGCCAGCCGCTACTCCCGAACTTATTCATTAATTCTTCTGTTTCCGCCTGATTCAATTTGCAGCCAAAAGTACGAAATGAAATAGTAGGCATAAAACTTCTAAAAACTAAATGGCAAACTCTTAACGGATTTTAACTGTTCAATTAAATCGGTTATCTGATGCGCTTTTTCAATTCCTTGAATATTTTATTTTGGTCAACCACTTCCTGGTTCCCCGTACTCATATTTCTAATAATTATAGTGTTGTCAATCACTTCTTGCTGGCCGAGTATCAAGGTCAGCTTGACTCCCAATTTATCAGCGGCTTCCATTTGGGATTTTAAGCTATTTTTGGCAAGATTTTCAGCCACTCTGAGGCCTTGTTTTTGCAAATCGTCAAAAATTTTCAAAGCCCGCCGCGAGGCCCTTTCTCCCACTTGGGCCAAAAAAACTTGAGGAGACCTCAATCTCGGAAGGCGGATATTCTGTATTTTACTTTCTTCGATTATTCTTTCCAAACCGTAAGCCAAACCCGAAGCCGGCGTTGGATGTCCGCCCAAACCTTCAATTAACGAATCATATCTTCCCCCGCCCCCTAAAGCGCTTTGAGAACCGAATTTTTCCGCTTCTTCTTTTATCTCCAACTCCCCTTTTTCTTGAATCTTCTTTAAAGAATCGGCGCGATTCGGCCAAACCTCGAAAACAGTCCGCGTATAATAATCCAAACCTCTCACCAAATAAGGATTTAAAATATAAACCACGCCCGCCTCGTCAAGATATTCCAAAGTTCTGACGAAATGATTCCGACACTCGTCGCACAAATCATCGACTAGCTGAGGCACTTGTTGAACCAATTTTTTGCAATCCTCGTTTTGGCAGTCCAAAATCCGCAAAGGATTTTGATTTAACCGCCGCTGGCAGTCCGAGCATAACCATTTCCGTTTAAACTTAAAATAATTCACCAATTTCGCGCGATACGCCTTTCGACAATTAACACAGCCCAAGCTGTTTACCTGAATGTCCGCTTTTATGCCTAAGTTATTAAACAGGGTTTGGGAGAATAAAATTAATTGGGCGTCAACCGCCGGTTCGGCCGAACCGATAACTTCAAGTCCGAATTGATGAAATTGCCTCAGGCGTCCGGCTTGCGGCCGTTCATACCGGAATAAGGGCCCAAAATAATACAATTTGACCGGTTGGGGCAAATTGGACATTCCTTGTTCAAGATAGGCGCGAGCGACGCTCGGCGTAAACTCCGGGCGGAGAACCACCTGATTGCCCGCCTTGTCTCTAAACTGATACATTTGTTTTCCCACCACTTCCGTCGTCAAGCCAGTGGTTTTTTCGAAAAGGAGCTGTTTTTCAAGCACGGGCACGATAATTTTTTTAAAATTATAATCTTCGGCCAAATTAGTCAACTTTCCGACTACATAGTCCCAGGCCGACATCTCATCGCCAAAAACGTCTCTCATGCCTCTTAAAATCTTTACCCCCTCTTTGATTTTACTTTCTATTTGAGGGGATTCGCTTTTAAACTGAGGCTCTTCTTCTGTTTCGCTCTGAACAGGTAAACGATTTTTTCTTTCCAACTTTTTAAAGGACGCGGCCGCGTCGCTTTTTCTTTTTCGGCTTTGACGCGGTTTCTTGATTATTCTTGTTTTTTCCCGGGAACTGATTTTTCCCGCCTTTTTCTTTTTTATCATAAATATTCAAATTAACGCCGCGCCAATTTAGTCCGCTCGCCAAACGGACATACTTAATCGCAGCGGTCAATTATAAAAATTTTTTAATCTAATAAGCAAAACTTGGGGTTTTAATTAAGCCCATTGTCTCAAATGGCCAACCCCTAAACCACGCTCGGCCGACAATATCCTCTTCTTTTATCGGACCGAATGACCGCGAATCCAAGCTCATATTTCGATTATCTCCCAAAAGATAATACTCTTCTTTTGACAGAATCAAGTCGATTTCTCCCGGCGTGCCTACGCCCGGAAGCAAATATCCGCTGCTAGTTAGCAAAAACCCTTGAGGAAAAGAGTCGTTGTAAATATGTATTTCTCCTTTGCTAATCACTATCCTTTCTCCGGGCAATCCCACCACTCTCTTAATCAAATAATCTTTTGGATCAAACGAAGGGCGAAAAATGACCACCTCGCCCCTTTGCGGCCGGCCAAAATGGTAACTGATTTTTTCTATAATCAAATAATCTTTATCGTAAAAATTCGGTTCCATAGACGGTCCGACAACGTAAAATGGCTGGAAAATAAAACGATGAATCGGCCAAACAATGATAAAAGCGATGATCACCAATTTAATTACGTCAAAAATAAAAACCAAAACTGGCGGCCATTTTTTAAAAAAACCGCGTTCTGGCTTAGGTTCGCTTTCAAGACCCTTAAGGGCGTTAAATGTTTCTTGGGTCATAAATAAAAAATCCGGTTATCATCATAATTCCATCTCTCTTCTAGATTTTACGCTATCGTCGGCAGCCGACTCGTCGGCGGCCGGATTTTTTAAAGCTACGGCTCTGACTATTTTTGTAATATCCCTTTCCATTTTTCCCAGCCGCAGTCGTAACCGAAAAATAAGATAAAATAAAACGGCGATTCCCAAATAAAGCAAAATTTCTATACCCGAACCGGAAAATCCCAAAGAAGCCACCAGGCGGTCAATCCATTTCAAACAAATAATTAAAACTCCCGTCAACAACCAAAAAATAAGCCAAAAAACAAACTCATTGACGCCGATCTGTTTGTTTTTTTTCTGCCAAAAAAGACGAGACAGAAAGAAAACTATGATCACTAATGCTAGTATTCGCTGAAGCATGTGAAAAAATTATTTATTAATTTTGAAAATTCGCTTTTTATTTTATACTTGAATTTTCCGCTCTGCCGAACGGATTGGAATGTCAGACAAAACCGTTAGTCCATTAATTTTGCCAACAATAAATCTTTGATAATCTCAACTCCCCCTTTAAATCTTTGGCCAAATCCGCGATAAATCACGGTCATCGGCACTTCTTTAATCTTGAAGCCGCTTTTAAAAACTTTGTACTGAATTTCCGTGTTATGAGCCATTTTATCGTTGACAATCTCGATTTTCTCCGCCGCCTCTCTGGATAAAGCCCTGAAGCCGCTCTGGGGGTCGGTTAATTCTTGATTAATAAATATTTTATTCACCATCCGAGCCAAGGGCAAAATTATCTTTTTTTTAAACCAGGGAATTTCCGATTTTTTTTCCAAAAACCGCGAACCAAACACCGCCTCGGCTTCTTTTTCTTTGATCGGTTTGACTAAATCGGCGATCTCCGAGGCCAAAAATTGACCATCAGCGTCAAAATGAACAATAACGTCAGCGCCGGCGGCTAAAGCTCCCTGATTGCCCGTTTGCAAAGCCGCCCCTTGCCCCCGGTTAACAAGATGGCGCAATACTTTTACCTCTTGTTCCTCGGCTAAACGGTAAGTGTCGTCGGTGGAGCCGTCGTCAACGACGATTATTTTATCAACTAACGGTTTGACTTCTTTAATTACTTTAACAATCGTTTCTTTCTCGTTATAAGCCGGAATTACGGCAATGACTTTCATAGTAACATGGCGCTTAAATTTCTAAAAATCTAAATCCTAAACTTCGAATCCATTTCCCGCAATAGTTGTCTTGCCACCGCGGATTGAAGATTCAGCGACAAAACAACGTTATTACTCTTCGTCGTATTTATTAACCAAGGGCTGGAGTAACATTCTATTTGCCCTAACATAAGCAATAAGTTTTTCCAAACCGTTATTCAAATCCGTTACCGGAAACCACTCTAATTTTTCTTTGGCTAAAGTTATATCCGGCAATCCCAAAGGCCTCATAAAAGGCAAAGGAGGCCTGAATTCAATCTCTGATTTAGAACCGGTCATTTCGATAATTTTTTTCGCCAAATTAGCCAATAAGCAGGCCTCCGGCCCGCCAAGGTTAATCGGTCCCGATTCTTCCGAATTCATCAACCTGATAATGCCTTCGATTACATCGTCAACGTAGCAAATCGAAGTGGAAAATTTTTCATCGCCGTAAATAATCAGCGACCTGTTATTCAAAGCTTGAAGCACAAAATCCGGAATCATTTGACCGTCAAAAAGAGATTCTCTCGGACCATAAGTCCTAAAAATGCGCGCAATTTTGGCGTCAACGGCAGACATATCGCGATAAGTGATTATCGCCGCTTCCGAAAATCTTTTTCCTTCGTCATAACAAGACCGAGGACCAACAAAATCGACTTGGCCGAAATCCGTTTCTTTAAAAGCCCGACCTTCCAAACGCTGGCCATAAACCACCGAGGAAGAGGCGAAAAACATTTTGGCTTTATAAAACTTAGCCCATTCCAAAACATTAATCGTTCCCAAACTGCTGGTCCGCAAGGTTTCAATTCTTAATTTGTCGAAATCTTTAGCCGAAGTCGGGCAGGCAAAATGGTAAATTTCGGAAATTCCGCGTACGCCAATTTTAAACTCATCCAAGTCGGAAATTTTTTCAAAATCCACCTGACGATTGACGTCCTGATTGATAAAGCGAAAATTGGGATTTTGCAAAAGGTGTTTGATATTGTTTATATCTCCGCCGCCGGTAAAATTATCCAGACAAATGACGTTATTTTCGCTTATCAGGCGATCGCACAAATGCGAACCCAAAAAACCAGCTCCGCCCGTTACTAAAACGACTTTTTTTTCTCCGGGATAAAACTTTTTTTGTTTATCCATAATGGATTCTGATATAATTTGATTATTTATCGTTTATCATGGCTATATCTCGAAGGCCGTCGCGAACTGCCGGAAGCATAAGGGGAAAGACGCGCTCCTTCGCGGCGCGGCCGAAAGCCCGGTCGGGAACTCGGACGAGGTTTAGGGCCAACCGCCGATAAATCCATGGTCAAATTGACTCTTCCTTGCTTGTCAATTTCGATTATTTTTACCGGAACAATATCGCCTATTTTAACTAAATCACTCGGATGCTCAACGCGATAATCCGCCATATCGGAAACATGAACCATTCCTTCTTGGCCGGGAACAAGTTCCATAAAAGCGCCAAAATCCATAATTCTGGTCACTTTTCCTTGAAAAATCTCCCCCACTTTAAATTCCCGAGTGATATTTTTCACCCAGTCAGTGGCTTTGCTCAACGAGTCGCTGTCCGGCGAAGTAATTGAAACCGTGCCATCCTGTTCGATATCAATCATCGCGCCGGTCTTGTTAATAATCTCATTGATTATCCGCCCTCCGGGACCGATGACGTCTCTTATTTTATCAGGATCGATTTTGAAAACAATAACGCGCGGGGCGTAAGGAGAGAGCTCCGGCCGCGGTTCGGCTAAAACCCGCCCCATCTCGTTTAAAATCTCCTGCCTGGCCTTGTTTGAAACTTCAAAAGATTGCTGAATAATTTCAAAGTTAAGGCCCTTTGTTTTCGTATCCATTTGAACGGCCATAATCCCGTCAGCCGTGCCGATGACTTTGAAATCCATTCCGCCGGGACCGTCCTCCAAATCCTGAATATCAGTAATGATTTTATAACGTTCAAAACCGCTTCCTTCTTTATTTTCTTCCGAAGCCAAGCCGACGGCAATTCCGGCCACCGGTTTCTTAATCGGCATGCCGGCGTCCATCGCCGCTAAAACCGAAGCGCAGACCGAAGCCATCGAAGTCGAACCGTTTGAAGAAAGAACTTCCGAAACGATTCTAATCGTATAAGGAAACACTTCTTTCTCGGGTATAATCGGCAGTAATCCTTTCTCCACCAAAGCTCCATGCCCGGTTTCCCTTCTTGAAGTCGATTTGGAATTTTTGACTTCGCCAGAACAAAACGGAGGAAAATTATAATGATGCATAAACCTTTTTCTCCCGCTTTCCTCCATCGTATCCAAATATTGCTCCGCGCCTGGAGCGCCTAAAGTAACTACGGAAAGAACCTGAGTTTCTCCACGGCTAAAAATGGCCGAACCGTGAACTCGGGGTAAAACGCCGACTTGACAATCAATTGGCCGAATTTGATCAAGTTTTCGGCCGTCAACTCGCCGGTCATTGTCCAAAATCGCCCGACTGACTTGGGTATAAATCAATTTATTGGCGTATTCAATCGCTTTAGCCCTTTTTTCCTTACCAATTTGCTTTTCAATCAGGGCCTGCTCCAAACGCACGCGGATATTTTCCGCCGCTCCCAAGCGATCTTCTTTGGTTTTTAAAATATTTTTAAATAAATACTCCGGCGCTTCTTTATTGATTATCTCTTCGGTTATTCTTTTAAGCTCTTGTTTGGCCAAAACCTCTTCGCTGGTTAAGTCGCCGATCAAAGGAATTTTCTTTTTCCCCACCTTTTCCTGTATCTCCTTGATGAAACTATTAATCTTCTCAAAGTGTTTGACGCTGTATTTAATCGCCTCAAACATCAAGTCTTCTTTTATTTCTCTGGCGCCGGCTTCCAACATTAAAATCCGTCCTTGAGCGCCACAGACGACCAAATCCAAGTCGCTCTTTGCTCTGGCCTCATAAGTCGGATTTAAAACCCATTCTCCTTTCCGCTCCGGAACGGTTGGCTGTTCGGCTGAAGCAATCAAGCCGACCCTGACCCCGGCCACCGGCCCATCCCAAGGAATATCGGAAATGGATAAAGCGAGAGAAGCGGCCCAAAGGGCGACAATATCCGGATCATTTTCCTGGTCGACCGAAAGAACCGTCAAAATAATCTGAACCGCGCGACGACTTTCGTCGTCAAAAAGCGGCCTAATTGAACGATCAACTAAACGGCCGGACAAAATGGCCTCATCAGGCGGTTTAGTTTCTCTTTTAATAAAACGCGATCCTTTTATTTTCCCCGCGGCGTAAAACCGCTCCTCAAATTCGACTGACAAAGGAAAATAATCCAGGTCTCCCTGCTCTTCTCCTAAAACCGCTGTCGCCAGCACCGTCGTTTCGCCGTATTGGACAAGACAGCTTCCATTGGCTTGTCCGGCGACTTCGTCGGTCTTGGCTATTAATTTTCTCCCCCCTATCTCCGTTTCAAACTGCATAATTTTCACCTCGCGACGCCAAATATACCAATACATGCTAATGGCGCGAATATCTTTTACGTCCATTTTACCGATAAACGATTCGCATCATTGACATCTATTCGTATATCAGCGTCAATTTATTTTTTAATTAATTAACTTAAATATTTTATTTCCATTCTTAATTTTAGCGAACCTTCATAAAACTTCCAAGATATAAAATCCTTTTCTCTCTCCCGGCGCCGAATCGCTCTTAATGCGGACGCGGTATTTTTTCCCGGGCTGATAATGAAAATTTTTGGGGAAAATAGCCAATTTCCCCAAATCCCAAGTAATCACTTTAATTTGGCCTTCTTTATCGCGCGAGAGTTTGGGCAAAACCACGTAATCTTTAAATCGCAAATCCAGGGCTTCAATCGTATCTTTTAATTTTCCCGCCTGAGGTATTCGTCCTTCCAATTTCTCCAATATTTTCCTCAGCGGAACTTGAAGGGAATCTTTTTCGTCTTGAAGTTTGATCCACATATTTTTGCGGACGTTCACTCCTTGGATTAATTCCAGTTTAGATAAATCCGCGTCTTTGATTGAGATAAAAAAACTTTCCAGGCGCGGATTGTATAAAACGTAGCCGTCATAACCCGCCGCTCTCGCCGCCCGATAACCGCCCGCTAATTTTCCGCCGACATCAACCACCACCTTGCCGAATTTCGTCCCAATAACAAAACCTTCCTGCTCTAACTCCTTAATAGCCTTTTTTGAACTTTCAATCAAACCCTTTTGTCTTTTGCTTTGCTCCTCTAGTCCGTATTTTTTTAGGTCGGCGGCGGAAAGAACTTCCTCCGGCGAGCGCCCTTGTTTAAAATAATCATACAAATTTTCAAAACTGAAAAATTTTTCCAGTCCCAAAACCGTCTTATCGCTCTGATAAAAAAGAGTTTCGCTGTCGGGATATTTTTCGCGGTCTACCCGGGAAACAAACTGAACTAACTTTTCCAAAGCCGCGTCCTTTTTTAAAAACCCCTTGGCTAAAAGCCCCAAATGAACCCAGCGCGCTCCGCACATGCTCGCCCGATCGGCGTCTTCGCCATGGTGATCAAACCAAGCGGTCTTATCTTCAATTTCTATGCCAGTCTTGTTTCCCGTATCCAAATTAATCGCTCCGGATTTAAAATCTCCGGGGCGGACATAAGTCACTTGACTGACATCAAATCCGGCCAATTTGAACAGCCCCAAACAAGCCTTCCCGTCCAAATCGGAAAATGGCAATAACTTTATTTTTTTCTCCTTTGGGTCAAATCTTAAAACTCCATGAACAACAAAATCTTTCCACAACTCTCTTGATTTTTCTCTGAATATTTCTTCTGACTCCTCTCTCTCGCCGACTTTCGCTTCTTCGCTTCGGGAGAAAGTAATTTCTTCCATTTTTCGGCTGGCCTCGCCTAAAATATCCGCGTATCTTTCCGTTTGCGATTTATGAGGACTGATTTTAAATTCTTCCATTTTGCCCATGTTTTTAAAAGCGCCAGGCGCGAAAAATCTTTACGAAACCGATTTCTGTGCCCGCGATTTTACGAACCTTCCTTCTTTCGCGGCGTCTATTAGAAATCTCTTTTTCGACTTACTCAAATCAGTGTACTCGTCAACCACTTCAATCAGTTTGGAAGAAGTGGTTTCGCCAAAAGCCATCACTTCAACCCGACATCCTTTGTTTTCGCGCAGATAAAAAATCAAAGGGATATAATCCCCGTCGCCGGTAACCAAAACGATAGTATCCAGTTTATCCGCCAATTTAATGGCGTCAATGGCTAAACCGACGTCCCAATCCGCCTTTTTCATTCCTCCGGGAAAAATCTGCAAATCCTTGATTTTTAACTCAAATCCCTGTTTAAAAATGGCGTCGAAAAAATTCTGTTCCTCCCGCGTTTTGGATCTGATAACATAAGCAATCGCCCGAATAAGCTGACGTTCGGCCACCGCAGTTTCCAAAACCTTGGCAAAATTGACATTCGCTCCGTACAGATTCTTAGCCGAATGATACATGTTTTGGACATCGACAAAAATCCCAACTCTCTGATTCTTATATTTCATATAAATATAATACTAATAAATCTATAAATAATAACTGATCTACCGCCAGATAAACAAATTCGTATTATGCTTTTATTCTCTTGACCATCTTCTCGTAACTTTTAGGATTGTTGACTCTCAGGTATTTCAAGAGATTCCGGCGTTGGCCGACTTTCTTTAATAAGCCGCGCCGAGAAGAAAAATCATGAATATGAAAATTTAAATGTTCGGTCAAATTTTTTATTTCTTTGGTTAACAAACCGATTTGCACTTCGGCCGAACCCGTATCTTTTTCATTCTTTTGCGTTTCTTTGATGATTTTCATTTTTTCCGGTTTTTCCCTTTTATTCTTATTTTTAGACATAAATATTTCTTTAATTGATTATTACGGAAAGAGGCGTTCCGTCGAATTAACGTAATTAACGTTTTTAATTTTAACATAAAACCGATTTAATGGCAAGCTTCATTTTAAAACAAATTAGCCGAAAACTAAACACGATTGACAATTTCTTTTTCTCGAATATGATAAACCGTATGATTAAAAAATTCGTCGGACTTTGGTTGCCCGTAATTTGCTGGGCGGGGTTAATTTTTTTTCTTTCTTCCCTCCCGAACTTGCGCACTAACTTTGAAGCGCTCTGGGACACTATCTTAAGAAAAGCTGCCCATTTAACCGAATACGGCATTTTATTTCTGCTATTGTCCCGGCCAATGAATAAATCCTTGAAATGGGCTGTCATTCTTTGTTTTATTTACGCCCTTTCCGACGAATTCCATCAGTCGTTTATTCCGGGCAGAGAAATGGCTTTGGCTGACATTTGTTTCGACAGCGCCGGCGTTTTGACCGGTTATTTGGCAAACAAGAAGCGGAGTGTCGCAAAATATTGACAATTTATCCAAAACTGCCAAAATAATCCAATATGCTTCAAAATTTAAAAATTTTGATCACGGAATTTCTGGAACATTTGGAGATCGAAAAAGGCGCCAGCCAATTGACAATAAGAAATTATCATTTTTATTTAAAAAGATTTCTTGACCAAACGGCGGCCGAATCTCCGGACCAAATCACCACCGAAACGACCAGAAAGTACCGTTTGTGGCTGTCCCGCCTTAAAAATCCGCGTGGCGGCAATCTTTCTCCGGCTACGCAAAACTATCACTTGATCGCCCTGAGGGTTTTTCTGAAATATTTGGCTAAACGCGACATTAAATCTCTGGCGCCGGAAAAAATCGACCTGGCTAAAACCGGCGAAAGACAAATTTCTTTTTTAGAAGGAAACGATTTGGAAAAATTCCTGGCGGCGCCGCTGACGCCGATCAAAAACAAAAACAGCGAAATCATTCAGTTAAGAGACAAATCTATTTTGGAACTGCTTTTCTCAACCGGTCTGCGGGTCAGCGAATTGGCCAATTTAAAAAAAGAAGACATTAATCTGGAAAAGGATGAATTCTCCGTCCGCGGCAAAGGCAGTCGGTACCGGGTAGTTTTTCTTTCCCATCAGGCGAAATACTGGCTTAAAAAATATCTTGAAAAACGCCTTGACTTGGAACCGTTTTTGTTTATCCGCCATGACCGGGCGGCAAACAAAAAAACGACTAATAATAAAAATGTTCCTTTTGAAAATCTGACTCCCCGCTCCGTTCAACGACTGGTCAAAAGATACGCCAAAATGGCTGGCTTAACTAAAAAAATCACCCCCCACAGCCTGAGGCATTCTTACGGCACCGACCTTTTGGCCGGCGGGGCCGACATTCGGGCGGTCCAAGAACTGCTGGGGCACAAAAATATCACTACGACCCAAATTTATACCCACATTACCGACCAACACCTCAAAGAGGTTTATCAGGCCTTTCACGGCCGACGGCGAAAAACACGGGAAAACCAACAACACTCCCTGTAGTTCAACGGACAGAACGAGGGCCTTCTAAGCCCTAGATAGAGGTCCGACTCCTCTCAGGGAGACCAAAATTTAAAATTAAATCTTCGAAAATGGTGGCTATAGTTTAATGGTAAAACTGCGGATTGTGGCTCCGCTGACGAGAGTTCGATTCTCTCTAGCCACCCCTTTTAATGTTTATACAAAACAAAAAAATCGGAATTTTTCCAACTTTTTTGTTTTCCTCAAATCAAATCCATCGGCCGGCCAATAATATTGACAACTCGCAAGAAAATACTAAAATTAAATAAAGATCTTTTAAAACTTTTAAAAAACAATGGGGGTGGATTATGAGAAAAGAAAGGAAGATTGTCCTTTTTGATTGTGAGAAAGAAATAATCGAAATATTAAACTCATGCCTGGAGAAAAACCTAACTGTCAACATCACCTATGCCGAGGATTCTAAAAGCCGCGAATGCCAGATCACGGGGAAAATCAGATCGATAAAAAGAATAAATGGAGAAAACAGCCAATACTACTGCAATCTGCTAACGCCAAACAATCAATTCATCTGTTGTCGCCTTACAGGGATTCGAAAAATCGAACAAATTCTCGAAGAGAACGGTTTCCGCCATTCTCAGTAATTTATAAAAACAGACCTCCTGGGGGTCTGTTTTTATTTTTGGCGGTATTGGCAAATATCCCTAAAATCGCAAAACTGGCAAAGGCGGCTTGGGGTCGGCAGAAAATCGCTCTTTTTTATTTTCTCAATAGTCGAAACGATTTCCTCTTCCGTTTCCCGTAAATCCTTTTCTTTGCCTAAAAAAGAAATTTTCTCTCCTGTTTCTAAATAATAAAAAGTCAAACGGCAAACCGGCTTGTCAAATACCTCAGTCAATTTCTCCGCTGCCAACTGATAAATATAAAGTTGTCTTTTCTTCTCCAAATCGAGATTTTTACTCCCTTCTTCGCCGGTCTTATAATCAATAAGTTCATAGCCGTCTTCATTTTCATCGACTCGATCAATATAGCCCTTGATAATATTCCCGGCCAATTTAAAATTAAATTCTTTCTCCAAATATTTTATTTTCGGCCTGTTTTTTTCTAAATCGTCATAAAACGCTTTTAACGCCAATCTTCCTTTCTCTTTGTATTTTTTTTGGTGTTCCTTGTCTTTGTACCACTCGTCAATCCATGACTGCTCGTAAATCTTTACTAAATCATCAAAGTCAAGCCCCTCTTTTTTCTCATCCCTCTTGCCAAAAAGGTTTTTTTGGCCGATTCTTTCCCTCTCTCGCCAAAATTGACAAAACTGATAAAGCGCCTGATGCAAACTTTTACCAAAACTGAGTGCATATCTTCCGCGCCGAGGAATATTCAGAACAAAGGCGAATTTGTACTGCAAGGGACAGGCATTAAAAGCGGCCAACTGGGAAAAACTGAATCTTATGGGTAGAATCGAAGAAGATCTGCTCTTTTCTTTTTTTAACGTCTCGTTTTTATTGAAAATTGCCGCTGGCCGGCTTTCTTTTTTACTCTCTTTATCCGCCAATCCCAGTTCATACAAAAAGCGAGAAGGTTTTTTTGCCGTTTTTCCCCCGCAATCTTCAGCCGAAGTCAAATATAATTCTTTTTTAGCCCGAGTCAAAGCGACATAAAATAATCTCCTTTCCTCTTGCAAATGGACATCACCGACGGGAATAATTTCTTTAAGCAATCCCTTGGGCAATTCTATGGTTTCCCGGCGTTCAATGCTCGGAAATCTTTTGTCTACCAGATTGACGATAAAAACATACTTAAATTCCAAACCCTTAACTCCATGAATAGTACTCACTTTTACCGATTCCGGACCGCCTTCCATCTCCGCCTCCAAACTTCCGGTGTCGCCGCTAGCAATCATCAAATCAATCATTCTGGTAAAATTGCCGATTGATTTGTCGAAGTTAACCGTTTCGAAATTCTCCACTTTTTTAAAAAATTGATTGAGCCAAAAAATGTTTTCTCTGGTTTTTAGGGCGTCTTTTTCTTCTTCTTGAGATAATATTTTCAAATAGTTCGAATCCTCTAAAAAAGAGAATATCACTTTGCCGACGCTTTCGGTTCTAGCCAACTCCGCGTGTTTTTGAATCAAAGACAAAAGAACGTTTAAATACTCGGTTGTTTTGGAGGAAATCTTAGGAACGAGATTTGATTTCTGCATCGCCTCGTAAAGCGACCATGATTTTTTATAAGCGAAATTTGTTAAATTAACCAAATCGTCGCCGCTGACCTTGCCGTAGAAAATCGGCGAATTTAAAATCCGATAAACCGCCGGACTCTCATGATAATTATCGAGCAACCGCAAATAAGAAAGAATATCCAGAACAATCGGCTTGGAAAACAGCCCTGAACGCCCTAAAAATTGATGGGGAATGCCGATCGAATCCAAAGCCTGGGCGAAAATTTCCGCTTGATTATTGGCTCGGGCCAAAACGGCAAAATCATTCCAACTCGCCCCTGCGTCTTTCTTTTTTAGTTTAACGATTTCTCGCGCCACCGCTCCCGCTTCGTCCTCCTGGCTCCGAAAACGGAAATAAGCAATTTTCCCCTTTTCTTTGTCTTTAGCCTTAAGTTTTTTAACCACTTCTTTTTCTTTGGCTTCCAATCTTTCCGGATTGTTCAATTGGATAAAATTGTAAGCCAAATCAAGGATATTTTGGCAGGAACGATAATTCTCGGTTAAAACCGCCCGTTCCGACCGGGGATAATCGTTTTTGAATTGGAGGACATTATTATAAGAAGCGCCTCGCCAACGATAAATCGCCTGATCATCGTCGGAAACGACTGAAAGATTATTTTTTGGCGCGGCTAATAACTGCAATAATTTATACTGAGCCCAATTAGTGTCCTGGAACTCGTCAACTAAAATATACTTAAACTGCCGGCGGTATTTCTCCAAAATCTGCGGCCGGCAAGTAAAAAGTTTCAAAGAATAATTTATTAAATCTCCGAAATCCAAAGCGTTATTTTCCAAAAGCAATTGCTGATAAAGATGATAAGCTTCGGCCACCTCTTTTAAGCGGCTGGTTTCTTGATCCAGTTGTTCGCCGGACATCATCGTATCTTTGTCCATTTTTAAGTTCTCGATGTATGCCAAATACTCCTCCGGACTAATCGATTCGTCTTTGGCTCGGGAAAAATGCTTAACCAAACTCTGGATGAATTTTGTCGGATTGCCCAAGGGCCGATAATAATCCAAACTGAATCGATTAAAATTTTCTTGGACTAAAAAACACTGCTGGGATTCGTTTAAAAGTTTAAAATTCAAAGGCAAGCCGATGTCCAGAGCATATTCCTGCAAAATCCTTTCGCAAAAAGAATGAAAAGTAGAAATCCAAAGATCGACATAACCATAGGGCAGCAAACGATCGACTCTTTCCTCCATTTCTTGGGCCGCCTTTTCCGTAAAAGTTAAAGCTAAAATCTCGTCGGTTTTTGCCAAACCGTTTAAAACCAGCCAGGCAATTCTTCTGGTAATCACCGCAGTTTTACCCGTACCAGCGCCGGCAATAATCAATAACGGCCCGTCGCCGTAAATCACCGCCCGCTTTTGTTCTGAATTTAATCCTTTTAAAATTTTATCCGCCAATTCTTTTTCCGACATAACAACATTCTTATAATTTTATATTGAATAACGCCTGCGCGTTTTTGGTCGTTTGTTCCACGACTTTCTCAAAAGAAATTTTTTTAATTTCGGCTATTTTTTGCGCGATAAAACGGACGCAAATCGGTTCGTTTCTCTGTCCCCGGCGCGGTTCCGGCGCCAAATAAGGTGAATCGGTTTCCAATAAAATCCTGTCCAAAGGCGTCTTTTCCACCGCCGTCAGAACCTCGAAGTCGACGTTTTTAAAAGTAATCGGGCCGTCGAAGCCGACATAAAAACCGAGGTCTAAAAATTCCCTGGCAGTTTCCCAATCAGCGGAGAAACAATGAATCACCCCATTAGAGACAAAGTCTCTATCGGAGCAAACCCCTTTAATTATTTCTAATAATTCTAAATAAGCGTCTTTTGGGTTTTCTTTGTCGCCCCGGCAATGAAGAATTATCGGCAGGTCAAATTTTCGAGCCAAATCCGCATGTTTTAAAAAAATTCGCTTTTGTTTTTCAACGTCCTTTTTCGAATGATAAAAATCAAGGCCGGTCTCGCCGACGGCTTTAATCCTGGTTTTGTTCTTTTTAATCAAGTTTTCGTATTTTTCCTCTTCGAAGTCCTCGTCGTTAACGTGGATCGGATGCAAACCAATGGCGGCGTAACAACCACTGAAGTCCGCCGCGATAGCCATCGCTTTTTGGCTGGTTAAAAAATTCGAGCCGACGTTAATCACGGCTCTTAATCCATTTTTAAAATTATCGCTAATCACCGCTTGATAGTCGTCTTTAAAAGACTGAAAATTCAAATGAGCGTGGGTGTCAATCATAAATAAAAAATAAAATATAAAAAATAAAAAATTAAGGAACTAAAAAAACGAAAAAATAAGAAATCAATTTATTTCCGACTCTTGTCAAAGCCGATTCCTAAATTTTTCGGGCCGAAAACCAAGGGTAAAAGTTCGGAAATTTTGGCAACAACGATTTTGCTTTTGTCAAAATTCGACATTACCACCTCTAAATCATTTCCCGAGATCTCGGAAAACTCGAATAATGTCTGACGGCAAGCGCCACAAGGACCGAATACTCTTTTATTTGCCCCACCCCGGACAATCACGGCTACGGCTCTAAAGCGCCGCTGCCCCAAAACATTGGCCCGGGCAAGCGCCGCCTGCTCAGCGCAAACTGTCAAACGATAAGACGCGTTTTCCATATTTGAACCGGTAATAATTCGACCGCTTCGAGTTAAAAGCGCGGCGCCGACGGCAAAATGGGAATAAGGACAATAAGAAGTTTTTACCGCTTTTTCCGCCGCTTTTAACAATTTCTGATATTGTTTGCTCAATTTTTTAAATTCAACTGTTTTCATATTCACATTCTATCATATTTAAAATAAATAAAAAGGGGACTAAATTTCGTCATCCCTAAATTAACCTCCAATCTTAATAGACTTTTTAAAGGGCGTAAAAAATATTTTAAAACGCCTTTGAACGCATTTTCTCTAATAACCCAGATATTTTTGGGCTAAGGCCAAAGAAATTGCGCCCCAGAGCAAGGAAAAAACCATCATCAAACGGCCGTCTTTTTTAAGCTCTGGCTGCCGCCACAAAACAAAACTATAAATCAACCCCGCGGGCAAAGGATTAAAAATCGTGATTAGCAGCCCAACATTAATCAATTTATACTTTGAAATTAAAATTCCATCCTGATTTTTATCCGTTTTTTGCAGCATAAAATTTAAATTCGGTCTAAAATAAAAACCGAAATTTTATTCTCAAGTAAATATTTTTGAATCAGCGGAATCAAATGTCCGACCGCTAAAATTAAAACAAATGAGAAACGTCGTTTCCGTTTCTTTTTTTCTTTTTTATTCGGCTTAATTCTTTAAAATCGAAAGAATCGACTCCTATTCAGCCGCCAAATACACTTTATCGCCCTCTTTGACGACGCCGTCCAATTTTAAACCGATCGCTTCTCCCTTTTTCGCCTTTTTAATACTTTCGTGTTCAACCTGCATTGATTCAACTGTCTGTTCAAAGTCCCGATCGCCGCCGATAATATGTATTTTATCTCCGACTTTCAAACCGGCGATCAATTCAATCACGCCAACGCCGATTTTCCCAAAATAATGGGTAATTTTGCCAATTTGTTTTTCTTTAGCCATATATTTCCTCGCTTTGCTCAATCAAATATAAGATGACGGAGCAAAACTAAAAAATTATCAATCAACAATATTATAATTAAACCCCTTTAAAAAATCAAGAGAATTTTAGATTTTTTGAAAATTGAAAATTAAAAATTAAAAATTTAAATGAAGTGTTCTTATTCTCCTTTAATTACCGCTAAAGGAACTAATCTCGCCACCTTTTTAGCCAAACCGGCGCGCTCAACTGTTTCCACTATCTGATCCACATCTTTATAAGCCGCCGGCGCTTCTTCGGCAATACCGCGCATTGAACGGCACTTGACCAAAATTCCTTTTTCTTTCAAATGTTTGACCACTTCTTCTCCTCTTATCGCTCCGATGGCCGCATGTCTCGACATTTTTCTTCCGGCTCCGTGATTAACCGAATAAAAACTCTCTTTTCCCTTTTCCGCGCCGACCAGAACATAAGAAGCCGTGCCCATGCTGCCGGGAATTAAAACCGGTTGCCCGACCCGGCGATAAGCCTCGGGCAATTCGAAATGGCCTGGAGGAAAGGCCCTAGTCGCCCCCTTTCGATGAACCGCGATCTCCACTTCCTTACCCTCAAAATCATATTTCTCTTTTTTTATGATATTATGAGCGACATCGTAAACGACCTCAAGATCCGAAATCCGATCAGTTAAAACTTCTTTCCAGGCCTTTCTGATTAAATGAGCGATCATTTGACGGTTGGCCCAGGCATAATTGGCCGCTGCCGCCGAAGCGGCTAAGCCGCGCTGCCCTTCCGGAGAGTTAAAAGGAACGCAGGCGAATTCTCGATCAGGAACCTTAATCTTATATTTATTTTGCATCAAAGGAATAAACTCTCTTAAATTATCTGTGCAAACCTGGTGTCCAAGCCCGCGCGAACCCGTATGAATCATGATTACGATTTGTCCTTCAAATAAGCCGAAAGATTTAGCGGTTTCCGCGTCAAAAACCCGCTCAACTTTTTGAATTTCCAAAAAATGATTTCCGCTTCCCAATGTCCCGACTTGGTCCCGCCCCCGGCTCTTAGCTTGCTTTGAGACGACCGAGGCGTCAGCCCAAGCCAATCGGCCGCCGGCTTCGCAATTATCCAAATCGCTTTTTGTTCCATATCCTTGCTCAACCAATTTCTGCGCTCCCCTTTCCAAAATTTCATCCACGCTGGCGACATCCAATTTAATTGACTGGCCCTGCCCTAAACCCGAAGGAACTTTTTCATAAATCTTATCGGCCAAATTTTCCAAATAAGGACCAATTTCCTCGGCGGAAAGAGACGATCTAAGCAATTTCATGCCGCAATTGACATCATAACCCTGCATGCCGGGAGAAATAATTCCTTCTGAAATTTTAATCGCCGCAACCCCGCCAATCGGACTAGCATACCCCTCGTGGCAATCGGGCATAGCCAAAGCGTATTTCTGAATCCCCGGCAAAACAGCCACATTGACTAATTGTTCAAGCGATTTATCCCGAGAAATCTGGTCTAACATTTTTTCGTCGGCGTAAATTCTGGCCGGCACCTGCATATCAGAACGAAAAGATTTAGGAATCTCCCATAAATAATCATTAATTTTTTTGAAATTTTGTCTAGTTAACATAAAGATTCTTTACTTTCGCAGAGTCTTTATATATCAAAAAGCACCGTCGCCTCCCAATAATCGTCGCGTTTTTTAATTTCAAGTTCGTGCCAGGTGGCCGCCTTGATTTCCGCTTGCTGCCGCGCAATTTTCCGGCCGATAATTTTACCTTTTAATTCCCGCGGCGTTAAAATTTCAAAATCAATAGCGGAATAAACTTCATCATTGACGTCGCTCAAATACAGGATTTGAGATAAAAAATCAATCAACAATGATTCCAAATTTTCCGCTTTAAGCCGAATTTCTCTGACCGTCGGCTTTTGATCCTCAAATTCGGGACGGCAAAATTCAAATATTCCTTTTAAAAAATTGGAAAACGCCTCTTTTAAATCCCGCCCTCGCGTCCTAATCTTCAAATCCGCCGCATGTTCCAGTATTTCATACTCCTTTACTTCAGGGCACTGCTTCGCCGTTTTATCGTTTTGCGTCCCGCCAGAAATTTTCATAATTGGCTTTTGTAATATTAGATTTAAACACCCCGGCAAAAAAATTTTCTAACGGGGTTAATTTTGCCCGCCGGCTGGCGGATTGCCTTTTTAATTTTAGATAACGTACCGGCCGTCGTTGATTTGATCTCCGATTATAACGCCCCGATCAAGCGTAATCACCCGTTTCCTTAAAAAATTGACTATTTCCCGATTATGAGTGACTAAAAGCACAGTTGTGCCGAATTCATTGATTTTCGCCAACAACTCGACAATATCGCGGGTGGTAATCGGGTCGAGATTGCCGGTTGGCTCGTCCGCGATCAATATCTTAGGCCGATGAACCAACGACCTGGCAATAACCGCCCTTTGCGCTTCCCCGATTGAAAGCTGCCGGGGAAAATAATTAGTTTTCTTTTCCAATCCCACTATTTTTAAAACTTGGCGGACAATCGGACTTATTCGCCGACGAGGCGTACCCACCACTTCCAAAGCAAAGGCGATATTTTCGCCAATGGTCTTTTTTTCCAACAATTTAAGATCTTGAAAAACGACGCCAACCTGGCGGCGAAGCGCCGGAATTTCGCCGGGTCTGATATTGGTGATGTCCCACCCGCCAACGACTATTTTACCCCGACTCACCCGCTCCTCGGCAATTAACAATTTAATAATCGTGCTTTTGCCAGCGCCCGACTGGCCAACAATAGAAACGAATTCTCCGGGCTGAATATGAAAAATAGCGTTACGCAAAGCGTAGATATCGGGTCGATAAAACTTAGTGACATTGACGAACTTAATCATACTTAATTGATATAAATAATGCGAATGCCGCAGAATAATTAAGGAATCAAAACGAGGATTTTCGCCAAAAATACCCTGACCGCCATCACCAAAGCCCACGGCTGGAGTCGAACCAGTAACCTATCGCTTACGAAGCGATTGCTCTACCAATTGAGCTACGTGGGCTTAGGTCATGGCGGACAGGTCTACCACTGAACTATGTCTGCATAAACTGTAAAAAAGTTTCCCTGCCGTTTTTTCCCTGGAGCGAGTGAGCGGAGTCGAACCGCCGTCTTCTCCTTGGGAAGGAGATATAATAACCGTTATATTACACTCGCAATACCCTTTTTAATTTCCTCACGGCTTTTAATTTTTTAAAATATGAGACCCTGTCAGTAATGAGCACTCCATCCAAATGGTCAATTTCATGCTGAAAAACTCGAGCTAATAAGCCATCGGCTTTAATCTTAACCCTTTGCTTTTGCTCCAATAAATAACCCTCTATTTCTATTTCTCTGGCTCTTTTTATTTTTAAAACTACTTTAGGCAAACTTAAACAGCCCTCATAATCATATTGAGATTCTTTTGATTTGCCGATAATTCGAGGATTAATTAAAGAAAAAGACCTTTGGCCGATATCCGCAATGATAATCCGCCTTTTATCTCCCACTTGAGGCGCGGCCAAACCAATGCCTTTTTCTTGACGCATAATTTCCAGCATCGCCCTAGCAAGCATCTCGACTTCCAGATTCATTTCTCCGACTTCCTGGCATTTTTGACGCAGAAGCGGATCCCCATATTTTATTATTTTCAGCAAAGACATATTTTCAATATTTTAACATTTACAGATAAAAAAACAATCCGATTAAGGATTTTTTTTAAAAACTTCCATTGTATATTTTATTTCCCTTATCTTTCAAACCTTAACCTCTTGATCATCTCTTTTCTCAATTTGTTGGCCGGCAACATTTTATAAACCGCCCGACGAAGAACTTCTCCCGGATTTTTTTCAAACACTTCGCCCATCTTTTTGGTTTTTAATCCTCCGGGGTGGCCGCTGTGATGATAATATTTTTTTTGCTCCAATTTTTGCCCCGTAATTTTTATTTTTCCGATATTCTTGACCACGACGATATCGCCGGTATCAAAATTGGGAAGATACTCAACATTTCTCTTGCCGTCCAAAAT
>CAZOLB010000002.1:44702-58526 GCA_964580825.1 uncultured Gammaproteobacteria bacterium
CGGCTTTGTAAAAAAGAATTAAGCCGGCGATAATTGGTCAGATTATTGACTTTGGCCCGCGAGACAAGCCGTTCGAAAATCGGTCTCAACGCTTTGGCTTTGGCTTCGGTGGTAATTATCCTCTCGCTCAACGCAAGATTTCGACTCAAACCGCGCAATAGAGCCCGACGCGGACCGACCTTTCTGTCCAAAATTTTTCCTTTCTTTTTATGACGCATAACAATCCTTTTATCTTCAAACCCTTAATACCAATCTCTAGCATAGGGTTTTAATTTAAAATCTTATCTCTTATTTTTTATTTCTTTTTTTAATTGCCGGTTTCTTAACCGCCTTGGAGCTCTTTTTAGCCGCCTTCGCCGCCGCCTTTTTGGCCTTTCCGCCCTTTTGGCGGGATTTGGGCGAAACGGACTCTTTCTCGGACTCCATTTTTTCTCCTAAATCGGTCAAATTGTTAAACTGCTCGGCCAATAATTTCGCCGCCTTTAAAAAGGCCCCTAAAGGAGGTATTGAACCGTCCGTTTCAATATCTAAAATAAGCTTATCATAATCCGTTCTTTTCCCCACTCTGACATTCTCAACTCCGACCGCCACCTTTAATACCGGACTAAAAACGGAATCAATAATAATAACTCCGATATCCCGACCCTCTCTGGTTTTTTCTTCCGACGGAATCCAGCCGTAGCCTTTCTCCACCCAAAGTTCCATTTCCAATTTCGCCCTTTTATCGGTCAAAGTGGCAATAAACAAATCGGGATTGACAATCTCCACGTCCGCCGATTTATCAATGTCGCCGGCCAAAACCTTTCCTTCTCCACTCGCCCTGAGGGTTAATTTAATCGATTCGTCCGTCTGTCTGAAAACTCTCAAACGAAGCGCTTTAAGATTTAAAATTATATCCAAAACGTCTTCCTGCACGTGATCAATAGTGGAAAATTCATATCTCACCCCCTTGATTTTTACCGCCGAAACGGCCGCGCCTTCCAAAGAAGTCAATAAAACCCGACGCAAGGCGTTTCCCCAAGTCGTTCCATAACCGGGATAACAGGGTTCGACAATAACCCGCCCTTTATTTTTATCTTCGGCATCGGGCTGATATTCAACGTTAGTGGGCAAAAAAATGTTGGTCATATAAGCTCATTATAATATTAAAACGTTATAACAATCTTTTGTTTTTTACTTCTCCAATATTTTGATATTTTTATCTGCTGTAAAAAGCGACTATTAACTCCATCTCGAATTCTTTGGGCAAATCGTTCAATTCCGGTTCTCCTAAAATTTTGACTTGCAAATTTTTTCTGTCCAAAGACAGCCAAGAGGGCAAGGCGGCTATCTTCTCCTTTTCGCCGGACAAACGTTTCGCTATTGGCTGAGCAATCCTGCTTTTTTGTTTTATTTGAACGACGTCGCCAATCCTCACTTGATAGGAAGGGATATCCAGCCGGCGATTATTGACTAAAATATTGCCGTGACTGATAACCTGGCGGGCTTGCCCCCGGGAATTATAAAAACCGGCCCGATAAACGACATTATCCAATCTCTTTTCCAAAAATTTTAAAAAAGCGACTTCGGTATTGCCCTTGCTTTTTTTCGATTTGACAAAATAATTTTTAAACTGCTTTTCCAAAAGCCCATAAAACCTTTTCATCCGCTGCTTTTCACGGAGTTGCAAGCCGTATTCTGACAAACGCGAATAACCTTTCGGGCCGTGAACTCCCGGCGGATATTTTTTTCTAATCAAAGGGCATTTCGCCGAATAACAACGTTCATCTTTTAAAAAAAGCTTCTTTCCTTCTCGGCGACACATTTTGCATTTCGGAGACGCTCTCATAGATATTTTTTTATTTTACCTTTTATTTTTTAAATAAAGCGAGATTAAACTCTTCTCACTTTTGGCGGCCGACAACCATTATGAGGAATCGGCGTGATATCTTTAATCGCTAAAATATTAAGACCGTTGGCATATAACGCTCTGACGGCCGCTTCCCGGCCGGCGCCAACTCCCTTGACAAAAACCTGGACTTCTTGCAATCCGTAATTCTTAACTTTGTCAACCGCGTCTTTCACAATGATACTGGCGGCATAAGGAGTGGCTTTTTTAGGTCCGCGAAAACCGAGTTTGCCCGCGCTCGACCAGCCGATAACATTGCCGGTAAAATCAGTCAAAGTGACGATGGTATTATTATAAGTGGCTTGAATATAAGCTCGACCCCGGGAAATCTGTTTAACCGCTTTCCCTTTTTTCGCCCTTGGTTTCGCTTTTTCCGCCGTCTCAATTTTTTCCGTTTTTTCCGTTGTTTTGGTCATAATTTTTAAAATGGAGGTTTAGGTTTTTTTGGCCGCTGGTCTTTTGCCGCTACCCATAGTCCGCCTGACATTGCCTCTCGCTGTTCGACTGTTAGTTCGCGTTCTTTGACCCCTGACTGGCAAATGCAAAGAATGGCGAACCCCTCGATAGGATCTGATATCCTTCAAACGTTTGATATTGGCCACGATGTCTCTTCTTAAAGGACCTTCTGTCCGATAATCGCTTTCAATGGCGACCTTTATTTTCTCCACTTCTTGAACCGATAAATCTTTGACGCGTTTGTCTTTATTTATGCCCAACTCTCCTAATATTTTTCCGGAGGTTTTTCTGCCAATGCCAAAAATATAAGTTAATCCGATTTCCACTCTTTTATTGGGCGGCAAATTAATACCGACTATTCTGGCCATAAAATATAATATTTTTGATATTTTACTTTTTATTTTTAAACGAAGCGAGGTTATCCTTGTCTTTGCTTATGCTTGGGGTTCTTGCAAATTACATAAATCCGCTTTTTTCGGCGGACCGTTTTACAGGAACGACATATTCTTTTAACCGATGCTCTGACTTTCATAATCTCTTTATTAAACGCGAAATGTAAAACGATTGGCAATAAATTCTTATTTATTAATTTGTGGTTTTATCCGCTGGATCCGGATTAACGCAAACCAAAGGTCGAAAACTCCCTTTACTCCCGAATTGGGCGAAAACCGCCGCCGCTGATAAAAATTTAAAAACGATAGACGATTCTTCCTTTAGTCAGATCATAAGGGCTGATTTCAAGCTTTACCCTGTCTCCGGGCAAAATTCTGATTCTGAACAAACGCATCTTGCCGGAGAGATGGGCTAAAATTTCTTTACCGTTGTCCAGTTTTACTTTAAAAGTAGTCGAGGGGAACAAGTCTGTGACTACACCTTCGGCGTTCAAAAAATTCTTTGAAACGTTTTGGTTGTCGGGCATAATATAATTGGTGGAGAATATTTTTACAGTTCTTTATTAAAATGTCAACACCTTAAAGCGTTGCCGGGTGTGAATTACCGTTTTATTTGGCGAAAGCATATTACTTCCGCCGAACGGCAATAACCCGTAAAGCTTTAAATCCCCGCCGGCGAAACCGAGAAAAAAATCCGTTCGGGCAACAAGGGCGTCCGCTGATAAAAAAAGGGCTTAATCTTTATATTGGCGTTTTTGACCGTGGAAATTTTTTTCAGTATTTCTTCGGCTAAATTTTTGTTTTTATATTTTATTTCTTGTTTCAATTTTTCAAAATCGTAAACTCCGATCACTTCTTCGTTCACTGACACGCGCGCTACGGCTTGACCGAGAGAAAAATCATTGACTGGCGCGATATTCCATTTTTCGGGACGAAATTTGAAGACCTGCCTTTCGTTCCCTTCTCCGCCGGCCGACAAACGAGAATCTAAAATTGACTTTATCTTGAATTCCACCAGTTTTTGCAAGTCGGCATTTTTAATAATGACCATTTGGGGACCATTTTCGCCGATCAAACTCCCGACTTGCCTGTAAACCTCGGGGCTGAAAACTTCAATCGAGTCGATTATTTTAACTGGAAGAGAATCGACATTAAAAAGCACTTCGGCGATATTGGCGTTCAATTTTACTTCAAAATCGGCCAGCAATGGCTCCGAAGCGACAATCAAATCCACTTGCGCCGACGGAAACCAGGCGAAAAAGAAAATAATCAGTAAAACGGACAACCCAATAATATAAAGTTTAAGAGAAGGAAAATTATATTGCATAATAAAAAATTAATCCCTCATTTTCCCTAAACGGCACTTGACGACTAATGGGAAATACTTTAAGATAAAAATCTATGGAAAATACTTCATTTTTAATGAATAAAAGATTAAAAATTCTAGGAATCTTTATTGTGGCGGTAAGTATTTTTGTAGAAATCCCTCTGCGTCTCCTATGCCACAAAATCTCCGAATTTTTACTGTTCATAGAGAAAGAACCATTTCTCAGCGAAAAGGCCCTGATAATCGTCAGAGAAATCTTTACCCAGAGTTCTCCTTTGATCTTCCTTTACTTTCCCTCGCTGGTTTGGCTGATAATAATCGCCCGGGACGGACTTCAAAGAACTGATTGGTTTGTGGAGCCATTTTTAATCGGACTCCTCCTTAAAGGAGGGATTTACGGATTGATCAGCATGAAATACCAAAGCGGAGAATTTTGGCAATTAGCCCAAGCCGGAGTCCCTCAGCCCTTGCTTTATTTCTTTATTTTCTTTTTCTTCGTCGCCGTCATTGCCGGCTTGATAATCTGGGTCCAAAATATTCTTACTCTTAAAGAATAATTTAAAAACTAATTGACGCTGTGGCCGGAATCTTAAGCCAAAAATAAGGTTTAAGATTTTTATTTTTGAACAATTTCCAAAATTATAGATTAAACGGCTTAGTAATTTTTATGCCACATATTCCACTTCTTCTTCCAATTCGACCCCGAATTTGTCCTTCACTTTTCGTTTAATAAGTTTAATCAAATTAAGGACATCTTCGGCTTTAGCCGCGCCGGTATTAACGATAAAATTGGCGTGTTTTTCAAAAACCTGCGCTCCATTGATCTTCTTGCCTTTAAGACCGGCCTGCTCGATAAACCAGCCGGCGCTGGGCGTGGGAGAACCGAGTTTTTTGGCTATGGCCGAAGAAAAATTTTTAAAAATACTGCCCGGACAGTTTGTCTGCGGTTGAATTTTTAATTTTCTCCGCCACCACTCTTTATAAACAAAACGCGCCCGTGAAATATCTCCCTGCGAAAGCAAAATCTTGGCCTTGACAACAATTAAATCTTTTTTTTGAAATCTACTCTGGTCATAAGCGAATTTCCCCTTCTCTTTTTTAATGGTCGTTAATTTGTTGTTCTTATCCAAAATCTGAACCTCTTTCAAGTAATCGGAAAAAAGTTTTGTGCCGCCATGGATATTATAAACAATTGCCCCTCCGACACTGCCCGGAATTCCAGCAAACCATTGCAAGCCGCAAAAATTCCTTTTAAGAGCCCATTGTATTAAATACTGTAAAGGCGTGCCGGCGGAAACCTCGACTTCAACGTCAAAGGGCTCTTGTTCGTAATCCAAGTCGCTAAATTGCAAATACTTTTTGGGATTGGCCGGCGCAAAACGGGCCCTGCTGATTTTACATTTGGCACGCTTAACCACCCTCTTATATCTTCTACAAACTTTTATCTCGCGAACTGAATTTTTGATTACCAGTCCGCGAAAACCGGAATCGCTAAAAAAAGTATTTGATCCTTTACCTAAAACGAATAAAGGTAAATTTAATCGTCTAGCCGCTTTAACGGCGCCAATAAGCCCCTCTTCGGTTTTGGCATCATAAAAAAAATCAGCCGGACCGCCAATTTTAAAAGTCGTCAATGGGGACAAACTAACATTTTTTCGCATTTTACCCTCAATATTCATTTAAATAAAAATTTAAATGCCGCGGAGTAAACCGGGGAAAATTAAAAAATTACATTTTTAAATCCTCAACTCTCCGCCCTGAATCATTTTTAAAAATACGCTACTCGTAGTTTATACCAATTTCTCTCTTTCCGCAACCCTTATTGCCAACGTCTCTTTAAGATGGTAAAATTAACCTATGGAAACTTCTAAAGAAATCAAAAAATGCCTGGAAATTCAAAAAATAGAAACGGAAAAAATAACCTGGCTTAATGTGAATAGAGTCGCTTCGGATGAGATGGATTATTTAAAAGAAAATTACAAATTCCATTCTTTTCATCTAGAGGAATGCCTTTCAAAAACCCAACGTTCCAAATTCAGTACTACTCCAGATTACTTCTTCATCGCTCTGCTTTTCCCTCTTTATAATCGGCGGTTTAGAAAAATTACCTCGACTGAGGTTGATTTTTTTGTCGGTCCCGATTATCTCGTTACTGTTCATCGCAAAGAATTGCCGTCTTTAATCAATTTTTTCAACTCCTGCCAAATTTCTGAATTGCAACGAAACAAATATCTCGCCGACAGTCCGGCGGCTCTTCTTTACGCAATCCTGGAGCGTCTTTTTTCCAGCTGCTTGCCGATTATCGACAACCTCAATCTCAATGTGAATAATATTGAAGAACACATTTTCCAAGGCTATGAAAAACGCATGGTGAAAGAAATTTTGACTGTCAAAACCAGCATCATTAGTTTCTTAAGGATAATTCAAGCCCACCGGAATATCATTTCCAAATTATTAAAAAAAAGCGACTCTCTTCCGTCTTCGGAACGCTTGAAAACCTTATTCGAAAACCTTTTTGACAACGCCGACGACATTTGGCAAAACCTGGAAAATATGAATGAAACCATCGAAGCCGTTGAAAGAACGAATAATTCGCTGATTTCCTTCCAACTTAACGACATTATCAAAATTTTAACTACCATTTCCGTCATTGTCTTGCCCATTACCTTATTAACCAACATCTTCGGTATGAATTTAAAATATATGCCCTTCGGCGGACATCCACTTTCCTTCTGGTTTATCGTTATTATTTTGGTTTTCACCTTTATAATAACGATTTATTTGTTCAAAAGAAAAAAATGGCTGTAATTTGGCAAAGTACAACTACTATAAACAATAAATGAACTTATGCTCAAAATCTATAATACTCTTACCCGAAAAAAGGAAATTTTTAAACCCCGCCGAAATAAATCTGTGAATCTTTTTGTTTGCGGACCTACGGTTTACGACTATATGCACATCGGCCACGCTAAAACCTATATTCAACTCGATATTATCGTCAAATATTTAAAATTCCGAGGATATAAAGTATTTTATCTTCAAAATATCACTGATTTGGACGATAAAATCATAAAAAAAGCCAAACAAAGAGGAATAAAACCGCTGGACCTGGCACGTGAATTTGAAAAATATTATTACCAAGACGAAAAAAAACTAAGTATTGATTCGGTTGATCAACACGCCCGCGCTACGGATTATATCAAACAAATAACCAAACAAGCTAAAACTCTGATTGACAAGGGCTATGCCTATAAAACCGAAGATGGTTATTACTATGACATTAAAAAATTCGAGGGCTACGGGAAACTTTCGCGGCGAACTGCTTTGGGGGCCGAAGACGCAGTTTCGCGTATCGATGAAAGCGTAGAAAAAAGAAACCAGGGCGACTTTTGCCTTTGGAAATTTTCCAAGCCGGACGAACCAAGTTGGCAAACCGAAATCGGCGCCGGCCGGCCAGGTTGGCATATTGAAGACACCGCCATTACCGAAACTGTTTTTGGGCCGCAATACGATATTCACGCCGGCGCCAAAGACCTGATTTTTCCCCATCACGAAGCGGAAATTGCCCAAATGGAAGCCGCTTCCGGCAAAAAGCCCATAGTCAAATACTGGCTCCACACCGGCTTTTTAAACGTCAAAGGCGCTAAAATGAGCAAATCCCTTAAAAATTTCATCACCGTCAGGGAAGCGCTGAAAAAATATTCTCCTCAAACTTTGAGATTTTTTTATTTAAACAGCCATTACCGTTCGCCGATTGATTTTACCCCAAAAACTTTGGAAAAAACGAAAAATAGTTTGCAAAGATTGCAGGATTTCATAACAAAAATAAAAGATAACGGCCGAGACGATTTAGATTTGATTGAAAAAACCAAAAAAATAATCACCCGAAATATGGATAACGACTTTGATACGGTCAAAACAATGGCGGCCATATTCAATTTTGTCAAACAATGCCATAAAAGAAATCTAGGCGGGGCAAAAACCCGCGAATTTTTCAAAAAAATTAATAAAATTTTCAACATTTTTGAATTTAAACAACTCTCTATTCCCGCCGAGGTTGAGAAACTGACGCAAAAAAGAGAAGAACTCCGCCGGCAAAAACAATGGCTCGAAGCCGATAAACTCCGCCGGCAAATAAACAAACTGGGGTTTCAAATTGAAGACGCGTCCCAAGGCCCAATAATAAAAAAATCGGAGAATTAATCTCCGATTTTTACTTCGAAAATCCGTTTATTTCAAAGCCAAGGATAAAGACCGGTTAATTTCCGCCAAATTTCCTCGCTAATCTCCTTAATTGACAAAAGTCCGTTTTGCGCCGGGTCTTCAATTACCAACCCGACTCGGCCCTCGTCAATAAAACGAAGCGATTTGTCTTTTTTAACGCATTCAACAACGACAAAATCTCGGGGAAAAAGATTGACGACTTCCAGATAAGATTTTTCCGCGCTTTTCAAATGTTTGATATCCTGTTCATGGATATCTCTTTTTTTACCGTGCAAATACTCCCGCTCCCCTTTTCCGCTTACCAATTCGTAAGCGATTTCCGCCGGCACGTGCAGGAAAAAATTGACATCCGGTTTGGGAATGCCTAAAATTTCATACTCCAATTCCCTTACCCAGCGAAAGAATTTGCGTCTTTGCCATCTCTTCTCTATTTTCGCCCCTTGATGGCCCATATTTGACGCGACGTAACGGTTTGCCAAAACAATCCGCCCTTCATCAAGCCATTTTTCTATCTTCTGTCTCGCCGCGGCGAAACGGTCAAGAGCGTAAAATAAAGAACCCTTGTAAGGGCCGACTTCTTTCCACCCGCCGTAACTCCCGTTCAAATATTGCTCGACAAAATACGCCGACGGCTGACCATATTGGGGGAAATCGACCGTCTCAACCTGATGTCCCTTTTCTTTTAATTTTTGAACTAAACGTTTAAATTGCTCGGTTTTACCCGAACCGTCTGTTCCTTCAATAACAATAAACAAACCCTTATCCCTCATACTCACCTCCTTATATTATTCCTTATAAAAAAATCTCAATTTCTGTATTAAATCTTTATTTTTATTCCCGGCCCCATTGTCGAAGCCAAAACGACTTTTTTTATAAAAAGCCCTTTGACTTTTTGGGGTTTTACTTTTTTAACCGCTGTTAATAAAACGTCAAAATTTTCTTTGATTTTTTCTTTTTCCCAAGAGACCTTGCCGAGCCCTTGATGGCAATTTCCGCCGGCATCGCTCTTAAAAGTCGTTTTTCCTTTTTTAAGTTCCGAAATCGTCTTTTTAACATCGGCGGCGACTGTTTCCGATTTCGGACTGGGCATTAGGCCTTTCGGTCCTAAAATCTTAGCTATTGACGCCAAATCTTTCATCAGCGCCGGCTCGGCGACGGCGACATCAAAATCGCATTTATTAGTGGTTTTAATTTTTTCTATCAAATCCTGACCTCCGACCAAATCGGCTCCGGCCTCTTTTGCTTCCTCAATTTTAGCCGGCGTGACAAAAGCGGCAATCCGCCTTTTCTTTACTCCGCTATAAGGCATATTTACCGAACCTCTCACTTGCTGCTCGGTTTTTTGCGGATCGATTCCCAACTGAATATGAACTTCGATTGTTTCATCAAATTTTGACGCGCGATTCGCCTTAATAAAATCAATCGCCTCGTCAAGTGTGTATATTTTTGAAGTGTCTATTTTTGATTTAATTGACTGATATTTTTTAGAACGCATAATAATTTTTAATTTTGAACTTTAAACTTTTAATTTTCAACTATTTCCAATCCCATTTGCTTGGCCGTGCCTTCGACTATTCTGCTGGCGGCTTCCAAATCGGCGGCGTTCAAATCGGGCATTTTTATTTTGGCGATTTCTTTAATCTGGGACTTAGTTATTTTGCCGACTTTCTGCTGAAGGGCCTGTCCTGAACCCTTTTCAACGCCCGCGGCTTTTTTAAGAAGATCCGAAGTTAGGGGAGTTTTTAAAACAAAAGAATAAGTGCGGTCGTCGTAAACTGTAATCTCGACCGGCAAAATATTGCCGATTTTATCTTGACTCCGCTCGTTGAACTGTCGACAGAATTCGGCGATATTAAGGCCGTGCTGTCCCAAAGCCGGTCCGACTGGCGGCGCCGGATTTGCCTGCCCCGCGCCAATCTGTAATTTTATAATTGTTTTTACTTTTTTTGCCATAAAATAATCCTAATCTACAAATTTTCCGAATACTACGAATAATCTCTATAATACTCTATTTGTTGCCTTCGTACGTCATTCGTAAATTCGCATTATTAAAGTTTCTTAACCTGTAAAAAATCGAATTCGGCCGGCGTTTCCCGTCCAAAGACGGAAATTAAAACTTTGATTCTCCCTCTGGCCTCGTCTATTTCCGAAACCTTGCCTTCAAAACCTTTAAACGGCCCGTCAATGATGCGGACCGGAGAACCGACATCGACATCAATCTTGTATTTCGGCTCTTCCACACCCATTCTTTTTTGAACGGCTTTTATTTCTTTTTCAGACAAAGAAATCGGCGTCGTGCCGGAACCGATAAAACCGGTCACGCTTGGAGTATTTCTGACCACATACCAAGAATCGTCGGTCACAATCATCTCCACCAACACGTAGCCGGGGAAAATTTTTTCCACCACTACCCGGCGCCGTCCATTTTTTATTTTAATTCTCTTCTCTGTCGGCACCAGCACCTGAAAAATCTTATCAGCCATATCCATTGATTCGATTCTTTGGCGAAGATTTTCGGCCACGTTTTCCTCGTAACCCGAGTAAACATGAATGGCATACCACTGCCGACCTTCTTGTTGTATTTGTTTAGGCATAATATCGCTTTTTGATTTTTGTCCGCTAATCGGCGGATTAATGCTCGAGTTTTACAATACTAATTGTAAAACTTTATTCAGGATAAAATCGATTATTCCTAAAAAGGCGGCCATACCCAAACTGATTATCACGACTAAAAGAGTGTGTTTAATGGTCTCTTTTTTTGACGGCCAAACCACTTTTTTAAGTTCAATAACGGAATCTTTGACGTAATTCGCGATTTTCTTAAACATAGTCCGTTCTTAAAAAGACCCCCGAGATCTTATAGTCATATAATAATAACACCCTTTATAAAAATTGCAAGGATAATTTTCCTGATTTGTTTTTTGTTGTCAAAATTAAACATCCAAATTTTTTACCGTTTTGGCGTGAGCCTGAATGAAAATTTTTCGCGGTCCAACTTCTTTGCCCATTAAAATTTCAAATATCTCATCGACTTTCGCGCTATCCTCGAATTCAACTCTTTTTAAAACGCGTTTTTGGGGATCCATAGTCGTTTCAAAAAGTTCTTCCGGATTCATTTCGCCCAAGCCCTTATACCTCTGGACATTCACTCCGGCCATTTCGTTTTTTTCTTCGTCTTTTATTTCTTCGCTGTCCGTCTCCGCTTCCTCATCGCCCGCTCCTTCGATACTTTTAACCTTAAATCCTTTGACTGCCATTTTTACTCCCGCCTGTTTGCGAGACGAACTCTTAATTTTGAATTGTTTTCCCCCGCTTAAAATCTTTTCTTTTTCGTCGTCCGAATAAACGTAAACCGTCTCCTTGCCTTTTTGAATGCGGTACAAGGGGGGTTGCGCCACGTAAACATAGCCTTGCCTCACTATTTCCGGAAAATAACGATAAAGAAAAGTCAAAAGCAATGTTTTGATATGCATTCCGTCCGAATCGGCATCGGCCATAATGATAATTTTATGATAACGAAGGTCGCTGATGTCAAATTGCTCGCCGATATTCGTTCCCAAGGCGATAATCAAGGATTTTAATTCTTGATTTTCCAAAATTTTATCCAGTCGCGATCTTTCCGTATTAAGAATTTTTCCGCGTAAAGGCAAAACCGCCTGATAAGTCCGGTCGCGTCCCATTTTGCAGCTTCCGCCGGCGCTATCACCTTCAACAATATAAAGCTCACTTTTTGATGGATCTTTACTTGAACAGTCGGCCAACTTACCCGGTAATGACAAGCTGTCCAAAACGCCTTTTCTTAGAACCGCATCCCTGGCCGTTCTAGCGGCTTGGCGGGCTTTGGCGGCTAAAAGGCATTTCTCAATTATCCCTTGGGCGTCTTTAGGATTTTCTTCCAAAAAATTTTTCAGAGCCGTGGATAAAACCGATTCGACGGCCGAACGGGCTTCATTATTACCCAACCGCGCTTTGGTCTGTCCTTCGAACTGGGGATTTGCCAGCCGAACGCTAATAACCGCGGTCAATCCTTCGCGAGCGTCATCGCCGCTTAAATTATCGTCCTTTTCTTTTAAATACTGCTTTTCCCGGGCAAAATTATTCAAAACTCTTGTCAAAGCAGCGCGAAAGCCGACGATATGCATGCCGCCTTCGGTAGTATGAATATTATTGGCAAAACCGAAAAGCGATTCCTTATAATCGACTGTATATTGAAAGGCGATTTCGACAAAAATACCCATTCCCCTGTCTCCTTCGGGTTCAACTTGCTTCTGAACGTAAAAAATATTTTGATGTTGAAGTTCGTTGGTCCGATTCAAATAGCGGACATAAGAAGCCACCCCGCCTTCGAAATAAAACGAATACGACTTTGGTTGAGTCGCCTCTCTTTTGTTAATTAATTTAATTTTTACTCCCTTGGTTAAATAAGCTTGTTGACGAAGATGAGAAATTATTGTTTCCCAACTGAACTCGACTTTATCAAAAACTTTCGGGTCGGCTTGAAAAATAATCGTCGTCCCCGTGCCTTTAGCCGGACCAATCGCTTTAACTTTTTTCAAAGGCTGTCCCGTTTTATATTCTTGAACCCACAATTTTCCGTCTCTTTTGACTTCGGCCCGAGTGTAAGAAGAAAGCGCGTTAACTACAGAAACGCCGACGCCATGCAAACCGCCGGAAACTTTGTAAACTCCCTGTCCGAATTTAGCGCCGGCATGCAGCTTGGTCATGACCACTTCCAAAGCCGAACGGCCTGTCTGTTTATGCAAGTCAACGGGAATGCCCCGGCCGTTATCCGACACCCGAACCATATCTTTGGGCAAAAGTTCTACTTCGATTTCCGTGCAGTAACCCTGGATGGCTTCGTCAATTGCATTGTCAACGCATTCCCAAATCATATGATGCAATCCTTGAGAGCCAGTGCTGCCGATATACATCGCCGGCCGCCGTCTGACCGGTTCCAAACCTTCAAGAACAGTGATTTGTTTGGCGTCATAACCGCCGTCCGACGTTTTTTTAGAAACGGAAACTTCTTTGGAAGCGGCTCTTTTAAGAGAAACGGAAACTTTTTTGGAGTTTATTTTTTTTATTTTTTTTGACATAAAAAATTTAAAATTCGAAAAATTGTGATTTAAAATCTATTTAAAAATTAGGAATTAAATCCGCCTGCCGGCAGACAGGAATTAGAAATTCCGCGCGAAGTACAATTATATTATATCATAAAATCTGATTTGAGACAAGAAAAAAACGCCAAATTTTATCTCTCTAATATTCGAATTTCGCAATTTTTATAAAAGTCCAGTCTCGAAAAAAAATAGTTTGGAGGCCAAATCTCCAAACTACATATGACGATTTGGTACGATCGTGTCAAATCGTAAAAATCAAAATACCGAAAAAAGAAGAAGAATTTCATGAGGGGTCGGACCTCTCAGAGAAAAAATTAAAGAGGTCTGACCCCAAAGAATACCCGACCCCAGAAAAAATCATGATGACGATTTGGTACGATCGTGTCAAATCGTAAAAATCAAAATACCGAAAAAAGA
>CAZOLB010000002.1:58626-63151 GCA_964580825.1 uncultured Gammaproteobacteria bacterium
ATGACGATTTGGTACGATCGTGTCAAATCGTAAAAATCAAAATACCGAAAAAAGAAGAAGAATTTCATGAGGGGTCGGACCTCTCAGAGAAAAAATTAAAGAGGTCTGACCCCAAAGAATACCCGACCCCAGAAAAAATCATGATGACGATTTGGTACGATCGTGTCAAATCGTAAAAATCAAAAAGCTGTTTAAAATACCAATTTCATAGGGGTCAAACCTTTTAAAAAAAAGATTACGAAAGTCCAGTTCCCGAGAAAAATAGTTTGGAAGCGAGGCCCCCAAACTATATAACAATTTTTAGGGAATTAAACATCTCTTCTCTTACAAATCGCGCCAATAATAAAAGGGGTTAAAATTATGACCCCTTTTAACGCTGAATCAAATGTCGGCGTAAATCTGTTTTAATCCTTTAAAAAATTTAAAGTAAGTTGCCCCACCAGCGAATCTTTCCACGGCAATAAGTTCCACCACCAAATAACAAATATCGGGATTATCCCCTTCGCCCGGCTTTGGACAGCGAAGCAAAACGGCAAACTTACAATCTTCCAATTTTAAACGAGACGGCGCTGTCGGTCGGGAATCGCCAAAGACCGCCACATTAAGACCGGAAATATCGGCGCAAGTGCCGACGCCGGGACTTACTCCCAAAAAACGAACTTCTTGGCCGTCGCAAACAAAACGGGATTTTTCACTGATTCCTTTGGGAAGTTCTACTTTATATTTTGCTCCGGCAATGAGAGATTTCGCCACAAAGATTCAATCGCTCTTCTCTGATATTGTCTTATACTCGACATTTCCTCCTCCTTTGTAAGGATTATAAATATAAAACAAACCTTAAAACATTTTTTAAATTTTAAACCGACAATCTTTCTTAAAAAATTGGACTGGCTTCGGGATAATAAGCGGCTTCGGTCTCATCTACTTCCACCACTTCGTCCCAGTTAAGACCCATTTTTTCAAAAGCCTCGGGGGTAGTGATCCATCTTTTTATTTTTTGGTCAAGATAATAAACTTTTTCATCCCCTTTGGCCCTAATCAAATGATTTTCCGGCAAAGAATCAATCAATGACTGATCGACGACGGCTATTTCCGAACCCCGGTCGTAAAGATCAAAAATTTTTTGTTCAGGCATCGCCCTTTTAAGGCCGGACTCGGAAATTAAATAAACGGCCGAATCGCTTTGATTTTTAATAAACTCAAGCCGAGGAACAGCGGACAAATCCGCTTCAACTTCGACTTTATCCCAAGTGCCGCCGGCTTTGGTAAAAATCTCCGGCGTCCTCAACCAGACGCGACGATTATCAACCTGAAGCCAAACTTTTGAATCATTTTCTTGTCTTAGAAACTTAGTGCCCTGAACCTGAACTACCCTTTTTTTGTTTTTGCTCGAATCCTCGCTAAAATCACGCAATACCGGTTGGACTTCCCGTTCCTTTTCCGCATAAAGGCAATAAGTTGGAGCTTGGCAGTTGATATCAAACGCTTCTCCGGTCCAAGAATCCTTAAAACTTTCCGAGGCTGGATCTTCTAAATTTATCCAAAGTAAATAATCAACTCCGGAACTGCCGGTCTGATAACCATATTGATAATTCTCATCAACGCCGGTTATTTGGTCCATAAAACCGAAGTTATAAGTCTTGCGATAATTGAGAGTAGCCGCATCTAAAGTATTTTTTAACAAACTCCACTGGGTTTTCTTACTGTCTTCAATATTCACAATGGGGTAAAGTCCGAAATCATCATGGTATTTTTCCAAAAGACCAGCGATTTTTTTTAAATTACTGACTCGGTCGCGGTCGCGGCGGGCAATAGTCTTGACCGATAAATCCTGAATCTCCGCTTTCAAAGATAACTGGCTAAGTGTCGGTGTCGCCGCCGGGTCGTCAGTGGTTAAAACTATTTTCAAATATAAATTCCGATAAGGATAGGCGGGCTGATAAGCAGTATTCCATTGCAAAGGATATTCCTTATTGGTGGACTCGAAACTGACAAAAGCCCTGACGTTAGTGTTAAGCGGCTCGTAAAAAACACCGCTCAAAAACAAAGAATAAATATCTTTTGAAAAACTGATTTTTTTTGTCCACAAAACGCCGGATGAATTGAAATCGCCCTCGTTGCCTTCGGTCGACCGTTTTGACAAAGTAGCGGCGGTTTTACCCAATTCAACAGTGCTGCGCGACAAGTCGAAAGACGACCGCGAACCGCTAACAGTATTTTTAGTCCAGTATTTCTCTTCAACCGGCGAAGCCAAAGCGAAAACCTCGCTCCAAGAAGCAAAAATAAATAAAAAAACCATTAAAATAATTGTTGATCGGTTTCTCATATTTTATGATTTAATCACAAAAAACGGGCTTTGTCAATATTTAGATTTTATGGGAATCGGATTTCGGATAAAAAGGGCCTCTCTGTTTTTTACGATTTGATACGATCGTACCAAATCATCATTATGATTTTTTCTCCACGGAACCGAATTTTCTTTGAGGTCTGACTTCTCTGGGGTCGGACCTTCGCGGGTCCCCGAGGTCAGACCTCCTCAATCCCCTCTTTAAGAGGTCTGACCTCTTAAAAAAAGTTTGGGAACTAAGTTCCCAAACTTTTTAAATAAATGTCGTTAAATTTTTTTTCTCAATATCAACAATAAAACAAAAATCGCTCCCAAAACGAACGAACTGCCGATAAAATAAGGCCGATATTTTCCTAATCTGGCCATTTTTCCAACGGTGATACTCGGCTCTTCTTCATTTTTCGGCGCGGAAACCGGACTTTCTTTTGATAAAACCATGACGTCTTGGTCACTTCGAGGTAAAAGCCGCAACTCATCGTCGTAAAAACTCAAAACTCCGGTCGCTTCTATTTGATCGCCTTCATTAATCCTTGATTTATCAATATCCGCCGCCTCTTTAATATAAATTAAAATTTCTTTATCATCTCCATTTTTTACAAAAATTCTCGCCCCGGTCTTTTCAATAACCATTCCGCTCGTTTTAACCAAACGTCCGACCATTTCTTCTTTATTAGAATCCGATCCGGATAAAAATACGGGCTCAACGACCAAACCGCGGTTCAAAATCGTAATGTCGCCGGCGGTTTTTATTTTAATTCTTTTCTCGCCCCGGGATTGAGAAATCACCCCTTGAACCGAAATCTCGTCACCGGTTGCCAGCTCGGGGAAATCCTTGTAATACGAATAAATCTGGGCGCCGTTGATATAAAAAATCTGTTGCCCCAAAACGCCCGGCTCGGCTATTACCACTCCCCTTGCCTGAACCGCCGTGCCGATCGCCATGTCTTGAATCTCAAAAACGCCGGCAAAAACCGGTTGGCGCAAAACAAAAAGCAAAATAACAAAAATCAGTGGCTTTATTAATTTTACTCTTTTGTCAAACATTTCCCACCGCTTTATTGAATTGAATTTTGACAGAATTTTGACAGGGTCCGACCCTGTTTAACCGTGACAGGGTCGGACCCTGTCAAACTTAATCGGCGACTTCAACGGTTAGTTTCGGTTGTTCGTACTTGCCAATGATTAAATAATCGAATTCGGCCTCGGTGCCCCACTTAACCTCTTCAACCATCAAATAAATTTTTCCCGCCTTGTCGGCCAAGAAATCTCTTTCCATCGGCGCAAGCGACTCTCGCGTTATTCCGTTTTGATCGGTAAAACGCGGCTGATGAGTGTTCTCATAAACCCAAAGCTCAAATTCGGCCCACGTATTATAAAGCCGACCAGTATTCGAAAACCAAAAATCGAACTGGGATTCTCCAAAAACCGCGCCATTGTACCCATGCGACTCCTTATTATCCAATCCGAAGTGCCAATAATTATTGGCGTCTATATACCGATAATTAATATATCCTCTTTTGACGTCATGCAAAAGCATTCTAGTTTTGAGATAAAAATTCTTAATATTTTCCTGGTCGAAATTTCGACTCATTTCTAATCTAGGAGCCAAATAAGCCGACGGAAATATGTTTGTCCTTAAATAACCATTAATGATTCTATCCCAATTAGTGTTGAAAAAATCATATTCTGTATAACGATTAGTTTCAAAGTCGTCAAACCAAATAAAAACATCCTCGCCTTTGCCTATATAAACAGCCGAAGGATTATCATAATAAAGATAAATCGTCTTTTTAGTGTCGGAAGGAATTAAAGGAACTTTTACCCAAAAAACCGCAGAAGTTGATTCAATATACGACTCATTCCAATACGCTAAAGCAGAATTGGGCAAAGCCGAATCGCCAAAACGAATATCGGAAAAATCTGGTTGCATACCGGCGGCATATTCTATCTTCACCTTAATCGGATAATCAACTAAAACCGGCGTACTGGTAGCATCACTAGGCGCGATGGTGTTATCAATAACCACCTCTTTTCTTTGATCCCAACCCTTCATTTCATTATAAGAATAAACGTTGGTAAAAATCTTGACCGCGTATCCCTCTGTTTTGTCTTTTAAAACGTTTGGTTCTGGCCGGGTATGTTTGGCGATTATCAAATAATCAATGACAACACGACCTC
>CAZOLB010000002.1:63251-68873 GCA_964580825.1 uncultured Gammaproteobacteria bacterium
TTTTTTCCAAAATCGCCGGTTCTGGCCGGGTATGTTTGGCGATTATCAAATAATCGATAATAGTGCGACCCTCATTTCTTCTTTTAACATTATCGGCTAACAAATAAATTTTCCCAGATTGATTCAAATAATTACTGACGAAATTTCTGACTTCTTTATATTCCTCTATCTGATTAAGCGGAGTATATTTCATCTCATGGCTGGTTTTATAGGCCTTAATTTCGTAAACGCCCCACTGTTTAAATTTATCATTAGGAATAGCGACTTTGTCCAAGCGATTCAAAGTACCATTAACGACTTTTTCCAGACGCAAATTTCCTTCAGATTGATTGGAAAATTTGCCGCAGTGTTTAAACCGCCAATGATTGTTATTTTTTTCGTCGCCGTCATCCGGCGCGTCCGAACGCCGATAATCAATCAAAGCGCAAGGCGAAAAACTGAAATCACCACCACTAAGACGGTATAAAGACATCTTTGCTTTTAGATAAAAATCTTTAATTTCAAGATCTTTCGGGTTTAAATAACCAAGATCGCCACCGGAAATATCAACGTCAAAAATCTTCGCGCTGCCATCATTTTTCCACTCAACCCCATGGGATTCGTAAGCGGAAAAATCGCCGCTGGAAAAATCGTCGAACCAAACAAAAACATCTTTGCCGTCGCCTTCGTAAACGGCCGAGGGATTACCGTAATATTGGTAAATAGCCACTTCCGAGTATTTGGGAATTGAGGGAATCTTGACCCAAAAAATCGCGGACTGATTTTCTTCATATTCTTCTTCGCGATAATAGGGTAAAAGTTCAACGCCGTTTTGCGTCGTGAACCTCACGTCGCTGAAATCCGGCTGCATCCCCTCTTGATAACTAACTTCTATTTTAACCGCGTAATCGGTTAAATTATTAGAATTTTCTTTATTATCAACGATTAAAAATCTGCGTTCGTTCCAATTGGTCAACCATCGACCCCGACTATTCTCCGGCGTCGGTTCGGATTGAAGTGAAAAGTCTCGAGCGTTATCGTCTGTGTCTTGATTTTGTTTTCTTTCCAATGATTTATTTTTTTCCGGCGCTATTCCACAAGCCGTTGTTTCTTTAACAAATTCCGCTTCGCCCCAGCCCACGGCGTCAATATATTGTTTTTTCAACATCGCCGACGATTTTCCTTTGGGATTGGAAGAATATATTGCCACTGAGCCGGCAATATCCGAAAGCTGGCCAAGCGAATACGGACGTTGATCATCGGTCATCACCAACCAATCGACGCTTAATTCAGAAAAACCGTAAACGCCGATTAAATAATAACCGCCGGCTCTAATTTTCGCGTTGTCAGGAAATCGTTTTAAACGCCAAGGTGTATCTCCCCAATTCTGATTCACCGAATAATAAACGAAATACCAACCGGTTAAATCAATATCTTTATCGGTCGGGTTATACAACTCCACAAACTCATTACCACTTGTTTGTACCTCACTAATAACCAACGACCGCGTCTGAAGACGATGCTGTTTGGAAAGAGAAAATTTGCCGCAATTGCCGGCTTTATCGCAAGCCCTGACTTTAAAAGAATAATCTGTTCGGTTTTCTCCGTCCAACCGGCATAAAACATTTTTAGTCGAAGTCGCGTAACTATCGTTCCACTCGATTTCGTAATGATCAAGTCCGCTAAAATTATCGCCGACTTGGACCCAATTAAGATCTAAATTTAAATTATCCGCCTGAATATCCAAATCAAGAATTTGCTCCGGAGGCGTATTGTCAAAAATAAAACTAACTTCGGAAAAACTATCTTGTCTTTTGTCGGCAACATCAATTGCGCGCGAACGAATAAAATATTTATTATCCTGCTGTTTCAATAAGACAATAGGCAGAGGATATGACCAAGTTCCATTTTTTTTGTCCAAATTTTCCGGCGGTAAAGTAAACCAAGTTTCAGGTTTATCAGATTGCCAAACCGAGTTGGCGTCCAAATAATCAGAGTGTTCCCCTCTTTTAATCTGAATTTCCACTTTTTCCGTACTCTCGGAAATACTGCCGCCAATCGTTTCCGGTAAAGAAACAGCATTAAAAAAACCATTGGAAAAATCTGTGTCAATATCGGAACTCGGTAAGGCGTTTTCCGGTGCTTCCTGAACGACAATTGTCCTAATCACTTGCACCGCCGGATTGCCGGCTTGATCCGAAACATTATAAGTAATAACGTAAACTCCGGCGGCGTTGGTATTTACCGGATTAACCGCCACAATATCGCCGGTCAAGTCGCCATTGATATCGTCTTGAGCTGTAGCGCCAGCGTCGTCATAAGAATCCCCCAAATATAAACTGACAGTAGCATCGCCAATTAAAAAAATCACTGGCGGCACAGTGTCCGCCGGCGCCGATTCTTGATTTTGAGAATGAATAATTGGCTGGCTGTTCGCTTTGCCTGGCGTGCCGTTAACCACTTGACTCTCTGTCCAATCATTAGAACTTTGTTTTTCTATTGTTTTATCATTACCGCTTCCGCCCCATTCGCTTAAATAAGACACAACATTAATGGCGTTGTCTTGCCCATCTTTAATAGCGATTTGTTCTGAAGTATTATGCAAAGAAAAAGAACTGTCAAAAACAACACCAGTAAAATCGGCGTGATTAAGTAAAAATTGATCAGCGTCAGCGGCGATAATGGCGTAACCGCCGACCGGCAAAATTAAACTTCCTTGTTTCAGGGTTAATTTATGATTAGTATCCTGCTCGTAAAATTTCCACTTATTCAAGTCAATATCCCTGCCGCCGGCGTTGTATATTTCAATCCATTCGCGCCCAGTATCGGCGCCGGCTGGGTCATACATAATCTCGTTAATTATCGCCTCGCCGGAGACATAAGAAAGAATCGGCGGTTCGATTTCCGATTCCGCCGCCGGTTCCTGGTCTGTCTCCGCCGGTTCCTGATTTTGAACAACCGGTAAACTACTTATCCTGCCCGGCGTGCCTAAAATATAATTCCCATTGGCATCCAGGGCGTACAAATCCTGGCCGCTATGAGTTTGCCAATTATCGGCCGTATTCCCTGATTTTAAAAAATCTATTCTCTCCATTGAGGATTTGGTTTCATTATGACCGGCTGGCCAACCGGAAACAAAATTCAATTCATCAATAACATTACTTAAACCGTCTTTCAAATATAAATATTCCCCGTCATTATCCAAAGTGCCAACGTAAAGATGGTTGGCTGAAATATTAGCGACCGTACTGTCAACGCTTCTTTCCAAAAGACGATAAGTATGAGCAGGCATTATCCCTTCTAGAATAATTTCCGGACTGCCGTCGCCAGCTTGCAAGCGCCAACCGGACAAATCAACCGCCTGGTTTAAATTATTGTAAAGTTCGAGCCACTCGTGATTATAGTTAGCCTTAGTTCCCATCCAAGCGACTTCACTGATTACCACGTCTAAAAAATGATACGGCTGGTATTTTTTTTCTTCGGCGCCAGTGCCGGCAGATCCAGCGCTGATGGACGAACCTTGTTGGGATTCCGTCTTTTTAGATTTGGAGGGAGTAAATATCCAATTTGCCAATTCCGGAGTCGGAGTGATCGTTATCGCCCAATCGTCGCTATCCACATCAGTATCATAACCGTCTTTTTTTCGCGCCAAACACTCGCCTCTAGCAAGGGGTTTAGGCGCATTATCGCCAAGATTGCCGTCGTTAAAATCGCCATAAGTAACGGCGTCAATAATTACTCCCTGGCTCTTTAATTTTATTGTGTCGCCGTCGTTATTCAATGAAAAACTAAAATCCCGTCCTTGTTTAAGTAAAATAAAACCACGGGATGAAACAGTCAAATTAGTCAGGGAATTCGCCTTGCCTAAATTATCTTCAATGGTCAAGCCATCGAGATTAATCCGCTGGCCAGTATTATTATATAGTTCAATCCACTCCTCCTCATCCACCCTAGGATTAGGCATAGCCTCGTTGATTAACAAATCCCCGGCTTGAAAAGTTAGAGCCGGGGATATAATTTTTTCATCTTTTTCTTCTAATGACTGATTGTCTTCTATTTTTTCAATTTCTGTTAGCGGTTCTTTCAGGGGCGGATCTTCTTCGATGGGGGATTTTTCATTTTTCGGACCAACTTCCAAGTCGCCAATTAATTCTTTTAATTCTCTTAAGTCAACGTCGCGGGATATTTTATTCTCCAACTTTTTGAACCTTTTTTCCAATTCTTCTTCGGCATTCGCGGGATTAATCTCGAGAACATCGCCCAATTGCCTGATCACCGGACGGGTATCAATAATTTTCTCGTCCTCGGCGCTTATTTTGGCCAACTCCAACTCCATTTTCCTTTCATACTCCGGCGTTCCGAGATAACCCTTGGTAACCAAATCAAAAAATTCCAACGACTCATTAATTCCCGCTTGCGTGAATTCTTTGGCCGCTTGTTTGAAACTTAGAGAAGCTCGGGCGTAATCGCTCAAAATCGTTTTTCCAATCGCCTTCTCCGCGTCAATCTCGATAGCGCCGGCGCTCAGCGAACTAAGCCCCTGTTCGGCGACGTCAATTTTTTCCCTTATTCTTGAAATACCTTTGAGTACTTTATCCAACCCCAACTTTTCCATAACCAATTTTTTGCCTTCGGCGACCGCCAGTTCGTAAATCAATCTTTCTAAAAACGCCGCGGCCATCAAAGTCCGGCGTTTAGTCAGAGAAAAACCGCCAACCGCTTGAAACTTCCCATGTGAGCTAACTTCTGAATCCTTTACTCCGGGCACGGACATCAAAGTCGGTTGCTTGAATTGAGTATAAGGAAAGAAAAAATATCTATTTCCGTCTTTGCCGTAACCGTAAATATTAATTTTATCAATAAGATCTTTTAATTGTTTGGCGATGGAAGAAAGTTTTTTTAAATCAGCGTCAAGTTCTTCTTGTTCCTGTTTTTGTTTTCGCTCCTCTTGGCTCTTTTGTTTTTCTTGAGTCAAACCCGTTTCATCGGCGGTTGCGTCGAAAAAATCGTCGATTTTTTTGTCAAAAAATTGCTCCCAAAATTCCCCTTGGCCGAAGTGGTGAATTCTGGAAAACTCCACTCCCGTGGAAAAAACGTCTCCTTGTTTATTGACAATACTCAAATCATCATAACCGTCGGGCGTAATATTAACCGAATAATACGGGTATTCGCCTACCGACTGCTGGTGATAGGCCAACTGGCTGGCGGCGGCGCTTTCAAAAATTTTTTCCACGAACCCGGCCGGCGTCCAATCGCCGGGTTGCGGTCCTTTTTGTTTATGATAAGTAAAATCAAAACCCTCGTTTTCTTGGGCTAAAATATTTCTAAGCATCTGCTTGTCCATTCCATTAAACAATCCTGGAATTGGTATTTTAGCGCCAATAAATTTTTCACCTTTATCTAAATCAACAAAATACTTTAAAGGAATTTTTCTTACCCCGCTATAATCAACCTCTATAATTAGTGATTCTTTTGTTATTTCATGTTCACCGATATAAATACCCACACCACCAAAATTAGTTTGGTCCGGAATTAAAGAAAATTCAAAATCATTATAGCCGTACATTTTGCCATTTTCTCCGGTTTTATATAAAATCGTGCCTTTGGGCATTGCCTGAGTAATAAGGGGAGAAAAAAATAAAA
>CAZOLB010000002.1:68973-71150 GCA_964580825.1 uncultured Gammaproteobacteria bacterium
TTGAATCCCCCAATGCCTTTATCAAAGCGGCAATGGCTTCGTCGGAGTCAGGAATCTGCGCCACGGATTTTATCGCCTCTCTTTTATAATCAACACTTGTTTCCGGCGATGTCAAAACCTCGGCTTGAAATTCTTGCATGTTTTTGTCTTGGCTGGCTTCACTCAACAAATACTCGGCCGCGGTTTGGCGCAAATCCTCAGGATTCTCCGGATCATTGGCTAAAGCGAAATAAAAATCCGCTTTTTCTTTGCTTAAAAAATCGCTCTGGTCCTTTGACAGAGCGTGGTACATTTGCAAAGCAAACCATCGCTGGTCAGCCGCAGCGGTTTTGTCTAAAATGACCGCCACTAATTCATCCGCTTGCGTTTTTAACGCCTCGCCCGCGCCCTGAATCAAAGCGCCCTGGCATTCGTCTTCGCTTTTCCCTTTGGCCAGACATTTTTCATAATTCGCTTGGACGATTTTTATCTGGTCCTCGGCGGAAACGTGACGCCAAATCCAAAATCCGTAAATCAACCGGCCAAAATAAAAAGCGGCTAAAACCGCTAGAACAATTATTAAAACCTTGATTGGCTTTTTCATTGTTTAAAAAATTAATTCCTTATATCTTTTAATATACTACTTTTAAAACATTTTTTAAGAAGTTTCGCAAGATTTCTGTGGATAACTTTTAATAAGGAATTTAGTAGTAGCGGTCACTTTTCTAAACTCCTTTTTTAAATTCTCCTGAGTTCTTTTGAATTATCGTTAAAATAACATCAAAATATCATTTACGAAATAACACGATCGTGTTATTTCGTAATCATGCCTTTTACGCAATAATAAAAATTTGGAAGCGAAACTTCCAATTTTTTTTCTTTCTTCTTCGAAGTCAAACTAAGGAGGATCGGACCTCCTTCGGGGTCGGATTTTCTCTGGGGTCGGACCTCCCTAATCTTCTCTTTAAGAGGTCCGACCCCTCTGAAATATCTTCTCTTCGAAAAATCTGACTTTAAAAAAATAGGGTTTTCCTGTTAAAAACAGAAAAACCCTTAATTTTAATCTTCTCTATCGTCATCGTCTCTATCGTGACTAAGCGGAGTCCATCGATTTTCCAATTTATAGTCGATAGCCCCGCCCACAAAACCAATGACCGCCGACCAAGCAACGAATTTAACGATGAAATGAACTAAAAGATCGGTTTTGTTATCCATCCACTGAGGGGATAAAAAATACGCAAGCATTCCCCCTAAAAAAGCAAATAAGAGAGTCCAGGCAACTACCTTTTTAATAAACACTTGATACTCCTTTCTTTGTTATGAACAAAAAGATTATAGCAGAAAATCGGCAAAAAGTCAACCCCCAATAATCAATAACAGTAAGGTCAAAAAATAAAAATAACGATAATTCTAATTTTATACTGCCTAAAATTTTATTATAAAAAGCCGTCCTATCAATCGTCTAAAAGGAATTTTTTCATCTCTTTTCTCTCTTTTATTCTTTCCAATGATTCTTCGGCAAATTTTTTATAATTTTCTATTGTGTCAAATTGATCTAGAATAATGTCTTTTTGGCAAAATTTTTCCTGATTTAGCCCTAAATACTCCTCCCAACTTGACTTGAAAAGTTTGGTGGCCAAGCCACCAAACTTTTCTAAATTATGAACTCGATAATTTAAATTAATGTAGGCGCTCAAGTGAATTAAATAAGCTTCTGAATCAATGTGAATTGCTTTAAATCTCCCTTCAAATAATGAACCACTACGTTTATACTTTGCATTAAAATATTTAGAATATCCTCCATTTAATTTATGCATAAACCTCTCTATTCCTTTTTCGGTTAATTGTTTTATGAGAAAATGATAATGATTCGGATTTAAACAATAACAAATAAATTCAACTAATTTTTCTCTATTATTTAAATTAGGCACTAAATTAGAATTAACAGACTTAGGTGCCGGGCACCTAAGTAAATAAATACTACCAATTGGGTTAAGGACATTAAATTCGCTCATACTTAGAAAAAATCTTTCTAAATCATCCATATCTTGAAAAATTGTCCGCTTATCTACTCCGCGGTTGTAAATATGATAATATTCGTCATTAACAAATTTAACCTTTCTTAACCCCATGCTATTATTATAAAATTATACAAAAATAAAAGCAAGGAGTTTAGTTCTTAGGTGCCCGGCACCTAC
>CAZOLB010000003.1:0-49185 GCA_964580825.1 uncultured Gammaproteobacteria bacterium
AATTTAAAAGACCCGTTTCTCGGGTCTTTTAACATATTTTACAGGTCGCACCTGTTTTACAGGTCGCACCTGTAAGACAGGTGCGACCTGTATTACTGTACTGTATTGCTGTATTACGAACGCGGCCTACTCTGTATCCTAGAGCTTTTATTTGTTATAAATCTATGATTTTTTTTATAATTTTTTCAGGCACTAATTTCTGAGTTATAGCGGAATTAAAAATTTTATAATCAATTGAACTATACAATTGCCATAATCTGCTTGTGATATTGTATTTTTTTCTTATTTTTTTAGCAAATTGATGATAAGGCAAATATAGGTGGTGATCGACTGTTTCGGAAATATTCATTTTTTTTATTTTATTTAAAAATGTTTTTATCTTTTCTATATCTTTATATTTGATATGACCAACCCGAAAAAGATATAAATGAATAAGCGTTTCCGGACTAAAAGACGGAGCGCTCAATTTTCCGTTTTTTGTTTCAATTTCTAAATTTTGGAGATCGAAAGTTTTGGGGTCGACTTCTTCCATAATATCTCTGAATTGTAAGAAAAAATGGGAGTTTTCGCGCAAGATATGCGGCGCCAACTGAAAGCGTCTTTTATTTGATTTTTCTAAATACTCTTTATTTTTAACTTGGGAAAGATTAACTTCCGGATAAATAGGCGTATTGCGATGACAGTCGTTAAAATCGGCCATTTCTTTTTTAAAAAAATTAGACATTTCTTTGACTTTTTCAGTTGATTCCAATTGATCGTCTAAGACGATAATATCTAGGTCTTTGATTGAATTATTATTTCGGCGAGGGCTGGGCATTTCATTTAAGTAAAAACTTAAGGCGGTCCCCCCCACTAATCTCCAGTCTAAATTAGTTTCATTTAGTTTATGAAAAATATTTTTTAAAACCGTTTCATAGACGTTTTTTTCCTTTTCTTGAATCTCTTCTTTTTCGTCTAATTGTAAATCGGATTTTTGATCTAAATTGATTTGGGGGCGTATTTTTTCAAACATAGATTTTAATTTTATTGTTTTTTAGATGCTTTTTACTGTATTTTCTACTGTAATTTTTATTACAGTTTTTATTACAGGTGCGACCTGTGTTTTTCTGTGTTTTCTAATATTTTCGTATTTTTCTGGCCTATTCCCCGAACACCTCGGCGGAAAAGACATAGAGATCAACGTTGCCGGTTTTCCAGGCATTGCGAGGCAAGTTGGCTTTGTGCTCGCATAATTCATTCATAAATGTTTCCAAATCCCAGTTGTTTTCCGTGGCCACCTGGGGCAAAAAAACCCCGCCTTTTTGTCCACCAAAGGTGGATCCGCCTCTGGCGGAGACAATAACTCCGTGTTTGCCGACCTCAATTTCCTTAAACGGGTCAGTGATTTTTTCCAAAGGCGAAAGGACTGAAATCTCAATGTTAATTTCTTTTATTTCCTCTTTCGCCACCGGATAAAAACGCGGGTCTTCAAAGGCGGCCACTTTGGCCATTTCCGCCACGACTTGGTAAAGCGGCTCTTTTTCTTCAATAATCCGCCCCATACAGCCGCGCAATTGGTCGTTTTTATTTAAAGTGACAAAAGCGCCTTGCGGTTGTTTTAGTTGTTCAGTTAAATCACCGTCATCAATACTAGTTTTTTTGCCGTTTAATTGGTTTTCAATACTTTGTCGGGCGATTTTTAACAGGGTTTGTTTTTCCGCCAGTGTCAGGGTTTCTTTATTTACCCCTTGATTATTGTTAAAAGCAATGGCGGCGTAGCCGACAACGCGGGAGAGATCGCCTGAGGAATCGCCGGAGTTGGCATAATTTAGAAGTTTAATTTTGTTCCAACCCATTTCTCTGGCTAAATATAATCCGGCTTTAATCGGTTCTTCGCCACAGGCGCAGGTGTCTAGGTTGGGCAATTCTTGCGCCATATTTTCTTGAACGGCTTTTTCAAAATCCTGAACTGAACCGCTTAAAATTCCTTGAATTGTTTTTTGATCGGCCCGTTGCGCGTCTTCATAGGCGGGATAATGAGACAAGTCAGAGCTGATAATGACTAAATCGTCTTCGCTGAGGTGTTTTTTAATTGTTTGTGCCAAACTCGACAAAAATTTATCGTCGGCTTGAGAAATAATAATCGGCATAACTTTAAAATCTTTTAAAACTTTTTGTAAAAACGGCAACATTAATTCCAAACAATGTTCGTTTTGATGCGCTTGTTCGCGAATAAAAATATTTTTATCTTCTTGACTTAATTTTTGCCCCAATTCTTTGTCAATTTGCACTTTGCCCAATGGTGTTTGCCAGTAATCGTCGTTCGCGAGCGCGGCGCCGAAAAACCAATCCTGATGCGACGGCCCGATTAAAATCACGGTCTTAAAATTTTTGCCGGCCAGTTGTTTAAAGCCGTAAGCCGCGACTGGGCCGGAATAGTCATAGCCGGCATGGGGCAAAATCAACATTTTCAAATTATCTTCAATTTTCGCTTCCTCCGTTTGGGACAAAAAATCGTCAATTTGCCGCGCCAAAATATTTTTATCCGCCGGATAAAAGGCGCCGGCCACCGCCGGCGGCCTGATTAACAATTCTTTTTTGTTGACTTTCATATAATTAAAAAATAGAATTACAGCGACAATAATTAGAACGATAAAAATCGTCGTTAAAACATAGTGGATTTTTTTTCTTTTCATTGACATTTTACGTTTGAATTCAAAATTTTGAATTTGATTGAAAATTGGGGATTCTCTGGCAAGGCAAAAATTTTTATTCCCAAACGCCGGGTATTTTTTCACCGTCAAAACATTGGCCGTCAATTAAATTAGTTTCTTTAATGAAATAACCCTGACGTTTAATTGCGGTTTGTTTTGATGCCGGACAATAAGTTGATTCGGTTTCTTCGTCCCCTAAATTGCCGGTGTAAACGTATTTCAGACCTTCTTTTAAAGCGATTTTTCTTAAGTCCTTGACGGTTTGTTCCGGCGTCGGCGGCAAATTAATTAGCTTGTACATCGGATGAAAGCGGGAAAAATGAAGTGGCACGTCCTCGCCTAGATTTTCCTTAATCCATCGGCTCATCATTTTTATTTCTTCCGGTTGGTCGTTTTCTCCGGGAATAACCAAATAAACGATTTCCAACCAAACGCCTTGTTTTTTAATCGTTTTTAGGGTTTCTAAAACCGGCTCTAATTCTCCGCCGACGATTCGCTTGTAAAAACCATTATTGAACGCTTTTAAGTCAATTTTAATGGCGTCAAGGTATGGAGACAATTGCTTTAGCGGTTCGGAATTGATGTAGCCGGCGCTAATCATGACGTTTTTTAACCCTTTTTCTCGGGCTAATTTCGCCGTCTCCAGCATATATTCGTAGAAAACAGTCGGCTCAGAGTAAGTGTAGGCAATACTTTTGGCGCCAGAAGCCAACGCCTGTTCCACTACTTGTTCCGGCGTCATTTTAACGCTTTCTACCCGTTCTGGCGAGGACTGGGAAATTTCCCAATTTTGGCAATAAAGGCAGCGTAAATTGCAGCCGACCGTGGCGATTGAATAAGCTGCCGTTCCCGGCAAAAAATGGAATAAAGGTTTTTTTTCAATCGGGTCTAAATGAACACTGACCGGTTGGCCGTAAACCAGAGAATAAAGTTTGCCTTGAATATTTTTTCTTACTCGGCAAAAGCCGGTTTCGCCTTCGGCTAAAACGCAAAAACGCGGGCAAAGTTGGCATTGAACCGCTCCGCCAGCCAATTTTTGATAATAACTCGCCTCTTTTAATTCTACTAGGTTTATTTGTTTTTCCCCGGTAAAATTATATTTAACAACATAAATAAGAGAGATTGTTAAAATGACGATTAGAATAATAATTGAGAATATTTTGCGTTGCATATCAAAATATAAAATTATTTTTTAGGTTCACTGCCCTTTTCGCTTTTCTTTTTGAAGAGCGATATTTTGGAGAGCAAATCTAAAATTGCGCCATAAGGACAGAAAAATTGGCACCAAGGCCGCCAGATAAACAAAGAAGAGATGACCAAAGCGGCGAGAAAAATTATCGAACCCGCGGTGACAAAACGCCCGAAAAGCGCGCCAAAGGGGTCAAGGCCGCAGAGAATCGGTTTTCTAAGAATTAACAAAAGCGTGACGACAGTCGCCAGTATCAGATATTTAATTTTTCCCGCGGTTTTACTCTTAAAATAGATATTTTTAAGACATTTGCATTTTAGCGTATTTTTACCCTTGTTAATGAATTCTTGAAAAGCGCCCAAAGGGCAAAGCCAAAGGCAATAGATTCTTCCCCAAAGCAGGGCTAAAATAATCGGCAAAAGAAAAAATAGAAATAAAACTAAATTTGCGGCGATTTTACCGCCGTCAATAAACATTATTTGAAACGTTTTGAGAGGACAAAAAATGTTTTTCAACCAGAAGCCGAAATAAAACAAGGAAAAAAGCAAGGTGAAATTTCTTAGCCAAGGATATTTGTCATTGAGAAAAAAAATAACCGCCGTTAAAATTAATAAACAAAAAATTACCAAAGGAACAAGTCCCGGCATTTGTTCCATTTTGAAAAATGGACAGTCAAAACAGGATTGAGGGGAATATCCTAACCAGACACTTAGGCCGTAAATTAAAAACAAGCCGCCAACCAAAATAGAGGCAAGTTTAGCGATTTTTTGAAATGCTCGGCCGATATTCAGATAGCTGAGAAATAAAAGGGGAACGAGGTAAAGGGTAGTGGCGATAAAAAAACTGACGAAAAATAAAACCCCTTTAATAATCTCGCCGGCGTTAAAGACATAGGAGAGGGACAAAAGAAACGACGGGCATAAATTGACACCGGTTAAAAAACCGGCTAAAATAGGAAATCTTATTTTTTTAAAAAACCGGCAAAGATTGTGTTTCTCTTTGAATAAGCCAAGCCCATAGAGAATCAATAGGGACGATAAAAGCATTAAAGCGCCTAAATTGATTTTTTGAACGATCGTGTTTTGAAATTTAGACCCCAAATAGCCGAAAATAGCGCCAAATAAAACATAACCGATTAATCGTCCGGCAATAAATTCCAAAAAAAGCAGGATCGACTGTTTGATATTTTTTTTCTCCGATAAAATTAAAGAAATAAAGACCGGCCCGCACCAGGTCAGACAGAAAATGCCGGTTGACAAACCTAATAAAAATCCGTCAAAAAATAAATTCATAGCGATAAAATACTAATTGTGTAAATTTATTTTCTTGCCGCCGGTGGTTTCTTAATTATTGCTGATTTTTACGTTTTTTTAAGTTCGTATTAATTGGCGGTAGAATTATAGGTATTATTCATATTTTAGCAACTGAAAAGACTCTGGTCAATTTGCTATTTCTATGTTAAAATATTGCTTGATATGAAAAAGAAGAAGATATTAAAAATATTCATCATTTTGGTTTTGGGCTTTATTTTTTTTGTTTTTAGTTCGAGCGGGATTAAAGCGCAAGAACAAAATGTCGCCCTTCAACAAAAAAAAGAGGAGTTCACTTGTTTTATTTATTTTACTTCTCTTGATTGCCCCCATTGCGCCAAAGTAAACCCGACAATTCACGGAGATTTATTAAAAAAATATCCGAATTTGGTGGTTATTGAATATGAACTTTCCCAATATCCTGAAAATGGCCCCTTACTTTTTCAATATGACAGCGTTTACGGAACGGGATTGAATATTCCTTTGGTTATTTTTAATAAAAAAAATCGCTTAGTTGGCGATGAACCGATTTTAAGCAATATTGGACGTCTGGTCGAGAGATATAAAGGAAATGAATGTCTTTTGTCTGATGGCTCCGCGGTGGGCGCGGAAAATTTGGATTTTACCAAGGTATTGGGTCGGCCGAAAATTTGGGCGGGGAAGAATTTTTCCGTTAAGCCGATTGACATTACCCAGATTCCCGGACCAACTACGGAAACGCGGCCGGAATTCACTTTAATAAAAATTCTATCGCTGGCCGCTGTTGATTCCATTAATCCTTGCGCCCTGGTGGTTTTAACCTTGATTTTAATTTCCATTTTGACTTATAACCCCGAAAACAGAAAAAAAGTTTTATGGGCCGGACTCGGATTTTGTTTGTCTGTTTTTGTTATGTATTTCATTTACGGTTTGATTATTATCAGATTTTTCCAATTAACCCAGATTTTGGAACCGATCCGTTTTTGGCTATATAAAATTTTAGGCCTGTTGGCGGCGATTCTTGGCGTTTTGAATATTAAAGATTTTTTTAGATACAAACCAGGGGGTTTGGCGACTGAAATGCCGATGTCTTTGAGGCCCAAGGTTAAAAGAATAATATCCGGCATCACTTCTCCGGTCGGAGCGGTGGCGGGAGGAGTCCTTGTCACGGTATTTTTATTACCCTGCACTATTGGTCCATATATAATTTGTGGCGGTATTTTATGCGCTTTTGATTTATTGAAATCTTTGCCTTGGCTTTTGCTCTACAATTTGGTTTTTATTTTGCCGATGGCGGTTATTACCGCCGCTGTTTATCTCGGCATGGCCAAGGCGCAAGGCGTTTCTGGATGGAAAGATAAAAATATCAAATATTTGCATTTGGTTTCCGGAGTAATTATACTAGGTTTAGGCGTAGTTATATTTTTTGGTCTGATTTAAGAGCGGTAATTTTAAGACGCGATTAATATTTTTTATTAAATGTGCGATTACTCGATTTTAATTGGCGGCAGCGCTGGTCAAGGTTCGAGAAAGGCCGGGTTTATTATTGGTCAATTATTTTTAGAACTTGGTTATCGAGTTTTTATTTACGATGATTACCAGTCCTTGATTAAGGGCGGCCATAATTTTTCTCAAATCAGAGTCTCAAATAAAGAAGTTCTGTCGCATCGGGAAAAAATAGATTTTCTTTTGGCCTTGGATAAAAATACCATTGATAAACATCAGGGCGATTTGGACAAAGACGGCATAATTGTCTATAACGGCGATAAAATTTCTTTACCACCGCATTTTTCAAAAAACGGAAAAACGAAAATTGTTGGAATGCCATTAATGGCGATCGTCCAACAGGCGGGCGGAGAGGGAATTATGGAAAATATCGCTTTGATTGCCGGCTTTGCCAAGATTGCCGGCATTGACTGGTTGTTATTATCAAGGGTTTTGAAAAGAGAATTTAAAAAATGGCAGGACTTGAATTTGAAAGTGGCCGAAGCCGCTTTCGGCAGCGTGTCAAATTTAATTAAGATAGAGAAGGGGGCGGAGAAAAAATCATTAACCTTGTTAACCGGCAATCAGGCGGTGAGTTTGGGCGCGGTTAAAGCCGGCTTGGATTCTTATTTTGCTTATCCAATGACGCCGGCGACAGGAATCCTTCATTATTTGATTCAGCGCCAAAATGATTTCAATATTAAGGCGGTTCAAATGGAAAATGAAATCGCAGTCGTCAACGCCGCTTTAGGCGCGGCTTATGCCGGAGCGAGGGCAATGGTCGGAACTTCGGGAGGCGGCTTTGCCTTGATGGCCGAAGCCTTAAGTTTATCGGTTCAAGCCGAAACGCCCGTCGTCATTATTGAGAGTCAGCGGTCGGGTCCGGCCACCGGCGTGCCGACTTATACGTCCCAATCGGATTTATTATTTGTTCTTTCGGCCGGACATGGAGATATTGTAAAATTTGTTATTGCTCCTGGCGATGCCGAGCAAGCTTGTTTTTGGACTAGTAAAGCGTTAAATCTCGCTTGGCAATACCAGACGCCGGTTGTTTTGCTGATAGATAAAGAGATTTCGGAAAGTACTTTTACTTTTAGCCCCGATATTTTAAATCGGATAAAAATCGAAAAATTTTTCACTTGGGATAAAAAAGGAAAATATCAAAGATATAAAGACGTTAACAACGGAATCTCTCCTTTGGCCTTTCCCGGAACTAAAGGAGCTGTAATTAAATCTACTAGTTATGAACACGACGAGTTCGGCTTGGGAGTGGAAGATGAAGAAAGTGTCGTAAAAATGCAGAATAAGAGATTACGAAAATTTGAAGCGATGAAGCGGGAGGCAGAGCGACTGCCGGCGGTCGAAGTTTATGGAAAAAAAGATTCTTCAAAAGCGGTTATTGTTTGGGGATCAACCAAAGGGCCGGTTCAAGAAGCGGCGGAGGAATTGGGTTTTAAAGTAATCCAACCGGTTATTCTTCAACCATTTCCGGAAAAACAAATAAAAAACGCTTTGAAGGGTGTGGAAAAGACGGTTTTAATAGAAACGACCGCCACTGGTCAGTTAGCTGAAGTCCTGAACGGTTATGCGATAAAAATAGACAAGAAAATTTTAAAGTACGACGGCCGGCCGTTTTCTTTTGATGAAATAAAAGATAAATTAAGCCGCTGGCGTTAGTTTTAATAAATTGAGCGTAATTTTATGAAATTAGACGCTGATTGCCAAAATACTTGGTGTCCGGGATGCGGAAATTTTGGTATTTTACAGGCCTTGAAACAGGCGGTTGAAGTTTTAAATAAAAAGGGGATTGCCCCTGAAGATATCGTTTTAACCGCCGGCATCGGCTGCCATGCCAAAACCATCGATTATTTGAATTTGAATTCTTTTTACGGCCTGCATGGGCGGGGAATCGCCGTGGCTCAAGGAGTAAAAATCGGCAATCCGAAACTGAAAATAATCGCCTTGGCCGGCGATGGCGACGCTTATAACGAAGGAATATCCCACTTAATTCACGCCGCCAAAAGAAATATCGATATTGCCGTTTTAATCCATAATAACCGAACTTTTGCTTTAACTGCCGGCCAGTTTACCGCCACTTCGCCTCGCGGGTTTAAGGGCGTTTCCAGTCCGCAAGGGAGCAATGAGGATTCTTTTAATCCTTTAAAATTAATGTTGGCTTCAAAGGCCAGTTTTATCGCTCGGGCTTACTCGGCTAAATCAGAGCATCTTAGAGATTTGATTGTTAAAGCCGTCGAGCACCAAGGTTTTTCTTTTATTGATATTCTTCAGCCCTGTGTTTCTTTTTTCAATACTTGCCAATTTTATAACCAAAGAGTTTATGAAGTAGAAGAGAGCGATTTAACTTCGGAAAAGCGGGCTTTGGAAAAAATCCAAGAATGGGAGTATGATGATAAAGAAACCTGTAAAATTCCGCTTGGCCTTTTTTATCAAATTCAAAGACCGGTTTACGAACAGGGAGCGGTTGGTAGCGCGGTTTTTCGCGGGAGAAAAAAAATAAATTTTTTATAAATCGGAGACAAATTAAAATTGTCAATCGCTGAAAATAAAGTTGGATTTAAAATCCGACTTTATTTTTGCCAAAAAATAAAAAGCGGGATACCAGAATCGGACTGGCGTCTCCACCTTGGAGGGGTGGCGTACTACCACTATACGAATCCCGCATTTTAATAATCAAAATTATGTCAGATTTCCTAATTTTGTCAAATTATGGCATTTGGCTTGTGATTTCGTGGATATTTGTTAAAATAAAAGCGTTATGGCTTAATAAGTAATCGTCCTTGAAAAGAATTTATGAAAAGGGACGGAACAAAATATTATGATTTTTATCGGTTCAGACCACGCCGGCTTTAAATTAAAACAGGTGGTGAAAAAATATTTGGCCGACCTCGGAATTAAATATCAGGATGTTGGCAATCAAGAATTTGACCCCGATGATGATTATACCGATTTTGCTGAAGCAGTGGGTAGGCGAGTTGTGGTCAGTAAAGGCGGCAAAGGGATTTTGATTTGTTCCAGCGGGATTGGCATGGCAATGGCGGCAAACAAAATTAAAGGCGTCCGCGCGGCCAATGTTTTTAATTTGGCCATGACGGAAAAATCGCGTCAGAATAACAACAGCAATGTTTTATGTTTAGGACAAAGTTATATTAGTCCGAACTTGGCGAAAAGAATAATAGGGGTTTGGCTAAGAACCAAATTTAGTTCGGCGCCTCGACATCGGCGGCGGTTAAACAAAATTGAGTAAAATTATCCGGTAAAAGCGAAATTTTACGGCGTTTAGCGCCAAGATTATTTTAGATATTATGGGAAAAAAAATTATTCCGGTTATTTTAACCAATAAAAGAGAAAAGTTAGTCATTAAGTTGAGAAAATTGAAGGGATTGGCCAAAGAAACGCAGATTGATATCGCCGACGGCAAGTTTGTTAATAATCAGACCGTGGGCCTTGAGGACTTGATTCAAGTCAGGCCGCACCTTGTGACTGAAGTCCATTTGATGGTTTTAAAACCGGAAAGTTATTTAATTCAAGCCAAGAAGGCGGGAATAAGAACGGTAATTTTTCATTTTGAGTCCGTTAAAAATATTTCGACGGTCTTAAAAAAAATAAAAGATTTTGGTTTTAAAAGGGGGCTGGCGATAAATCCGGAGACGCCAGTAAGAAAAATCAAACCTTATTTAAAAAAATTGGACTTGGTTTTATTAATGAGCGTTCGCCCCGGTTTTGGTGGGCAGAAATTTCTTCCCTCGACAATCGATAAAATAAAAGCGTTGCGGCTAATGAGTAAAGATATTAAAATTGAGGTTGACGGCGGAATTAATTTGTCCAATGCCGAAAAAATCGCCAAGGCGGGAGCGGATTATCTTGTGGTGGGCGTCCATTTGCTCAATACCCCCAATATTAAAAAAAGATTTAAGCAATTGCAATTGGCAATAAATAATCGATAAATTTTTAATAACAGATGATTCAACTAATTGAGTTGAAAAAAATAGCCAAGCTAATCAGATATTGGATTTTATCTTCCACTACTCAGGCCGGATCGGGGCATCCGACATCGTGTTTGTCGGCGGTGGAGTTGATGGTTGGGTTGTTTTTTAGCGGACGATTTAGGTTTGATTTGGAAAATCCCGAATATATCGGCAATGATCGCCTTATTTTTTCCAAGGGACACGCGGCGCCCTTGCTTTATTCTCTTTGGGCGGCCGCTGGAGCAGTCAAACAAGAGGCATTAATGACTCTAAGAAAATTTGACAGCCCTTTGGAAGGTCATCCGACTCCCGTTTTCCCCTACGTCGAAGCGGCCACGGGTTCTTTGGGGCAAGGATTGTCCATTGGTTTAGGATTGGCGTTAAACGCCAAATATCTCGATTTTTCTCCCTACCGAACGTTTGTTTTGCTGGGCGACGGCGAAATGGCCGAAGGATCGCAATGGGAGGCGATTCAACTGGCGGGTTATTATAAATTGAATAATTTAGTCGGCATTTTAGACGTCAATCGTTTGGGTCAGTGCGGGCAGACGATATGCGGGCATTCTTTAAAAGAATATGCCAGAAGGATTTCAAGTTTTGGCTGGAAAACGATTATGGTCAACGGTCATAATCTGAAACAGATTATTAGCGCTTATGATCGCGCTTTTAAAAGTAAGGCGCCGACGATGATTATCGCCAAAACCCTTAAAGGCAAGGGAATAAGTTTTTTACAGGATAAAAATGGCTGGCACGGTCGAGCGCTTTCTTCTGGCGAATTTAAAAAAGCGATCGGCGAATTAGGGAGAGTGGATGTTTCAATTCGCGGACGGATTTTAAAGCCGAAATCGGCGGAAAAAATCAAACCGCGGATTATAATTCGCCGGCCAATAAAAAAAATACGGGCGGAATATAAAAAGGGGCAAATGATAGCCACGAGAAAGGTTTATGGTCGGGCCTTGGCGAGAATTTTCCCCAGGTTTCCCGAATTAGTGGCTTTAGACGCCGAAGTTTCCAATTCCACTTACACTGAAACGTTCAAGAAAATCCATCCTAAAAGTTTTTTTGAGATGTTTATTGCCGAACAAAATATGGTTGGCGCGGCTCTGGGGCTGGCTCGTCAAGGTAAAATTCCCTTTGTTTCCAGTTTTGCCGCTTTTTTAACTCGGGCTCATGATCAGATTAGAATGATTCAATATTCGTCAAAATTCGCCAATGTTAAATTTGTGGGTTCGCATGCCGGAGTTTTTACCGGCCAAGACGGACCCTCGCAAATGGGACTTGAGGATTTGGCAATGTTTCGTTCTGTTTTAAATAGCGTGGTTTTTTATCCGGCCGACGCGGTGGCCATGGAAAAATTAGTCGAACGCGCGGCTGAACATTTTGGTTTGGTTTATATTCGAACGACTCGTCAAAATATGCCGGTTATTTATGATTGCAAAGAGAGTTTCGTCGTTGGCGGCAGTAAGACATTAAAACAAAGTCAAAAAGACGTTATTACCGTCGTTGCCGCCGGAATCACTCTTCATCAAACCCTAGCCGCTTATTGGTCTTTAAAAAAGCAAGGTATTTTAATCAGGGTGATCGATCTCTATTGTATTAAACCGGTTGATAAACTGGCGCTGGTAAAAGCCGCCAAGGAGACGAAATGTATTTTGACAGTTGAAGATCATTTTGCCGAAGGCGGATTGGGCGAGGCGGTTCGCGGCGCTTTGACGGGTATAGCGGCAAAAATTTACTCTTTAGCAGTTAAGAAAATTCCCGGAAGCGGGACCCCGGAACAACTTCTTGATTATGAAGAAATTTCTCAAAAAGCGGTTATTGAGAAAATAAAGGAGTTGGTTTGATTTTTTTTGGAAACAGGATTTCGGACAATTTTATGAAATATAAAAGCCGGCGGAAGCCGACTTTTTAAGTTTCTAAGTTCGTTTTTTGTCAGCGCGATTTATTCAGATAATCAACGACGGACAGAGCAGCGATAACACCTTGCCCCGAAGCAATGGCAATTTGTTTGTAAGGGATATTAGTGACGTCGCCGGCGGCAAAAAGACCCTTGATATTTGTTTGTCCCATTTGGTCGGTGATAATCTCGCCATATTGATTTTTAAGAGTTTGCTCGGGAACAAATTGGCTGTTGGGAATCATCCCGATATGAACGAAGACGCCATCAACCTTCAGAGTTTGTTTTTGATTATTTTTGTCTTTATAGGTCAATTCTTTAATAAAATCCCCGCCGGAAATTTCCAAAGTGAGAGCGTTGTAAATAATTTCAACTTTATTGGCCTTTTGGACTTTGTCAAAGATAATTTTATCCCCTTTAAATTGGGGGTTTTTGTTAATTAAATAAACTTTGGAAGCAAACTCGTTAAGCATGAGAGCCGATTCCAGGGACGAGTTTCCTCCCCCAATAGTGGCGACCGTTTTATTTTTGAATAACGGTCCGTCGCAGACCGTACAATACGAAAGGCCTTTGCGCCGGTACTTTTCTTCTCCTGGAATGTTAAGTTTTTTCGGATGAAGACCAGTGGCGACAATAACGGATTTTGATTGATATTTCATTTTTTGCGCCCCCTTTTGTCCGATTATTTCAAAAGAACCATCGGTAAGAGGGCTTATTTTTAAAATTTCGACGCCAGCCTCAGGTTTAAGATTATAAAATTTAAGGTGTTCTTGAAATTTTTTTGCCGTTTCCACGCCGTTGGTTTTTCCCCAGCCGGGCAGGTTCTCAATTTCGCCGGAAATAGCCATTTCCCCACCTAAATCGTAAGTGACGATTTTAAAATTCAGATTTCTGCGAGCCGCGTAAATCGCGGCGGAAATTCCAGCGGCTGAACAACCGATGATAATTAAATCCAACATAATATTTGTTTATTTACTAAGTATTATGTTCCCATAAAGGAAGAAGTTCTTGAGTTAGGGTTTCTACGTCTCGCCTTGCCGCTCTAATGAGTTCCGGGTCGGCCGGTTTGCGAATCAACTTATTATTGATATATGGCTTGTTTGATTTATCTTCCTCTATTGTTTGTATTTTGTGGACTCCCAAAAAATCGGCTTTATAAAAAGCATCTCTTCCTACACTGTCGACATTCCCATAAATAAGACGGGCTCCAATTCTCGGATCAAAATATTGAGGCCCCCATTTTAAAGAAAGGGCGGCAATATCGAAATCTACACCTGCATCTTCCAAAATATCGACAATTCGTTTGATGGTGTAGCCCGAAGAAATAAATTCGGTCGACACTAATGCTTTTTTTATAGAGTATTTTTTACTCTCAACGAATTTTTCAATTGGATCGTATGAATCGAGAGAAAGTCTCGATGGTTTTGATGGCTGAAAATCATCGTCATAGATGTAGCGTCCAGGCAGAAAAAAGATTTTCGTTTTCGGCTTTTTTTGTTCACTTCTTTTCTTATCGATCATCTTTTTAAGAAAAAGCGAAACGAATCGGCCGCTGGCGTCGTCGCTTAAAATAGTGTCGTAATTAACCGCTTTATCTTTGAGTTCCAAACATAAACGGGACAAAGATTTAACTACTTGTTCTCTGCTTGTAAGAGGAAGGTCGATTCTTATTTTTTGAGAAATAGAATCGATATTTATTTTTTCGGAAATTATTTTTTCTGCTTCTTCGTCGGTAAATTTTCGATTGTCTTCCTGTTTTTGTTCAAAAAATTTTTTAAAAAATTCAAACCCCATATTGTTAGAACATAGAAGATAAAATAGGACTATCTCCGGAAAAATAGAGATAAAAAGAAATTATAACAAGAATGACCGGCAAAATAAAGGCCCAAAGGGCGGGATGGCTTGCAATTTTTTCTTGTTCTGTTTGGAGATATTTCAAAGAAACGGTTGAATTAAGTCCGCGATAAAACCAGCCAATGGCGCGAGAAGGCGCGCCAAGCAGTTTTTTGATTTTTGTCAGAGCGAAGAACAGGTTGCCGATAGAGCCGAGCGCCGAAGTGTAATTTAAAAAAATGAGCCCGGTTGAATCCTGATACATCATATCTTCGCTGAATATATAACCGGGAATTCCCCGGCCAATCGTCCGCCCGGACAGAGAAATCAGTTTTCCTTTAATGGGTGAAGCGTAAGGATTGCGCATTTGTTCAAGAATAGTGGTTTCAATTGGCTCGCCAAAAGGAAATTTATAAGGAAGTTGTAAAATCAAGCCAAGGGCAAAAATAGCTAAAAGAAAGACGGGTGGGATAAAAAATAATCCCGCCAAGACAAGAATATAAGGCAGAAGCGCGATAAGAAGTTCAAAGAAAAAATCGCCGTATAACTTTTTTTTGTCGATTTTCAGCCGTTGTTCGGCGGCTTCAACGTTGAAAAGAAGCGGTTGTCCTTGTATTTTGGCGATTTTATCCAAGTGGCTGATTCTTTTGCCGGTTAGCGGATGAGTGGAATTCAGTTCAGTTAGTTTTGCCCAAGGGTTTATTTTATCAAAAACCATCACCTCGGCAAGAATATCGGGATTGTTTTGGGTGATATAAGAGATGACTCCATAGTGTTTCGCGTTTTTAACGTCAATAATTCCCAAATGCCTGGTGGATTGAAGAAGCCTTTTTGAACTGTTATCATCTTCGGCTGTAACTATGCCGTAAGCTATTTTTATTAAAGCGTTGGCAAGGTCTTTTGGTTGGGTGAATTTGGCGGAAAAGGCGTCGGCAAGATACTCGCGCGTTCGGCTTAGATAAAAAACAAGATAAATGCCGATTATATAAAAAACATAAGAAATAAGGGCGATAGCCAGAGCCGGAAATTTGTTTTTTTCTTTATTGTTTTTTCTCGCCATTCTTATGGAGAAAAAATAAATTTCGTAGAGTATTTGGATGAGAGTGCTGGCGATCATCATAACGATGAAATCCCGATGAACGATATGCCCCATTTCATGGGCGACGACCGCTTTTACTTCTTGCGGATTAAGAAAATGGAGAAGACCCTCGGTGAGAACGAGGCGGGCGTTAAAACGTCCCGAACCATAAGTGAAAGCAGTTGGATTTTTATCGGGAATAATTCCGACTTTGGGAAAAGAAAAGTGGTATTGGGAGGATATTTGTTCTATAAATCCGGCAATTTCGGGATGTTGTTGAATAAGATCTTCTTTTTTCAGGAAATTTACTTTATAAAACCACTTATTGATTAAATCAGTAAAAAACGGCCCGACCAGCCATAAGATAAAATTAATGCCGAGCGTCAAGCCAATGGCGAGTCCGAGGTTAATGTTTTCAGTGTAAATCAAAATCAAAATAATTCCTCCGGCAACGAAAGAAAAAATAATGACTAATGTGAATAAAGAAGCGAAAAATAATTTTCCCATATTTTTTGTATTTAAGTTGGTCGGGGCACAGAGATTTGAACTCTGACTAAATCCTCCCAAAGGACTCGTGCTACCATTACACTATGCCCCGTTTTCTTTTATCTTACCTTGATTTTTTTGAGAAATCAAGGTTTTGTTAAAATGTTAAAATAAGAAATCAATAAGGGCTAAATAATAGCCGCCCTTTAGCTTTTTGGCTTAGCGGGCGGCGTTTTTTTTGTGGCATAACGGATCGCGTCATGCCACTTCCCGGCGAACGGTTTTTTTCCATTGCCAGAAACAAGAGTAAGGCCCTCCGATTTATTAAAAAAATATTTTTTATTTTTTAAACAAAAAGGTCGGCTGTTTTGCCGACTCGATTTTTTAACACTGTCTTAAAAAGATGAGTCGGCTTTTAGCTGACCGCTAAAGTAACGACCAAAATCAAACCAACGGGCGTCGGTTTTATCAGTTTCGCAAATTGTTTTGTTTTTTTGGCCATTGAGAGATCGTTAATTTTTTAACTGCTGTAGATTATACGCGATTTTAAAATAAAAACAAGAATTTTATCCACGGGGGACTTGACTCTAAATGTTTATTTGATGTTTTAGCGTCCAAATGTTAAAATATTATGATGATTTATATTATTTGCCATTATGGAGAAATAGGGCTTAAGGGTAAAAATCGGGGATTTTTTGAAAAAAAATTGGTTGAGAATATTAAAACGACTTTGAATAAGGATTTTTTTAACGAGGTTAAGAGAATTTCCGGACGGTTGCTCATCAAACTGACCGCCAAAGGAGAAGAAGAAAGAGAAGAAATCGAGAAAACTCTAAAAAAGGTTTTTGGTTTGGTTTATTTCGCTTTCGCCGAGAGAGAAGAACAAAAGATCGAATCAATCGAAAAACGAGCCGCGGATTTGATTAGAGAAAAAAATTTTGAGACATTTCGCGTTTCCACTCAGAGATCAAAAAAAGATTTTTTTCTAACCTCGCCGGAGATAAACGAGAAGGTCGGGGGCGGACTCAAGAAAGAATTGAATAAGCGGGTTGATTTAGAAAATCCCGACTTGACCGTATTTATCGAAATTGTGGAAAAGTACGCTTTTTTATATTTGGAAAAAATTAGCGGTCCGGGCGGTTTGCCAGTCGGCGTCAGCGGCCGGGCTTTATGTTTGATTTCCGGCGGCTTGGATTCTCCAGTAGCCGCCTGGCAGATGATGAAACGGGGATTGAAAATCGTTTTTATTCATTTTTACGCTTATGTCGGAGATGAAAATAAGGCGTTGGAAAAAATAGAAAAAATCGCAAGTACTTTAAATCAATATCAGGCAAAGTCAAGATTATATTTAATTCCCTTTAAACGAATTCAAGAGAGAATTTTAAAGGATAATCGGTATTGTTGCCTATGCTGTAAAAGATTGATGTTCAAGATTGCCGAAAAAATCGCGCAAGAGGAAAATTGCCAGGCCTTGGTTACCGGTGATAACCTGGGGCAAGTAGCTTCGCAAACCATTGAAAATATAAGCGTGATCGGCAAGGCGGTTAATTTGCCGGTTTTAAGACCTTTAATCGGGTTTGATAAACAGGAGATTATTGAAATTGCCGAGGAAATCGGCACTTACGATCTTTCTTGTTTGCCGACGGAATTTTATTGTCAAAAGCTTCTGCCCAGACATCCGGCAACTAAGGCGAATCTGGAGAAAGTCGAGATAATTGAGAAAGGTTTAAAAATAGAAAAGATTTCAATAGAATCGACAGAGATAAAAAGAGTGGAGTTGAGATAAGTGGAATAAAAAATATTTTAGTATTTTAGATAAAGCGGTTTTAGTCGCGCGACTAAAACCGCTTTATCTATTAGATGTGTTTTAAGAATATTTTTAGTACATTTTAGTCAAATCAATACCGGTATAGTAGTATTTTAGAATCTGTGCGTAGTTGGCACCTTGTTTAGCGGCGGCGATACCGCTGATTTGAGGTAGTCCGACGCCATGTCCAAGCAGGGTTTTGCCTTGTCCCGGCGGGTCGATTTTAGCTTGAAGATAATCAACGGGCGCCAGTGTCATGCCAGCCTCGTAAGAGGAGCGCGTTTTGCCGTTTGATTGGGCGAAATAATAAGCTAAAATAGGGTCGCCCTGATAAGTAGCGATGACTCCCTTTGTTTGCTCGGCCGCCGCTAAAGTATTAGGCGCGCGTTGTTCTCTTTGATAACCGCGGTAAACTTGGTCGGCTTGAGTGGCTTGGAGCGTGAAAAATGGCCGATTGTCAGCCGTATTAGTGTATTTGGGTGTCAAATAACGAAATAAAGCGTAAGTTCGGGCGGCAATCATTTGGGCTTTTAAAAATTCACTGGGCGAAGAATCGCTGACTTCGGCAACACTTTGGACATATTCTTCCATCGGCAATTGATTAATCAACCAAAGCCGTTCCGTGTTGGCATTATAACGGATTTCTATTTTGCGGCGGAATTCGTTATCATTTTTGCCTTCGTCCCAGAAAGGGCCGTTTTGCCAGTTATTAATTTTAAAAATAACCGGATTTGTTCCTTGAAAGATAATCGGAGAGTCGGTCATCAAAATCCTTTGGCCATTGCTATCATTGATAAAATAGCGATTAAGAGAATAATCGTAATCGATTTCCATTAATTCGCCGGCGGTATTGCGGATCAGTAAATTGCCGTTTTGATCAAAAATGTCGTAAAGAGCGTTGTTAAGAGCGGATATTCTAAAAGGCAGATAATCTTTTTTTTCTCCTTTTTCAACATAAAGCAATCCGACTTTGATTTCCGGACCTTGAGATAAATTCGTCCATTGCGGCTGGTTCACAATTTTTATTTCAGTTGGGATATTTTGCCAAAAAATTTGTTCTTCCGCGACCGGCGGAATTGTTGTTGGCGGCGCTTCGGGAAGCGGCGCGGGAGTCGGAGTTGGCGGTATTTCCGCGCCGGTGGTGGCGACTTTGACCGCTATCTCGATTTCTCCGCCGAGAATGGGAGCTGAACCGGCAAATAATTGAAACTTTTCCCAATAAAGGCCGGCCTGAGAGGGGGCTAAAAGGGTAAAACGAAATAAAGCTTCGCTGTCGGGATAAATCGTTGAAACCGGATTGACCGTATTGGGGATATAGTCGCTATACCAACTTGAGTGGGTTAATTTGCTTTTCATGCCGGAAGTAGTCCTTAAAATAACGGCTTCGCTTCCCATGCCGTTCCAGGGGTTGAATCCGATATTTTTAAATTTAACCCAAAATTCGAAAGTTTGGGTTGGAGTCAATTCAATAACGCCGGCTTGACTTTGGTCGGTTTTTTGCGCTTGATAGCCGGTGTCGGCCAGAACATCTTGGGAGAAAAAAATAAAAATAAATATTGCCGGTAAAAAAATAAAATTGATTTTAATCGATTTTTTTATCATACCCCTAAAGTTTAAAGAGAAATTAAGAATGAGTCAACCCCGTTGGAAGTTCATTTTAAAAAAATAGAGATTAAAAATTTTTTATTTCTGATTAATTCAGCCCTTTTGCTGTTGATAAAATATTTTTTTTTGATATGCTTTATCTATATGACTCTTACTCGGCAAATTGCGAAAAATACAAGTATTCATTTAGTGGGGAAAATAGCCGGTTTATTTTTGAATTTATTGGCTTTTGCTTTTATTGCCCGTCATTTGGGACAAGTTGGTTTCGGGCAATTTACGACCGTTATGGCTTTTGTTCAGGCCTTTGCCATTTTCAGCGATTGGGGTTTGTATATGATTTTGATTCAAATGCTTTCTTTGCCCGGAGCCGATAAAAAATATATTGTCGGCAATTTTTTCACCCTTCGTCTTATTTCCAGTCTTGTCTTTTTAAGTATGGCGCCTTTAGCGGCTTTATTTATTCCCCAATATTATCATTTAATTAAGGTTGGAATTGCGGTGACCGCTTTTTCTTTTATTTTTAGTTCGTTAATCCAACTTTTAACGGGATTTTTCCAAAAGGAATTAAAGACAAAACCGGTGATTATCGCCGAAATAATCGGCAGGATTTTTTTAGTTCTTTTGGTGGTTTTGGCAATTAAATTGAAATTAGGATTAATATCCATTTTGTTGACCGTCGTCGTTTCTGGAGCGATTAATTTTATTTTTCTTTATTTATTTTCTCGGCGGTTTATCAAGATTGGTTTTCTTTTTAATTTTCCTTTTTGGTTAAGGGTTTTAAAAAAAACTTGGCCGGTTGGCCTCTCGATTATTTTTACCACGATTTATTTTAAAGGAGATACGATTATCCTTTCCTTATTTAGGTCTCAACAAGAAGTGGGCGTTTACGGCGCGGCTTATCGCGTTTTAGAGGCCTTAATTATGCTGCCGCCGCTTTTTATGGGATTGGTTTTACCTTACTTGACTCGTTCTTGGTCTGAAGGGGCGGTCAGAGATTTTCGGCGTTTTTTTCAGAGATCGTTTGATTTTATGGCAATTGCCATTTTGCCTTTAATTGTTGGGCTTTTATTTTTAGCTCGGCCGATAATGGTTTTTATCGCCGGTTATGATTTTGCCGTTGCCGGCGAACCTTTGAAAGTATTGGCTTTCGCCGCCGGTTTGATTTTTTTGGGCAGTTTGGCGACTCATGTTGTTATCGCTCTGGAAAAACAAAGAGAGATGCTTAAGTTTTATTTTTTTTCGGCTTTGATTGGCATCGCCGGTTATTGGTTTTTTATCCCCAGATATTCTTATTGGGGCGCCGCGGCAATGACGGTGGCGGTTGAATTTTTAGTCACTTGTTCCGCCTTTTGGGTTATTTATAGAACGACTAAGTTTTTCCCCAATCTTCGCGTTTTTAATCGGGCTTTTTTATCCAGCTTGGTCATGGCTGTTTGTTTATTCCTTTTTCCCCGGGCAAATTTATTTTTTTTGATCTTAACCTCGTTGTTTGTTTATTTTGCCGGCCTTTATTTTTTCCAAGCGATTGACAAACGGACAATTAAACAGATTGTGGGACGCAAATAATCAATGATTATTGATTATCGATAGTATTATGTTTTATATTTTATTATTTGCGGTTTACGGTTTTTTAATCTATTTTAAGCCGAAATACGGCTTGGCTTTGATTTTGATTTTTTTGCCGACTTATCAGATTAAGTTTCAAATTGCAGAGATTCCTTTTACTTTTTTGGAAATAATGATTTTAATTTCTTTTTTTTGTTGGGCGATTAAAAAATGGAAAAATCTGGCCGTCGGGCAATTGAGAGATTTATTGGACGATTGGTTTTTGCCAATTTGTCTTTGGTTGCTGGTATCGACCACGGCGGTATTTATCGCTCCTGACTTGCGGGCGGCCGCCGGCGTGTGGAGGGCGTATTTTGTCGAACCAATTTTATTTTTACTTGTTTTGTTGGATTTGGCGGAGAATAAAATGAATAAAGAAAGTATTTTGGATATTATTTTCTTTGGTTTAAGCGTTTCGGCGTTTGGCTGTTCAATTTGGGCGGTTTTGCAAAAATGGTTCGGTGGCGGAGTTTGGAGTATGGAGGTTTGGGGACAGCCCGAGATTTGGCGGGCGACTGGACCCTTTTCTCATCCGAATTTTTTAGGATTGTATTTGGCGCCGGCGATTATTTTAGGAATTGGCATTTTGATCGCGAATGCCCGTAAAAATTTCGGACTTGTTATTTATTATTCATTATTTATTATTTTGACGTTTTGGGCGTTAGTTTTAACCCGTTCGGAGGGCGCGATGGTCGGCATGGTGGCCGGATTGCTGTTTTTGGGAATTATTTTTAAAAAGAGCAGAAAATATGTTTTAATCGGACTGGCGGCGGCGATTTTATTAGTGGCGATTTGTCCGGCCTCTCGTTATTATATTTTGGAAAAAGCGTTTTTGCGGGATTTGTCAGGAGAATTTCGTTTGAACATCTGGTCTGGAGCGGTTTCTTTATTGGAAACTTCGCCTATTTTTGGAGTTGGTCTGGACGGTTATGAAAAATTGATTGTCGATTATCAGGCAAATAATTTTGTCGCCGGCGGCGGCCAAACGTTTTTCGCCCCGATCCAGCCGTATCCACATAATTTATTTTTAGCTGTCTGGTTGGAGTTGGGATTGGCGGGAATGATTATTTTTATCTGGATTTTAATAAAATTTTTCAGACGGGGATTTAAGAATGTTAAAAATAATGCTATAATATCGTCAACGGCAATGGGTATGATGGTTTGCGTTTTAGTTCATGGCTTGGTCGATACGCCTTATTTTAAAAACGACTTGGCAATTGTTTTTTGGCTGATTGTCGGATTAGGGATAATACTTGGTAATTTAAAAAAGGACGGAATGGTTAAAAAAGAATCATTGGCGCGTAGTAAAATATAATATTATAGTGATTTTTTGGAGACGTGGCTGAGGGGCTGAAAGCGGCAGTTTCGAAAACTGCTATGCCCGCAAGGGCATCGGGGGTTCGAATCCTCCCGTCTCCGCCAGATGTCCTACTTTGAACCTGAGAGATTGCAAGGGTTTTCGAGCCTTTTGGAGGTTCTTGCCCAGCATCATTCAGGTCCATTAGAACATCAAAGACTGGCGTCCATATAGGCGTCAGTTTTTGATTTTTGACGGTAAAACCATCAAAGCAAAGTTTGATCAGCGTCCTCTTTTGGTACGTGCCGCTGGCCTTAAATACCCGATCCGCGTGATCGGTAAAATCCAAAAGCTCATTAAACTTTTGCACGAATTTGTCCGATTTACCCTCGAGCTCTGCCAAACGACCCTGATACATTTCCTTCTCTTTTAAAAGCTCGTCCTGAATCTTTATAAAGACCTCGGCATCAATGATGCGTTTCGAGCGATCCATGACGATGTTCCGGATCTGCTGTTGAACCCGAACCAGCTCATGCTTGAGACTACTGCGTTCTTTTTCTTCATTGGAAAGACGCTCTTGCGCGAAATGCTGGAAATACGCATCCAACACCTTCTTAAACTTTAATGGCATGTGAACGCGAGAAAGGTGGGTAGCCACCTGATCCTCAACGGTTTCCCAACGGATATATTTGCGTTCGGTGCAATTTTTTTCGAGCCAGTGAGTACATCCATAGTAAAGATGGCCTTTTTGAGTTTGGCCGCATAACATCGAGCCACACACCGCGCACCTCATGAATCCCGAAATCGGATAGACATGTTTCCTTGTGCGATCGGCATAGTGATTGTGCTGTTCGATTATCTCCTGTACATCATCGAACGCTTTCTTGGTGACGATCGAGGGAAAGTTTGCCTGACAGGTAGCCGATCTGGTTTTTACCAAACCGTAGTAGATCGTGTTCTGAAGCATCCTCTCGATATTTTTCTTGGTCACCCGTTTGGCGTTTTTTGTTTTCAAACCTCGTTTAGCCAGTTCATCCGCAAGCGTGTAATAAGAATATTTGCCGGTGGCATACAAATTAAAAGCCATTTTGACGTAGGGTGCCCGGATGGTATCAACGATCAGCGATTTTGTTTTCTTATCATTTAAATACCCGATAGGCGCCACGCCAGGGAACCGACCTCGCTCCACGGCCTCTTTAAGGCCTTTCCTGACCTCCCAGCTGATATTCTGGGATGTCCATTGAGCGATTGAGGACATGATGTTCTCGACGAGCTCTCCGGAAAAAGATTCGTCAAATTGCTCGACCACCGAGATCAACCGAACATCGTGCTTTTTGAGCATCATTTTGATGGCCGCATAGTCGGCGACGTTGCGACACATACGATCAAGTTTGTGCATTAAAATAACGTCAACCTTAGAATCAGTCTTTGCCCGGTGAAGCATTTTTTGAAGCTGAGGACGTTCGACCGTCCGGGCCGATTCACCCTTCTCCTCGTAGACACCGTCCGGCAGAAGATTCCAATGATGATCCATGCCGTATTTTTGGCACGCCTTGACCTGCACCGGAATACTCAATTCTCGCTCAGCCTGGCGAGTGGTAGAGACGCGGCCGTAGATTAAATAGTTAGTCATAGTTTTATAAAATGTTTATTATTTTTTGACCTTTATTTAATAAATACTTCTTTAAAATAGCGGCAGGGCTCTTTGGGAGCCCTGTTGTTCGCTAATATTTTTTTATGTGGTATACCAGCCGGCCTAGCATCTTCGACTCCTTGAGATGGTAGGTTTTTTTGAATCCTTCCGTCTCCGGCCGAAGTTCTAAGTGGTCGCCTCGTTCATGATAGTAAGTCATGACCGGTCCGTCTGGTGTTTCCATGATCACGATGTCACCATTTTTCGGCTTGGCGTCCGCGTCGAGGATGACGAAGTCGCCGGCAAGTATCCCGGCATCCGGTAAAAGCAAATCGGATACCCGGAGTCCGAATGGCCGATGACCGCTGGGAATTCCATCCTGTGGCATAAAAACGAATTCATTTGCTTCTTTCAAACGAGCGTCGAGATTATCCGAGGGGATCGCCTTCAACACCGGAACCTTGTAGTGGTCGTCGACAGAAAATGTTTTTTTCAATTCCTCCAATCCTTGTTCCATCCTGCTGGCCGCTTCGTGCACACGTTTCTCACCAACCTCTTTGATGTTGAATTTATAATTCGTCGATATGCTGACCTTTTGAATTTTTGTTTCAGCCCATCGCTTGTTCAACTCCTCATCCGAAACACGATAGGCCTTGGCCAAAATGGCCAGCTGTTTTTGAGATGGCATCCGGGTCCCGTTCTCCAGCTGGCTGATATAGCTCGACGAAAAACCGAGACGATCCGCGAGCTCTTTGATCGTCCATCCGTTCGTTTCTCTTTGCTGTTTTAGAAACAGCCCAAATGACATAAATGGCATATTTTTGTGTGTTTAAGCTTATCCACTCCTTACGACCATCTTAATATACAATAGCAAAATTGTAAAGAATAAGCAATTATGCTTATCCACACCCTCTATGTTTGACGAATTAAGCAAAAATGCTTAATATGATTATAGAGGTCTATTAGCGAATCAACTATGAAAAAAACACCGACCAACGTACGCCTAAGAGATCTTCGGATCAAGAAGGGGCTGACGCAATACCAGCTCGCCCGGATTCTCGGCTTCCGGCACAACACCGCAATCAGCCGATATGAGACCGGCCGGAAGCGGCCAAATTTGGAAACCGCCCAAAGGATTGCCCTCGCGCTTGGATCAAAAGTCGAGGAAGTCTTTTTGCCGTGAGTGTGAGGTCAATAAAAGTGTGAGGTCACTCTTATGAACTACCGCACCACATGTCGAAGCCAACAAAGGACGAGGAAGCTCTCATTGAGCTTACCAAGGGCGCTCTCGCCGACGTTCTCGGTCGTGAGCCGACCAAGCAAGAAGTTTGGAAAGTCCACGCCGGCTTCAAGCGCATGGCATTCATGCTGTTGGAGCACTTAGATCACATCAAAAAGTATGAAAACCAAAATCCTGATCAAGAGACTCACCCGGACGATTTGGAAACGGATGACCAAAAAACCGCTCACCCGGAGGGAACTCTTGGCGAGGAGGGAGAACCTCTTGAGTAATTTCACCATTCGAGAACTTGAAAATCCGACTATCCGAAGGGACTTCTGCCGAGCGATGGACAACATCGACCGGGCACTGCCCAAAGCCCGGGAATGGTAGATAGCCCCTTACTCTCCCCTCAATGGCGCCAGACGTGAAGGGAGGAATAAGGCGCGATCTCGGCCGAGGTCGACGGGGCACGCCTTTATTTTTCGTGGCCATGTCGGATGAAAAAATAAAAGTTAGGGATCTGCGGAATGGCGATTGGTATTGGATCAGTAAAGTCTTGCTCGATGAGTACGGCGGCAAGATCAAACCGATCGGCATTGCCGTTTACAACTGCCTGGCTGAACACGCTAACCAGGAGGGTTTTTGTTTTCCGTCCCACAAACATATCGCCGATAGGATCGGCGCGAGCATCTCAAGCGTGCAACGAGGCATCCGACAAATGATAAAGCTTGGAATAATCCGCAAAGGCCGCCGCCGATATTCCAATGTGTATTACCTGTTGAAATTAGACCGGTCAGATAGACCGAACTCGAACAAGACCAGTCAGTCAGACCGGCACATCGGTCATACAGACCGGTCAGATCGGTCTGTGGGAACTACTAACAAGAATAAAGAAAAAGAATTTATTAAAAAGAATTACGGATCGAATAAAAAAAACTGTGGATAACTTTAAAGAACTAAAGTCGATGCTCGCAGAGAAAATGTCTATTGAAGGGATAAAGATTAAAATTATAGATGGCAAGAAGCATATGTGGTCTGGAAAACAGTGGGTAGCAGTCGATGACGCTTAGACTATTTTTAATGGTTCGGGAAGTAGGTCGAACCCGAGCGTTTAATTCGTTATCAACAATTAATTTATGTTTAAAGATTTCTGTTATTGAGACCCGAAGTAACGATGGTTTTAATTTTATCTGCCATCTCGTTGCTAGGTTCTCTTTTGCCAGCCGGATGGACTAAATTATCTCGGGCTGGAAACAGAGAACCTAATAAAATAATAAATATATGAGCAAGGATCAATTGGCGGTGGGCAATTGTCCGCATTGTACAAAAATTATATTTAAGGATGCCGTGTTTAACTCCGAGGGATCTTTTTGTATGCGTTGTCCACATTGCGACAAACTACTTAAAGTCATAATAAAAAGGAAAATTGAAATCATTATATCCCCCTGCAGTGATTGCAAAAACGACAAAGAGTGTACTTCTAATAAATATTTGACATAGTATAATTATGGGTGTATACTCATAATAGGCAATGTACAAAAGGTCGATTGCCAACCATTATTAACTATTTAACAACAAATATATGCCAAGACAAAATGGTACAGGTCCGTTAGGATTTGGCGCCGGAACCGGCAGAGGCATGGGTCCTTGCGGCGGTGGTATGGCCTATGGTCGCCGAGGGAGTGGCCGCGGATTGGGCTGGAGAAGATTTTGGGGATATTATCCCGCTCCTACCCCTTCAAAAAAAGATGAAGCCGAAATGCTTTCAGAAGAGGCAGAAATCATGGAAGAAGAATTGAAGAATATCAAATCCCGATTAGCCGAGCTTAAAGGTCAAAAATAAATAACCGAAATTATTTTCTATTGAAATTATTTTCTATTAATACTTTTATAGAAAATAATTTTGGCATATTAATTTATTATTAATATCTAATAATATGATGTCACAAATACCAATCAATCTGGAGAAAATCAATAAAACCGATTTGGATATGGAAATATTGAGAATCGGAGTGATAGCGGAATTGGATGCTATAAATTTATATGAACAAATGTCTGCCATAGCGCAAGATGAAAATATAAAGAAAATGCTTTTAGATATTGCTAAAGAAGAAAAGGCGCATGTGGGAGAATTTCAAGCCTTGTTATTAAATAGAGACAAAGAACAAGCCGCAGAGCTGGAAGCGGGCAAAGAAGAAGTTAAAAAAGAGGTTGGCGAATAAATTAAAATAAGAGGTTTTGAGTCATTTAATAAAAATTAAAATCATAAATTATGAGATTAAACAATAAAGTAGCTATAGTAACCGGGTCAACCCTGGGTATTGGCAAGGGAATTGCAGAGAAGCTTATTAATGAAGGAGCAAAAGTTGTTTTTTCCGATATAAATGGTGACGATTCTTTGGTTGCGGGATTTGGAGGAAATGCCATATTTGTAAAATGCGACGTATCAAAAATGGAAGAAGTGGAAAATTTAATTAATCAAGCCGTTACACATTTCGGCCAGTTGGATATATTAGTTAATAATGCCGGTATTTATCCTTTTGTGCCTTTTGCAAAAATGACTGAGGCCGATTGGGATAGGGTCATGTCTGTTAATTTAAAAAGTGTTTTTTTATGTTCTCAAGCCGCGGCTAAAGTAATGCCAGAAGGCGCAAGAATAATAAATATTTCTTCGATTGCCTCTTTTGTTGGTTTTTCCGGCCTGGTTCACTATTGTGCTTCGAAAGGTGGAATTAGTGGCATGATCAGAGCCTTAGCTTTGGAATTGGCAGATAGAAAGATTACGGTTAATGCTGTTGCTCCGGGTGCGATTGAAACTCCGGGCGCCAATCAAGGTTTAACTGATGAATCGAGAAAGCAGACTATAGCCATGATACCGCTATCGCGCATGGGTCAGCCGGAGGATATTGCGGGAGCAGTTGCTTTTTTAGCTTCTGATCAAGCCAGCTATATTACTGGTCAGACTATTATAGTTGATGGCGGATGGACATTGAGATAAGCTCGGTTTGCTAATTTAAATAACAATCAAAAATATGAAAATAGCAATAAGCTCAATCGGAAAAAGCCTTGATGACAATATTGCTGAGGTTTTTGGGCGGTGCCCCTATTTTATCATTGTTGATATTGAAAAAAGTGGGATTAAGGAAAATGAAATTATTAAAAATATCGGCGATAGCCAGATGAGCGGTGCGGGTATGGCGGCCGCTAAAATGATAGCTGAAAAAGGAGTCAATATTGTTATTGCAAAGAATGTGGGTCCAAGAGCATTAGATGTTTTAAAGCAATTCAATATTGAAATAGTTGAAGCTAATGGAAAAATTAGTAAGGCATTGCAAGATTTTATTAAAAAAATTTAATATGAAAAATTTAAAAATCGTTATTCCTACAGACGGTCAGAACGGCTTAGATGAAAAAGTAGCTGATCATTTTGGCCGTTCCCTAACTTATACTTTTCTTGATGAGAAAGGTGAAATTATTGAGATAATAAAAAATACAAGCGAGCATATGGGAGGGCAAGGATTACCACCTGAATTAATGAAACAGCACGGAGCTGATATTTTACTGTGCCGCGATCTCGGTCCTAAGGCAATTAGCTTATGCGCGGAATTAGATATAGACGTTTATACTTGTCAGGCAGAAACGGTCAAAGATATTTTTAAAATGTGGCAGAGTAATAAACTTAAAAAAGCGGGCGCAGAAGATGCTTGTGAACATCATAAAATATGAGAATTGCCATCACTGGCGGCAAGGGCGGAACAGGCAAATCGATGGTTGCCACTTCGTTGGCCGTCCTGTTTGCTAAAAATAAAAAAACACTCTTGGTTGATGCCGACGCCGAATGCCCTAATGACCATTTATTGTTGGCGGTTAAATTGAAAAAAGCATCGATAGTTAATCAAACTATTCCTAAATGGAATTTTAAAAAATGCGTTAAATGCGGATCTTGCGCTTTGGCTTGCCAAAAAAACGCTATCGTTTTTATTAAAGACAGATATCCGGCTTTTGTGAAAGACGTTTGCATCGGTTGTAAGGCCTGTATTTCTTCTTGCTCTTTCGGTGCGATAACTGAAGATAAGAAAGAGATCGGCAAGATTTATGCCGGTAAGAATTATAATATTAGTCTAATTTCCGGGGAGCTGAAACTTGGGGAATTAGCATCCGGCGAAGTGGTAGCCGAGGTTAGAAAATATGCGGAAAAAATCAATGAGCAGTTGAAAGCAGACATTATTTTGATAGATTCGGCGGCCGGAGTCGGTTGTCCGGTGATTGCCTCTTTAGTAGGCACTGATTATATTGTGGCAGTAACCGAGCCCACGCCGTCTGCCCTACATGATTTAAAGCGCGTATTGCATCTGGCCAAACATTTTAAAATAAAACACGGTATTATTATTAATAAATATGATCTGTCAAAAAGTTATTGTTTGCAGATTGAAAAATTTGCCACAAAAAATAAAATCTCGATTATGGGCAAAATTCCTTATCGCCAAGATTTTGTTGATTCAATGATAAAAATGAAGCCAGTAGCAGAAATAAACCCGGATTATCAAAAATTATTTTTAGATATTATTAAACAAATAAGATAAACAATCAGATGAAAGAAAAAATTGCGACAATTTCAATATTAGCCAATATGATTTTAGCCGGAGGCAAGATTACCGTCGGCATTTTTTCCAATTCAGCCGCGATATTGGCGGCCGGGTTAGATTCATTTGCTGATATTTTTTCTTCTACTATCAGCTATATTGGAATTAAAATATCCGGCAAGCCGGCTGATGAGGAACATCCATATGGACATTATAAATTTGAGGTTTTGGGAGGCGCTATTATTACTTTGATAATTCTGGCGACTGGTATCGGGATAATTTACGATGCTTGTCAAAATTTTTTTAAACCGGCGAATATAGCTATTAGTTATTTATCGTTTGGTGTAATGATTTTTTCAGTGTTAATTAATGAAGCAATGTCGAGACTGAAAATTCATTATGGCAAAAAAGAAGGTTCAGTCAGCCTGCTTTCAGATGGAGTCCATTCAAAAATTGATGTTTATACATCGATAGCGATTTTAGTAGGATTATTTTTCACTAAATACTGGATTTATGCTGATGCAGTTTTGGCCTTACTAATGGGAGTCTATATTATTAAAGAAGCGTTTACGATCGGTAAGGAAGCGATCAGTTCGCTTTTGGATGTTTCCGCTGGAGCGGAAATAGAGGCGAAGATAAAATCAATTGCCAAATGGCAAAATATTGAAATTAATAATTTAAAAACCCAGAAAAAAGGATTGATAATTACAGCCAATTTGGAAATCAAATTGCCGAATAATTTGAATGTTGAAGAGGCGGCTAAAATATCCGATAAGTTAAGACAACAGCTGGTTGAAAAAATTGATAATCTGCAATATGTGGTTATTCAGATTTCCAGCCATAGTATTGAAACCAATTTTTATAAGCCGGAATTCGGGCAAGGTTTCGGCTGGCAAAGAAAAGGCAAATTTAAAGAAAAAATTAAAGAAGCAACTGGCCGAGGGCCGGAGGGTAATTGCGTCTGTGAAAAATGCGGCTATAAAACACCGCATCAAAGAGGCATTCCCTGCTCAAACTTAAAATGTCCAAACTGCGATATAAATTTAAAAAGAGAATAATTAAATTAATACAAATATTATGGCCAGACCAGCACGTTGTTTATGCAGAGGAATAAAATTTAATCCTGATATTGTTTATTTTAAACCGCAAGGCGTACCAATTCACAATCTGCAAGTTGTTGAACTTACAATGGAAGAAATTGAGGCATACCGTTTGCGCCATATTAATGATTTGGAGCAAAAGGAAGCGGCCGGGAAAATGCATACCTCCCAAAGCACATATCAAAGAATACTTTATTCGGCTTATAAAAAAATTGCCGATGCCTTAATTAATGGCAAGGCTATAAAAATTATTAAACATGAATAATATGCTTTTAGAAGTTAGGAATCTAAATGTTACTTTAAACAAAGAAAAGATACTGGAAAATTTATCTTTTCAAGTTGAACCAGGAGAAATTTTAACCATTTTGGGTCCGAATGGCGCCGGGAAAAGTGTGCTTTTAAAAACTCTTTTGGGTTTTTTGCCATATGAAGGAAGCATTATTTGGCATCAAAAAATGAAAATCGGTTATTTGCCACAAGGTTTAAATCAGTTAAAGGTTAAAGATTTTCCGCTAACAGTACAGGATTTTTTTGCATTAAAAAATACCGCTCTAACATCCGAAGAAATTATTGAATTTTTGCATCTGGTAGGATTAGAAAAAGACGTTCTTTTTAAAACAGCTGGCAGTTTGTCGGGAGGACAATTCCAAAGGATGCTCGTGGCCTGGGTGCTGATTTCTCATCCAGACGTTATATTTTTTGATGAACCGACGACAGGGATAGATATTGGCGGAGGAGAAACAATTTATTCTCTTCTACATACTATCCGGGAAAAAGAAAAATTAACAATTTTTCTCGTAACGCATGACCTGCATATCGTATACAAGCATTCTACCAGTGTATTATGTTTAAGCCGCAAGGGGCACAACTGTTTTGGAGCACCAAAAGAAATATTAAATACAGAGACGCTGGAGCAAATTTTTGGCACGGAAATTAAATTTTATGAACATCATTAATACATAAATAAATATGACATATCAGATTATCCTTACGTTAATAAGTGGGATTTTTATAAGTGGAGTTGCTGGTTATCTCGGTACGTTAATGCTTTCAAAAAAAATGTCGGTGGTCGCCGGCCCACTTGCTCATTTAGCTCTACCCGGAGTAGCCCTGGCACTTATCTATGGATTTAGCATCTCATTGGGAGCGTTCCCATTTGTCATTTTAGGTGCATTCTTAATTTGGCTTTTAGAAAAAAGAACAAAATTACCAATGGAAAATTTAGCCGCGATTATTTTTGCATTCGGAGTTGGAACGGCACTTCTTATTCTGCCAATTGAGCAAGCAGAAGAGGCATTAATCGGGAATATTACAAAAATAACCTTGTCAGAAACAATTATAACGGTTATCTTGAGTCTTCTCGTTTTTTATGTAGCAAAAAAGATTTATCAAAAAATAATGTTGATGAATATTTATGAAGATTTGGCAGTAATAGAGGGAACTAATAAAAATTTATGTAATCTATTTTATCTATTAAGCATCGCTATGGTTGTCGCGTTGGGCGTTTATTTGGTAGGCGGGCTAATAACTGTTGCCCTAATTGCGATACCGGCGGCATCGGCAAAAAATGTAAGCAAAGGTTTGCATTTTTATAAAATTTCAGCAGTCGTTTTTGGGGTTATTTCAGCGGTCGCTGGAATTTTTATTGCCCGTTTTATTCATCTCCCAACCGGTCCTTTAGTAATTATTTCTGGCGTGGTATTGTTTTTGATTACAGTAATTTTTCGCAAGCGATTATTCTAATTTTTTAATTATGCAACCAAAAATAAAAAAAGTTTTGCTGATTTTTTCTGGCAAAGGTGGCGTCGGTAAATCTACGGTAGCCGTAAATTTGGCTATTGCTCTTGCCAAAAAAGGATTAAAGATTGGCTTACTTGATGCTGATATTCACGGTCCGAATTTAGCTCTAATGCTTGGAGCGCAAAATGGGGCAGTGTTCCCTTATGGTGAAAATCAAATCCTGCCGGTAGAAATAAGCAAAAATTTATCTTTAGTTTCTATCGCGTATTTTATACCAAAGCTTGATACGCCGATAATTTGGCGAGGTCCGGCTAAGATGAAAATTATTGAAAGATTTGTTAAGGATGTAACTTGGGGCGATTTAGACTGGTTGATAGTCGATTCCCCTCCGGGTACAGGCGACGAACCTCTTTCTATAGCTCAACTCTTACCAAAAGCCGGTGCGATTATAGTTACCACTCCTCAAGATGTATCTCTGCTTGATTCGAAAAAAGCCATAAATTTTGCTAGGGAGCTAAAATTAAAAATTCATGGTCTAATTGAAAATATGAGTGGACTAAGTTGCCCTCATTGCGGTAAAACGATCAACTTGTTTAAAAAGAATGGCGGATCAATAATTGCTAAACAGTATAAAATACCATTTTTAGGATCTATTCCAATTGATCCTGAAATTGTTATTTCCGGAGATAGTGGGATTCCCGTGACAATGAATGAGAATTTCAAAATTTCAAAAATATTTTTAGAAATTGCAAATAAAATATTATGAAAAATAGAACTATTATACCAACTATTTTATTTATTATCATTTTAATTTTTTCTTTTATAGCGTTTTCGCAAGAAAAAAGTAAAAACCAGCCAGAAATGATTGAGATTACTAATCAAATATCTGAACAAGGTCAAATTATTCTTTTTTATAGTGACAATTGTCCGCATTGTAAAATAGTAGAAGATTATCTTAAGCAATATCAGATTGACAAAAAGATTTCTTTTGCTCAAAAGGAGGTTTATTATAATCAAAACAACACCAAAGAGCTTGAAATCAAAGCAAAAATTTGCGGATTGCCAACCGATTCAATCGGCGTGCCATTTCTGTGGGACGGGAAAAAATGTTTGATCGGCGATCAAAATATTATTGATTTCTTTAAACAAAAAACTAATGGGCGATAATATGAAAAAAATATCAATTTATCTTTTATTTGTCTTTGCGATAAGTTTTCTTTTCGCCCAAAAAGCTTTGGCAGTTTGCCCAATTTGCACTATCGCCGTCGGCGCCGGAGTTGGACTTTCCCGCTGGCTGGGAATTGATGATGCAATAACCGGATTATGGGTTGGCGGATTTATTGTTTCTATGATTACTTGGACGGAGGGCTGGTTGGAAAAGAAAAATATCCACTTCAAAGGCAGAATTTTCGTCAATATTTTCGTTTACTACGCCTTGATTATTATTCCGCTTTTTTACTCCGGCATTATTGGCAATCCGCTAAATACTTTATGTGCCTGCGGATTGGATAAATTACTTTTTGGAATAATCGCAGGTAGTTTGGCTTTTTGGTTTGGCGCGAGCTGGTATTTTCATTTGAAAGAAAAAAATAACGGCCACGCTTATTTTCCTTTTCAAAAAGTCGTTATGCCAATTTTGCCACTTATAATTTTAAGCATAATTTATTATTTTCTAACCAAATAATCATATGAACAACAATCAAAATCCTATAAAAAATTTAAACGAATTTATTCAAAAAGTGGGCGAGATAAAAAAGCAAGAAAAAATGGATTTATCGTCCGATCAAGATTTGAGTATTGCCATAATGAATTTAGTAAGTATTGAGGAACATTTCTTTTTTACTGGCGCTAAATTTGGAAAAACTGAATACTACGACATGATTAAGGATGTGAGGAAAATGAGAAAAGAGCTACTTAAAAAAATTATCAAAGAATACGAGGGCGAAATTTGGTGCATTTCCAAACACCTGCTCGCCGCTTCTATGCGCCTTATGGAAGTCGGCACCAAACAATTAGGAATGAATAAAAAGGACGAGGCATATGATCTTTTCGGCAAAGCCTACAATCTTTATTCCTTATTTTGGGGACTCAATATGAAACTTTTCAATGTCGGCGATATCAAAAAAATAGATGATAAAGCTCTAAATAAACAAGATAAAGAGAAAAAAGGATTTATAGGAAAACTTGGCGAATTAATAAAAAGAGTAATCGATTGCTGTATCGAATAAAAAATGTTTTAAAAAAATATTAAGTTTTTTACTTTTTACATCTAAACCCAAATGATTGATGTTTGGATAATAACTAATTAAATAATATAACTATGGGAAAACAAATATTTTTAACTGAGGCAGAGGAAGGCAGGGAAGTCGAAATTATTTCTATTGAAGCAGGATTGCATGCGACCAAAAGATTGTCTGATTTGGGTTTGACTCCTAAAACTAAAATAAAGGTTTTAAGAAAAGCAATCTCCGGCCCGATAGAAATTGAGTTAAGGGGCTCAAAATTAGTAGTGGGCAGAGGGTTGGCAAGCAAAATATTTATAAAATAAATTTAATATGCTAGGAAAGAAGATAAATATCGTTTTAGCCGGCCAAGCCAATGTGGGCAAGAGTGTTACTTTTAACTATTTGACTGGCCTGCACCAGCATATCGGCAATTGGCCGGGAAAGACAATTGAAAAAGCTGAAGGCACTTTGTTTTATCGCGGCCATACTATTGATATTGTTGATTTGCCCGGTATTTATTCTTTGTCAACTTATTCAATTGAAGAATTAATATCCAGAGAATATATTGCCGAACAAAATCCCGATTTAATAATAAATGTTGTCGATGCGACTCGCTTGGAAAGAAATTTACTTTTTACTTTACAGCTTTTAGAGATGGGCAAACCAGTAGTTTTGAGCCTAAACATGACCAACTTATTGGAAAAAAGAGGTATGGCGATTAATACGATTGAACTTGAAAAAATTTTAGGAATTCCGGTTGTACCCGCAATTGCTACTCAGGGCAAAGGTCTGACTGAGATGTTAGACCGCGGTATTGAGTTAATAAAAAAAGAAAAAGACGTTAAACCGATAAAATACGGAAATGAAGTTGAGGAAAAAATAAATCACTTAGCAAAAAAATTAAAAAATACAAAGTTGCAATCTTCGCCGAGATGGATCGCAATTAAACTTTTGGAAAAAGACAAGGAAATAGAAAAACTAATCAAAGAGAGCACCCCTGATATATTAAAGGAGGCGGAATGTTTGTGCCAAGAGCTGGAAAAAATTCATGGCCATGATTCATCGCTCGTAATTGCTGGTGAAAGATGTTTTTTGGCTTCGCAAATAATCGCAAAGGTTTTAAAAATAACCGAATCTAACAAAAAAAACTTTAATGAAATACTGGACTCGATAATCTGCCACAAAATTTGGGGGTATCCACTAATGCTGGCTTCATTGAGTCTTGTTTTTTATATAATTTTTACATTTGGCGGCTGGGCAACTTCTCTTTTGGAAAATATAACATCCGGCTGGCAATTGGCCTGGGAACAATTTTTCGGCATCTCTGTTTTAAGTTCGCTTTTTTGGTCAGCCATTGAATCAATCTTGGCTTTAATCAGTATTGCCCTTCCCTACATCATCCCTTTTTATTTAATCTTATTCTTGCTGGAAAATTTTGGTTACCTATCCAGAGTCGCTTTTTTAATGGATCATTTTATGCATAAAATGGGAGTTCATGGCAAGGCCTGCATTCCTATGATAATGGGATTTAGTTGTAATGTGCCGGCTTGTTTATCCTGCCGTATCATGGAAACGGAAAGAGAAAGGTTTATCACCGGTTTTTTAACGACTCTGATTCCCTGTTCGGCGAAAACAATAATTGTCATGGGATTAGTGTCAAAGTTTGTCGGCATAGGCTGGGCATTTGGTTTGTATCTTTTTCTTGGTTTATTAATTTTTATCTTAGGCAAAATAACTTCTCGCGTATTGTCGGGTGAAAGCGTTGAGCTGATCATGGAGATGCCGGACTATAGAAAACCAAACATCAAAGCAATCCTTTTGCAAACATGGTTTAGGGTAAGGGCATTTATTTTTATCGCCGCTCCTTTAGTGGTTTTATTGGGAGTATTGATAAGAGCAATTTCCTTGGCCGGATGGTTAGACGCAATCGCCGGCTTCTTAAGCCCAATAACGGTTGGCTGGCTGGGTTTGCCGGCAATTTGCGGGGTTTTGCTTATTTTTGGCATCTTGCGGAAAGAGCTGATTTTGGTTATGCTTGCTGGCTTGCTGGGAACGGCGGATTTCACTCAAGTATTATCACCGGCACAAATGATTACTTTGGCTTTGGTAAGTTTACTTTATTTCCCTTGCATAGCAACCGTTGCGGCTTTTTGGCATGAATTCGGCTGGAAAAAAACAATAAGCGTTGTTATGGTAGAATTATCCATTGCCATTTTATTGGGAGGCTTGGCATATAGAATATTAAAATTATTTTTTATTTAATTACTTACCATTTAAACACTATGAAAAAAAGCTTTTTTCTTTTCTTGATAATTTTATTTAGCATGATTTTTCTTGCTTCTAATTTCTCTTATGCTCAAGATAACGGAATAGAAACTATAACGAAGAAAGTGTCTCAGAAGAAATGATGCCGCAGGAACAAGCCACAAACCGCAAGGCGCGGAAGAAACTTTTGAAGCAAAAATAATAAAAATTTTAGATCAAAAAGAGATTAGCAGGGAAGATGGATCGAAGGCTATTCAGCAAAATTTATTATTGAAAGGATTAAAAGGAAAAGGGAAAGATAAAGAAATAAAATTTGACGGAATTTCCGATATAGAAGTAGCCAATGCTGGAATTTATAAGGCAGGCGATAAAGTTTTAGTGCAAAAATCTACTAATGTTGCAGGTAAAGAAATATATTATGTCACAGATTTTGTCAGACGAGGATATTTGTATTTGCTTGGAGCTATTTTTTGCCTGATAATCGTTTTAATCGGCAGACAAAAAGGAATAAAATCTTTAATTGGTCTAATTGTTAGTTTTTTTATCATTATTAAATTTATTTTGCCTAAAATATTAGACGGAAGCAATCCTTTATATATTGGTCTTATCGGCGCTTTTCTTATCTTAACTATAATAATTTATTTAACTGAGGGGCTGAACAAAAAATCACACTTAGCGGTATTGAGCGTTTTCATTTCTTTGTTCATTACATTGATATTTTCTTGGTTGTTTACAAAGTTAACCAGGCTATCGGGCTTGTCCCAAGAAGATGCCGTTTTTTTAATCGGTATGACTAAGACAGCAATTAACTTTCAAGGTTTGTTATTGGCCGGCATGCTGATTGGGGCAGTCGGCGTTTTAGATGATGTGATTGTCAGTCAAATTGAAGTGGTAAAACAGATTAAAGAAATAAATCCGCAGATGGATAATGGTAAAGTATTTAAAGCCGCTTTTAAAGTCGGGAATACTCATTTAGGGACGATGGTAAATACTTTATTTTTGACTTATGCCGGCGCTTCTTTGCCGTTATTGCTTTTATTTACAATTCAGCAAGAACCGTTTTTGTCTTTTAGCCAGATTATCAATAATGAAATGATAGCAACTGAAATTGTCAGAACATTTGTCGGCAGTATCGGTGTCGCTCTTTCAATGCCGATTGCTACATATTTTGGAGCTTATTGGCTTAAAAACAAAAAGGGGTTATAAAAATTACCTTATAAATTATTCATTAGTTTATTAGTGAGTTTTCTGGTATTGGTTCAATTACACCCCACTGTTCGTTTGACTTATATTTTTTAATAATATACAATGGAAGCAAGAGTATTTAATGCTTCCGTCAAACATATACTTATGGACAGCTTAATTGCCAAATTATACCAATCCCCCAAAACCATCCTTACCACAAAGGACTTGGCTTTGCTTTGGGAGGAAACCAACCCGATCAATTTAAAGTCTAAGATTGGCTATTATGCCAAGCAAGGCACATTAATCCGATTAACTCGGGGGATTTTCGCAAAGGATAAAAATTATAATTCTAAAGAATTGGCGACGAGCATTTATACGCCATCCTACATCAGCTTTGAGACGGTCTTGCGAGAAGCTGGAGTTATTTTCCAACACTATGACACCATTTTTGTTGCCGGTCCCTGGCCGTTGACCAAGAAAATCGGACAATATACATTTACTTTTAGAAAACTTAAAGACAGCGTGCTTTATAGTTCGGCTGGAGTTAAGAATGAAAATAATTTCAGCATTGCCACATTAGAGCGGGCGTTTTTGGATATGATTTATCTGTTTCCGAAATACTATTTTGATAATCTGAAATCAATAAACTGGGAGATGTGTTTTGAACTGGCTAAAATTTATGATAATCAGCAATTGATCAAACGCTTAACTAAATATCAAAAAAATTATGCCGAATAAAGAAAAACATCAGTTGATCATGGGACAGATTTTGAGAGATATTTATACCGACGTTTCCATTTCTTCTCTCATTGGATTTAAGGGCGGCACCTGTGCTTATTTTTTCTACGGCCTGCCGAGATTTTCAGTGGATTTGGATTTTGACTTATTTTCGACGGACGAAGCCACGCAAAAATTAGTGTTTGAAAAAGTCGGAGGCATGCTGAAAAAATATGGGGAGATCAAAGACAACTACATCAAACGAAATACGATATTCTTCTTGCTTTCCTATGGCGACGCTGACCATAATATCAAAGTTGAGGTGAACATAAGAATACTGATGCCTGATATTAAAGAGCATTACGAGTTGAAAGAGTATTTAGGCATTTCCATGCTGGTCGGCAAGAAGGATTATTTGTTCGCGAGCAAACTGGCCGCACTAACACTTCGAAGCGAAACGGCCACACGTGATATTTACGACATTTGGTATTTCGCCAAAAGCAATTGGGATATCAATGCAGAAGTCATAAAAGCGAGGACAGACAAAACTATCAAAGAGCACTTAGCTGACTGCATCCCGGTTATTGAAGAGGTCAAAGATAATCAAATCCTTCAGGGTCTTGGCGAGCTTTTAAGCGAAAAGGAAAAAGCATGGGTCAAAAATCATTTGAGAAAAGAAGTAGTTTTTTTGCTTAAAAATTATATGTCGGTATTAAAATAAAAATCACATTATGATCAACAAAGAACCTAAACACAAACTGGATAAACGATATCTCAAGAAATTCGAGATTATCGAGACCGAAGTCGAATTGCCCATTCAGGGACAAGTTCGTGACCCGGAAGATTTATATCAATTTCTCAAAGATTTAGAAAATGAAAATGTTTCCAAAGTGATTGGAATTTATCTCGACAACAATAATTTATTTTTAGGCCATCAGGTCTTTATCGGGGCTTCCTCCGGAGCTTTTGATACCCAACTCCTCTATCATTATTACGCTCTTTTCCTCGCCAAGAAGTTTATGGTTTTAATAAACCATCCTGATTCCACCGACCCGACTCCTGATGATGCTGATAAGAAACTAATGAGGGCACTGCAAACAGACGCACAAGTACTCTCATTCAAGCCATTTTTTGCAGATTTTATTATCGTTGCCAAGAGATCATATTTCAGCATGGCCATACAAGATGGCACGGCCGGTCACGGCCATCAGAAACCTATAGAAAAGTAGGTGCCTATTTGGTCGAAAATTATGCACACCGGCGACTATTGCACGACTTTTATGTAAAGTGCTATAATAAAAATAACAACTGAATAGCATATGCCTCAAGAGGCATCCTGAAAGGTATTCCGAGTTCAAGAGCTCGCGATCCGTAATCAATTTTGATTGCAGGTCGCGAGCTCTTTTTGTTTTCAGTTGTTGTCAGCTCTCTGATACCCCGGGCGGTCGACATCCAACATTCGTGATCGACCTCACACTGCTCGGAGCTCACGGGTTCCGGGTTGAATAATAAAACACGAAGGATGCCGGAGTATTAGAGATTTGAATAAATATTTATTTTATGTTTTCCAAATTCCAATCATTACCAAGTTATTTCGGCGGCAAGCGCAAGCTGGTCAAATATATTTTTAAGCCGATCAAAAAGACCGAGGGAATTTTTATCGACGCCTTTCTTGGTGGCGGATCAGTGAGTCTCTATGCCAAAGCTAAAGGATACAAAGTTATTGCCAACGACATCGCCTTCCGGTCCCTGATCATCGGCAAAGCGATCATCTCCAACAATTCAGTAAAACTTGAAAGCGAGGATCTGGCGCGTCTCTTTTTCAAAACCAAACACGATGGATTTATAAAAAAGAATTACTGTCCGAAAGTTTTCACCACCAAGATCGCGGACTTTCTCGATAACGCCGTAGCCGCCGCGCGAGAAGTGGAAAACGAAACTAAACGATATCTGCTTTTGCACCTTTTAATAAAATTTGTTCTCTCCTGCCGGCAATTCGGAAAATTCACTCACACCCGGGACACCCTCGATCTTGAAGCTCGGAAATGGGAGTGGCCTCTCCGGTCCAAATCGCACGCGCCAAAGAATCTTCGGATGATACAAAACCCGATGTTCACTTTGGAGAAATTAAAAGACGAAGTCAATCATGGAATTTTTGACAATCACCAAGACAACGAAATACACCAACAGGATGTGTTTGATTTTCTCAAAGACGTTAAGGGTGACGATAAAGTTTCGTTGGAGACCATGGCGAGGATCCGGTACGCCGCAAATACAAGATTTGATGAATCATTATGTTCTATATGCGGTTGTGACCATAAGATCTAGAGATTTCCCACTCAGGTTAAACTTTTCTCCAGTGATTAGTTAATGACTCTAAAAATTTTGTTTTTTAAGGGCGAATAAACTCAATTCGCCCTTTTATTGTCAAAAATGTTGGTAGCTGGTAAAATATTGAAAAATAGAGATTATGAACGAAATTAAGAAAAAAAACGAGCTAGATATCGTTTTGGAAACAATTTGGTTGATTATCGTTTTTTTTGTTCCTCTTTTTTTTCTGCGCGAAATGCATAATGTTTTTGAAATTCCTAAAAACATTATATTTCAGACTTTAGTAGAGATTTTATTATTCGTTTATTTGCTTAAAATTATTCTCTATGGTTCGCCGGATAAGGGTTTTCTGAGGCAAAGAGTCAAATATCTTATTCCAGGCTTTATTTTCATTATTATCCTTGGCGTTTCCACGATTTTTTCCCAAGTTCCTTGGTTTAGTTTTTGGGGTTCTTGGGAAAGGAGGATGGGCTATTTGACTTGGCTTCATTTTTTTGTTTTCGCCTCGATTTTACTTTTATCTTTAAAAAATAAACAACAAATTATCCGTTTATTTTTTAGCATTGTCGCCTGTTCTTTTTTTGTCAGCATCTACGGGTTGGCTCAAGCTGTTAATCTTGATCCGTTTGAATGGACATATGACCCTTTTTTATTAAAGCGAATTTTTTCCGCGGTCGGTCAGCCGAATTTTTTGGGATCTTGGTTATTATTGGTTATTCCGATATTTTTAATCTTATTGGCGGAAAGAAATAAAAGAGAATTTGGCTTGATTAAAAAAAAATTAGTTTTTTATTTATTTTCTTTTATCTTTTTACTTCTGCTTTTTTGGATTTTATTTGCCACCAAATCCCGCGGCGCTTGGGTCGGATTGGTTGCTTTAGTCGGGTTTTTAAGCGTGGTTTTTATTTGGAAAAAGAATAAAAAATTCATTATTATTCCGATTTTTTGCCTTGCCATTCTTGTCGGCCTGGTGGTGTTTTTTAATCAATCTGGCTTTAATAAAACGTCGTTTTCTTATAACCCCCTTCTTTTTCGTTTGCAAACTTTTACCGATTTAAAAGAAGCGGGGAATTATCGTCTGATGCACTGGCAAGCGGCTTGGGATTTAATCAAAAAAAAACCTTTTTTCGGCTATGGATTAGGGTCTCAACGTTTTAATTTCCCGCGTTATTACGTCCCTGCCTTTTCTCTTTATGAAAAACCGAATATTTATCTTGATTATGCCCACAACGATATTTTAGACGTTTTGCTTGCCGCTGGTTTTGCGGGTTTGCTCAGTTATTTATTTCTGGTCGGGAGCGTTTTTTGGTTCGGGTTGAAATATATTTTTAAGCCGAACCAGCCGTTTTTAGTTTCAGAAAAAAATTCGGACGCCAAATTACCCGTTTTGTTTTTAATGGCCGGTTTATTTGGTTATTTGTTTTCGATTTTATTTTCTTTCCACGTAATGTCTACTTTGACTTATTTTTGGTTATTTCTCGTCTTAATAACCGTTTTAAGTCGGAATTTACTTGACGGGGAAGATAAGTCGGAAAGGCGCGTTATCGGATTAACTCCTGAAAAAAGTTTAATTATCATTTTACTTTTGATTCTTTTAGGGATTAGCTGGTGGCATTTTAACGCTCGTTTATATTTGTCCAGTCATTATTTTTTCCAAGCGCAAAAGGCTAAATCATTGGGTGATTGGCAAAAAGCCATTAAAGAGCATCAACGAGCGATTAAATTCAGTCCAAATGACCCTTATTTTCATCAAGAGTTTGCTTTGAGTTTGTATCAATTGGTTGATTTCCTTCCTGTTTCAGCCGATCAATCGTCGGAAATATCCCTGATTCTGAATCAAAAAATAGATTGGCTTGACTTAGGGATTGTTAACTTAAAAGAGATCTCTGAAACCGAAAGACCGATTGAGGCCATCATCTGGTTGCCTTGGTTGGAATCGGAAAGGGCTCGCTTAACCGGACAAGAAGAAGATTTTCTTCAGGCGGAACGATCGTTTCAGAAAGCGGCCGACTTTTCCCCTCAAACGGCTTTGATTTATAATAAATGGTGCGATTTAGAGATATATCGGCAACAGTGGGATCGAGCGGCGGAAATGTGCGAAAAAGCTCTTTTGCTTTATCCAGACATTGACCACCCCCATATTAATATTGAACATCAACAATGTGTCGTTGACGAGATGACGCCGGTTTATCTGAATTTGGGGGGGATAAGCCAAATTTTAAACGAGATGGAAAAGGCAGTTGACTATTATCGAAAAATCGCTTACCTTATAATAAAGGTTTATTCGCCCCCTTATCCTACGTCTTTGAATTATATCTATGCCAGAATGTCGTCTCTTTACGCTGAAATGGGCAGGAAGGACTTGGCGGATTTTTACGCGGGAAAGGCGCAGAATCAGTCGGGCAATTAAAACGTATTTTTGTAATTTGATATTTAATTTTTAATTTTTGGCGTCTATGCCTAAAAATAATTTTTTGCCAACTAAAGATACCGCCGGAGAAAAAGAAGAAATTGATCGTGGGGCACTTCTTTTTGACTGGCATTTTCCTGAATATGCTCAATATCAAAGGAGCCGATCTTGGTATGTAATAATTGTTATTCTTTTGTTGGCGCTTTTTTGTATTGCTTTATCGACGGCGAATTTCATTTTTGCCCTTTTTTTGGTTTTATTCGGCATAATTCTCATTATTCAGCTTCGTCAGTCGCCCCTTGAAGTGAAATTTGCGATTTTTGAAGACGGAATCGGCATCGGCGAGAAATTTTACGAATGGTCGGAAATAAAGAATTTCCACATCATTTATCGGCCACCTCAAATAAAAAGACTTTATTTCGATTTGAAGAATACTTTTTTTTCTGATTTTTCCGTGCCTTTGGAAAAACAAAATCCTCTTGAAATCCGCGCGACTTTAAAAAAATATTTGTCTGAAGACTTAAGTAAAGATTCGGAGAGTTTGACCGACAGTTTAGGACGATTATTAAAGATATAATATAAGGCTTTATTACCCCTCGTCGTTCAACGGATAGGACACGAGATTGCGGATCTCGAAATAGAGGTTCGATTCCTCTCGGGGGGATTTTCGGCACAAAGATTTTTTAAAGAATGCCGATTATTCGTTTTTATTGTCTTGATAAAGACGAATTATTTTTATTCTGAAATAGATTCTGATTTTATTTTAGTAAAAAATTATAGAGAGACAGTTGCCTGTCTTAGACCTTATTTTTTCGAAGCTCAACGGGGTTTCTTTTTTAAAACAAAAAAATCGTTTTAAGCACGATTTAATATGACAGGGACGGACCCTATCACCGGAACAGAGGATTTACCACTCCGTAGCCTTTGGCGTAGGATGGTGGCGGTCCGGACGGGACTCGAACCCGCAACCTTCTGCGTGACAGGCAGATGATCTAACCATTGATCTACCGGACCATTTTAACAATTTCAGCAAAGATTTGCGGGTATTTTTCCGCCACCTCGGCCAATATTTTGCGGTCGAGTTCTATTTTATTTTTTTTGAGTGCGGAAATAAATTTGGAGTAACTTAAATCATAAAGCCGACAGGCCGCGTTGATTTTAATTTGCCAAAGGGAACGAGCGGTTCTTTTTTTGATTCTTCGGTCGCGATAAGCGTAAACGCCGGCTTTTTTAATTGCGGTTCTGGCCAGTTTAATTTTGCTTTTTCTTCCCCAGCGATAACCCTTGGCTTGTTTAAGTAATTTTTTTCTTCTTTTTAAATGGAGTTTTCCTCGTTTGACCCTAGGCATAAAAAAGTGTTTAATCGGAGATTTTTAATTAAAAATATTGGGTTAACAGTTTGTTTAATTCTAATGCAGGTGTTGTTTGAGGGTTTTTTTAAAAACTCTTCCCAATGACCTGTTTTGACGCTTATTCTTAGTCGTTTCACCCGATTCTCGGGCGTTAAAGTGATTCTGTCCGCAAGCGCGGTGAAGAATTTTTTCTTTTTTTGTCAATCGCAATCTTTTGGCGATTAATTTATGAGTTTTGACCATAAGTATCTTTATCTTTGGAGTAAGGAACCACTAAGGCGGTTAGGCAATTGCCTTGCCTAAGGGGCGGTTGTTCTATTTTAATGTTTTCCCCTAAGAGATTTATAAATTTATCCACTAAATCTTTGGCTAAATTAAAGTGTACTTTTTCTCTTCCTTTAAGCACTAAATCGATTTTTACCTTTTGATTTTGATTGAGAAATTCTTTTGTTTTTTCCGCTTTAAAATTCAAATCATGTTGGCCGATTCTAAGAGTCAACCGGACGCCTTTAATTTCGCCGACTTTTTGCTGTTTTTTTTGCTGTTTTTCTTTTTTTCTTAAATTATATTTGAATTGTCCGAAATTCGTGATTTTGGCCACCGGTGGTTGGGCTTTTGGGTCGATTTCGATTAAATCTAAACCTCTTTCCTGGGCTATAGCCAAAGCTTTTTTTATTTCCATAATGCCTAAGTATTGGTCGTTTTCATCGATTAGGCGCACTTCGGGAGAATTTATTTTGTTGTTGACAAGATAGTATTTCACTAGAAACTATAAAATAAAATATAAAGAATAAAAAACAAAAAACTAAAATAAAAAATAGAGAGTGGAGAATCGAGAAATAAAAGAAGGCATTTATCTATTCTTGCTATTTTTGTTTTTTATTTTTGATTTTTTATTTTGAACAAAGCGTAAGATTTGCGATGGGGTGGAGGTGACGAGAATTGAACTCGTGTCCAAAAAATATTGATAAAAATTTCTACCTTCATAGTCTGATTGTCCAATTCGAATTTTGGAATTTCCGTTTAAACGGCTCAACTTGTTACGGCTGAAAAATCAGACAAAATTCCCAAAATTCTAGCCTAGTTTATTTCAGTTTTTTGATTTAGGCGGTCAAAAACCTATTCCTGCTGAATGAACGCCAATCACCAAATAGCAGGCATTTTCGGGATTAGCGGCCGTAGCTTTTATTAGGCGACGGCAAAAGCCAAATTTCTGTTGGCAATTATTGATTTGAGAAATTTTGCCCTATTGAAATTTCGCTGAAAGCGGAATTTTTTAATAAGGCGAATGCCCTTCTCGGGACAGAAGGCTATTTTTATCAAGGGTTTTTTGTCGAAGCCTTTCACCCCCTGAAATATTGTTTTGTAATGTATATATAATAACGGTAATTAGAATAGCATTTTTTTGCTAGCAAGTCAACCTTTGGAGCCGTTGCCGGCGTTGCCTTCAATTATTTTTTCTTGAATATTTTTGGGAATAGGCGCGTAATGAGAGAGTTCCATTGTCGAACTTCCCCGCCCTTCGGTCATTGATCGCAAGGCCGTGGTGTAGCCGAAAATTTCAGCCAAAGGGACTATAGCGTCGATTAGTTTTATTTGACCTCGAGTTTTAGTGCCTTGAATTTGCGCTCGCCGCGAATTAAGGTCGCCGATGACTTCGCCGAGAAATTTTTCCGGAACCACGACTTCAATACTCATCACTGGTTCCAAAAGAGTCGGCTTGGCGTTTTTAACTCCTTCGCGAATAGCCCGATTAGCGGCGATTTTAAAAGCCATTTCAGAAGAATCAACCTCGTGAAAAGAGCCGTCATAAAGGGTAACCATCATGTCGACTACGGGGTAGCCGGCGATAACGCCTTCGCTCATTGCCTCAATAACTCCTTTTTTTATTGCCGGCACGTATTCTCTGGGAATGGCTCCGCCTTTAAGTTTGTCAATAAATTCGAAACCCTTGCCTCTTTCTAAGGGTTCGAGCTTGAGCCAACAATGTCCGTATTGACCGCGACCGCCTGACTGATGAATATATTTTCCTTCGGTTTCAACGTTTGAAGTGATGGTTTCTTTATAAGCCACTTGAGGCCGTCCGACATTGGCGTCGACGGAGAATTCGCGTTTCAGCCGGTCAACAATGATTTCCAAATGCAGTTCGCCCATGCCGGAAATAATGGTTTGTCCGGTTTCCTCGTTCGTTTTTACTTTGAAAGTCGGATCTTCTTCAACCAGTTTACCTATGGCCAAACCCATTTTTTCCTGATCGCTTTTTGTTTTCGGTTCAATAGCGACGGAAACCACCGGCTCGGGAAAAGAAATTGATTCTAAAATAATCGGCTGATTGGGATCACACAAAGTGTCGCCGGTGCTGGTATTTTTAATGCCGACAATGGCAGCAATATCGCCGGCGGAAACTTGTTCCACTTCTTCGCGGTGATTGGCGTGCATTCTGACAATCCGTCCGATCCTTTCTTTATTATTGGTTGAAGTGTTTAGGACATAAGAGCCGGTTAAAAGGGCTCCGGAATAGACTCGAAAATAACATAAGCGGCCGACATAAGGGTCGGTGGCGATTTTAAAAGCCAGAGCGGCAAAAGGTTCTTTTTCATCGGCTTTTCTGATTATTTCTTCTTCAGTTTTCGGAGATTTGCCTTTGGCCGGCGGTACATCTAAAGGAGAAGGCAGATAAAAACAAATGGCGTCTAAAAGCAATTGAATCCCCTTATTCCTTAAAGCCGACCCACAAAGAACAGGAATAAGTTTTCCTTTAATGACGGCTTGACGCAATGATTTTTTTAATTCTTCAACAGAGATTTCTTTTCCTTCCAGATATTGTTCCATTAGGCGATTATCGTTTTCAACAATGGCTTCAACGAGTTTATGCCGATGTTTTTCCGTTTCTTCTTTCATATTGTCGGGGATGTCTTCTTCTTTTGATTCTTTACCCATTTCGTCGAGATAGATTCGGGCTCGGCGGGTGAATAAATCGACGATGCCTTTGAAATTTGACTCGGCGCCGATCGGCAGTTGGACGGGATAAGCGTTTTTGGTCAGCCGTTCGTGGATTGAATTTAAATCGGCGTAAAAATTGGCGCCCATTCTGTCCATTTTATTGACAAAAGCAATTAAAGGAACGTTGAATTTTTCCGCTTGGTGCCAAACGGTTTCGGATTGGGGTTCTACGCCGGCAACACCGTCAAAAACCACGACGCCGCCGTCGAGGACGCGCAAAGAGCGTTGGACTTCGGCTGTAAAATCAATATGTCCGGGAGTGTCGATAATATTTATTTTTACCATCTTCTCTTCTTGGGTGGAAACCAGCGGTTTCCAAAAGACCGTGGTGGCGGCGGCGGTAATGGTAACGCCTCTTTCTCTTTCTTGAACCATCCAATCCATTTCCGCCTGGCCTTCGTGAACTTCGCCGACTTTGTGTTTTTTCCCCGTATAATATAAAATCCGTTCACTGACCGTGGTTTTGCCAGCGTCGATGTGAGCGATGATGCCGATATTGCGAGTTTGCTCCAAAGAAAATTTTTCAGGCATAATTGTATAATATTGTATATATTATTTAAAGTAAACGGAATCTCTCACCGATTTTATTCCAGTGAGGGTTAATGTGTTTATTCAAGAGGAATTTTATTAAACGGTGTGGCAATGTTTTTAAAATTAAACCAATTATAAATCGGGCGGTTTAAAATATCTTTTGTCAATGGAAGCGCGCAAAATGGGCGAAGGCCTTATTGGCTTCGGCCATGCGATGAACATCATCTTTTTTCTTAATGGCGTTACTTTGATTTTCTGAAGTTTCAATGAGTTCTTGCGCCAGTTTTTCCGTCATTGATTTTCCCCTTTTTGATCTGGCCGATTCAATAATCCAACGCGAAGCCAAAACAAAACGCCGATTTTCATTGGTTGGAGTCGGAATTTGGTAGTTGCCGCCGCCGACGCGTCGCGACCTGACTTCGATTAAAGGGGAAGCGTTCTTAATGGCCTTTTGAAATATTTCCAAAGGATCTTTTTTAGTTTTTTCTCCAATAATGTCAAAACAGCCGTAAAGTATTTTTGCGGCCAAACTCTTTTTACCCCCCTTCATGATAAGGTTGATAAATTTGGCTATTTCAACCGAATTATATTTAAGATCGGGTTCAATTTTTCTTTTTGGTGCTGGTTTTCCTCGCATA
>CAZOLB010000003.1:49285-60663 GCA_964580825.1 uncultured Gammaproteobacteria bacterium
TTTTTTATTTTGATTTTGATTTTTTGGCTCCGTAAAGAGAGCGGCCTTGTTTTCGGTTTTCAACGCCACCGGTGTCATAAACGCCGCGAACGACGTGATAACGGACGCCCGGGAGATCTTTAACCCTTCCTCCTCTCAATAAAATTACAGAATGCTCTTGTAAGTTATGACCGATGCCAGGGATATAGGCGGTAACTTCCATCCCGTTGGACAGCCTTACTCTGGCGATTTTCCGCAAGGCGGAATTCGGTTTTTTAGGGGTTTGGGTGGTAACTTTTAAACAGACACCGCGCAAAAAAGGACGGCCCTTAGGTATTTTTGTTCTTTTTCTTTTAAGGACGTTAAAATTGCTTTGAAGAGCCGGAGTTCTTGATTTTTTTTTGCCCGTCTTTCTTCCTTTGCGGACAAGTTGGTTGACCGTAGGCATAAACGTTTTACTTAACGTAATAGAACTATTTTAAAAATTTATTAACTTTAAATTTTTAAATCGTCATTTTGATTATTATTGTATTTTATCTTAATAAAAAAAAATGTCAACTCTTTTTGACTGAATAATTGGAAATCAATAAAAATTTAAAGATTAAACGGTTGGCCGGTGATGAGCCAAAAAAAGAAACGAGAAACCGGCGTTAAGAGGGTAAAGGCGATAATTAAAGAAATGAGTATTCCGCCAAATCCGAATCTTATAAAATAAGGCCTTCTGTTGGGAAACAAATCGGCGACTATTTTAGAACCGTCAAGCGGTGGCAAAGGAATAAGGTTGAATAGGGCGAGAAAAAGATTGACGTAAACAATCATTCCTAAGCAGAGCCAAAAGTAAACAAAAGTATTATTTAAAGACGAAGAAACATAAGCGGGTAGAAATCTCAGAAGCAATCCTAAAATTAGGGCGATAAGAAAATTGGCGCCCGGTCCGGCAATCGCCACTTTTAGCGAACCGTATTTTTGGTCTCGCAAATTGTACGGATTATAAGGAACGGGTTTGGCCCAGCCGAGAAAACTGCCGGAGGTGAATAAAAGAAAAAGAGGCAAAAGAACAGTGCCGAATAATTCCATGTGAACCAGGGGATTCAGGGTCAATCGACCGGCGTCTTTGGCCGTCGGGTCGCCGAGACGATAAGCCATCCAGCCGTGGGCGTATTCGTGAAAAACAGCGGAAAGAATAATAACGAGATATAAAAAAATTCTGATATCCATTGCTAAAATGGTTAAAAATGATAAAATAATCGATGTTAATTTGTTTTTAGATTCTGATTCTAAATCTCAATTTACTCCAGCAGTTGACGGATTAATAAATAAGTAAAATAATTTTTTGGAATTTCCTTTTTAGAATTTTGATTTTTCGTTTTGAATTTTAATATTGTTTGGAATTTGGGATTTGGAAATTAGAATTTTAGTATAGCGAAATTTTATGTCTAAAAAATGTTCAATTTGCGGACGCGGACCAAGGGCTTCTGTTTCACGCTCTCATTCCAATGTCGCCACCAAGAAGTGGCAGTATTTAAATTTACAGGTAAAAAAGATTTCTGGCAAGAGAGTGAAGGTTTGTGTCAGGTGTTTGAAAAATTTAAAAAGAAAATCAAATCCTAAAAGTTAAAATAAGAAATCCAGATACATTTCTTGTTTCGGAGTTATTTTATTGGGATATTTTCGGTTGATTTTTAATTTAGAATTTATAATTTAAGATTTATAGTTTGTGGTTTTGATATTCGGGGTGTGGCCCAGAAGCCTAAGGCGCTTGCATGGGGTGCAAGAGATCGTGGGTGCGAATCCCACCACCCCGACCATTTTAATTATTGGGGTTATTTTTTTTCGACTACTTTTATGTAGGTCCGACCTCCATACGTTAACGAGGCAGATAGACTTAAATATTGGACAAGAATTGGACAAGGTCGCACCTTGTCCAATTGTCCGAAAAGACAGGGATTTAATTAAGGGTAAATTAAATAATATGACTTACGTTCCGCCAAAAAATATTTTAAAAAAATACGCCGATTTGTTGGTTAATTTCGCCCTGGGCGGAGGCAAGGGCATTAAAAAGGGCGAGGTGGTTTATTTGGTCAGTTACGATTCTTCAAAAGCTTTAATTATAGAAATCAGAAGGGCGATTTTAAGAGCGGGCGGACATATTATTTCCACAAGTTCTCCGGATACCGAGGTCCGAAGGTGTAGTTTGAATAGGGATTTTTACCTTTTAGCCAAGGATTATCAGTTGGATTTTTTTCCGCGCAAGTATATGAAGGGCTTAGTGGACGAAATGGACCATTTTTTGCTGATTATGGGTCAGTCTAATAAAAGAGAGCTTGAAGGCATCGACCCTGAAAAAATAACCAGAAAAATCATGGCTTACAAGCCGTATTCCGAATGGCGGGACGAGAAAGAAAATCAAGGAAGATTCACCTGGACAATCGCGCTTTTCGCCACTGAGTCAATAGCTAAAGAAGCCGACTTGTCTTTAAAAGAATATTGGCGGCAAATTATCAAGGCCTGTTATTTGGATAAGCAAAATCCGATTAAAGAGTGGAAAAAAATATTTCGCAAAATAGAGACAATCAAAGACAAATTGGATCGAATGAAAATTAAGCAAGTCCAAATTAAGGGGCCGGATGCCGACTTACGGGTGAAAATCGGCGAAAAACGGAAATGGACCGGCGGCGGCGGAAGGAATATACCGAGTTTTGAAATTTTTACTTCGCCTGACTGGCGGGGGACCGAAGGCTGGATTAGGTTCAACCAACCGTTATACTCGCATGGAAACTTAATTAAGGGAATTGAGTTGCGTTTTGAAAAAGGAAGGGTCGTAAAGGCGAACGCCAAAAAAAATAAAAAATTGCTTTGGCAAATTATAAAGACGCCGGGCGCGGACGCTCTCGGAGAATTTTCTTTAACTGACGGTCGGTTTTCTCGGATTGAAAAGTTTATGGCCGAGACGCTTTATGACGAGAATATGGGCGGACCAGGAGGCAATATGCACCTTGCTTTGGGCCGGAGTTTTAAGGAGTGTTTTTATGGCAATTCGAAGAATTTTAAGAAAAAGGATTGGAGAAAATTTGGATTTAACGACTCGGCGATTCATGAAGATTTAATTTCCACGTCGCCGCGGATAGTGACGGCGTTTTTAAAAAACGGCGAGGAAAAAACGATTTATAAAAACGGAAAGTTTGTTATTTAAAATCATTTTTCTTTTTATCAAACATTCAAACAGAATCTAATAGTAAAATCTCGAGCCAACCGACTCGAGATTTTTGTTTATGTTAGCTAATTTATTTTGACAGGATTTCGCCTTTTTCGTAAATAACCTTGTGTCCGCCTTCTTCTTTTAATCCTCTTTTTTCATTGGCGTATTTCCAGGTTTGAAATCTATTCTCGTCGTTTAATCTCTCCTGACCGTCTTGAAATCCGTATTTGGCGGTTAAAAATTCCGCTTCCGCTTTATTACCCTCAATATGAGCCATGGTCCAGCCCATTCCCTTTTTAAGATTTTTTCTGGTAACCAGCTCATTAAGGGCCAAACTTTCGTGGAATCGTTCTGGCACGTCCCGGTCAATATAAACGATATCGCCCCTTTCATAAACATCTACCAGTGCCCCGATTAATTTTTCGGTATTATCGAGAAGATAACGTTTGTTTTCAAAGGTTATTTCCTTGATATTTTTTATTTCGATAATTGGTTTGGGTATTGGCTGTTGATTGGTATCCTCGGCTTCTTCAAGAATTATTTTGCTTTTTTTCGGCGTGGTACGCCGCGAACAAACGGTCAAAACGACAGATTCTTCTTCCTCTAATAATTTTAAAGCGTCTATGTCCCCATAAATTTTTTTATAGAATTCTAATTCTTTTTTCTGCGCTTCATTGTGGGAAAAAACGTAACTGTGGCCTTTCATTAAAAGTTTTCTTTCTTCGATTTCGTGGACGGCGATGCCTTGGTGGAATTTTTCCGGAATGCCCCGGTCGACGAGAATTATTTTATTAGTTTCGTCTATGTCTCCGCCACTCGGCACGACGGACGAGGCGTCAATTTTATAATTTGTGTTTTCGTAAGTAAAGTCCATTTGGTTTTAAAATTAAATTAGATCGGATTAAATGTGGAATATAAAAACGTCAGATATTATACAACGCTGAAAATTTTTTTGCAATATGTTCTAACAAATATTCAGATTTAAAAGATTGACTCCCGTCCGATATTCTTGTATAGTTCGAGTGAAAAGAATAAAAAATTTTTTTAAGAAAGCGAGTTTATGGAACACATAATTGAAAAAATAAAAAAATCGGGACTTAGGGGTCGAGGCGGGGCGGATTTTCCGGTTTATTTAAAATGGACGATGGTTAAAAAAGCGGCGGGAGAAAGAAAATACATTGTCTGCAACGGGTCCGAAGGCGAACCTGGCAGTTTTAAAGATGGTTTTATTTTAGAAAACTATCCTGGGGAAGTTATCTTTGGTATTAAAATCGCTTTAAAAGCGGTTGGCGCCGCTGACGCTTATGTTTATCTAAGAAAAGATTATTATCGAAAATTTAAAAACAATCTTGAAAAAATTATTAGCAAGCAGCCGATTATTATTTTTCAGAAACCGGGAGGTTATCTTTGCGGAGAGGAAACAACTTTATTTAAATCAATTGAAGGTCAAAGATTCGAACCAAGAATCAAACCGCCTTATCCGCCGCAAAAGGGACTTTGGAATTGTCCGACTTTGATTAATAATGTAGAAACGTTTTATTATGTCAATCAAATCGCCAAAGGTAATTATAGAAAAACCCGCTTTTACTCTTTAAGCGGGCAAATAAAACATCCGGGAGTTTATGAATTTCCAGAGGATTTGGATATTAAGCAGATTCTTCAAAAAACGGATAATTGGCCAAGTTTTGATTTTTTCGTTCAAGCCGGCGGTGGCGCTAGTGGCCGAATTTTAACTTTAAAGGAATTAAATCAGTCGGTCGGTGGCGTTGGCGCAATTATCGTTTATAATACAAAAAAAACCAAACCGATTTTTTTAATGAAGAAATGGATTAAATTTTTTCTTAATGAAAATTGCGGTCAATGTCTGCCTTGCCGCGAAGGAGTTTATCGATTGAATGAAATTCTAAACCAGCCGAAAATAAATTGGCAGTCGTTTGAAGATTTGTTGTTTATTTTAGAACGGGCGAGTTTTTGTCCATTGGGGAAAAACATCGTTGTTCCTTTCCAGGGTTTGATAAAAAAAATTATTGGTTATGACTATGATGATAAGGGCAATTATTAACGGGAAAAAAGTTAAAGTCCGACCGGGGCAAACCATTTTGCAGGCGGCGCGAGAAAACGGGATTGAAATCCCGGCTTTGTGTTATCATTCCGATTTGGACGCAAAGTCCAACTGTCGTCTTTGTCTAGTCGAGATAAAAGGCGTTAAAAATTTGCAAACCGCTTGTTCGACCGAGATTAAAAAAGGAATGGAAATAAAAACCGAAACACCGGAGATTACTCGGGCAAGAAAAATTAATTTGGAGTTGATTTTTTCTCAACATTTTGAAGAGTGCGACGATTGTGTTTGGGGTTTTAATTGTCGACTTTTGGAGTTGGCCAGAAAATATAAGGTTAAAATCGGAAGATTTCTTGATCGGAAAAGCGATTTCCCTGTTTATCAATTCGGTCCGTCTATTGTTTTTGACACCTCAAAGTGCGTCGATTGTCGCAATTGTTTCGAAATTTGCCGGAAACAAGGAGTTAATTTTTTAAAATTAACCGGTCGGGGGTGGAAGACAAAAGTAGTCCCAAGTGGGCAATTGAATGAAGATTGTATTTATTGCGGGCAATGCATTGTCCATTGCCCGGCCGGGGCCGTGGAAGCGGTTGGGGAATTCGAAGACGCGCGGGAGTATCTTTCTCAGTTTCAAAGTCAAAATCAAAACAAAAAAAATAGGAAAATAAGCGGGGAAAAAAATATTCTCTCCGATTATTTCGGTTGGAAAAATAAAATCGTTGTCGCCCAATTCGCTCCGGCAATTAGGACGAGTGTCGGCGAGAAATTCGGCATGGCGCCAGGTTTTTTAATTACGGAAAAGCTGACGGCGGGGATTAAAGAACTTGGTTTTGACAAAGTTTTTGACGTTTGTGTCGGCGCTGATTTTACCACCATCGAAGAAGCCGACGAACTGATAATGAGGTGGCGAAGTAGGAAAAAAATGCCAATGTTCACTTCTTGCTGTCCCGCCTGGGTTAAGTTTGTCGAATTTTACGCTCCCGATTTTATTCCTTATCTGACAACGGTTCGTTCGCCTCATATAATTTCCGGTGGCTTAATTAAGACATTTTGGGCAAAAAAACAAGGAATTAATCCGAAAGATATTATCGTTGTTTCCATTATGCCTTGTGTTGCCAAAAAATACGAAATTACGCGATCGGAGTTGAAAATTAATGGACTTAAGCCGGTTGACTGTGTTTTAACTACTCGGGAATTGATTTATTTTTTGACTAAATGCAAAATCGATTTAAAGAGGATTAAAGGGCGGAAATTGGACAGTCCTTTAGGTTCGCCTTCCGGCGCCGGGGTTATTTACGGCGCCAGCGGCGGCGTTATGGAATCGGCTTTGCGCACGGCTTATGAAGGGATAATTTCCCGCCAAGCCGCTAGACAATTGATAAATGAGCGGCAAAAAAAGAATTTGTTAAAAATAGAATTCAAGCGAATAGGGGTGGGGAGAGAGTTTGGGGAGATAAGGGAAGCAAAAATCAAGGTTGGCAAAAAATTTTTGAAAATAGCGGTTATTAACGGCATAGGTCCGGTCAAGAAAGTCCTGGAAAAATTGAGAAAAAATCCCCGACTTTACGATTATGTTGAAGTAATGACTTGTCCTGGCGGTTGTATTGGCGGCGGCGGTCAGCCAGTGCCGACCACGGCGGAAATCAGGAATAAAAGAGCAATCGGATTATATCAGTTGGATAAAAAGAAAAAAATCAGACAAGCGCAGCAAAACCCGATTATTAAAGAAGTTTATCAGGATTTTTTTGCCGAAGAAAAAACAAGGCATAAGATTTGCCATACCGGCTATTCCAAAAAGAAAAAAGGAATTATCAAGATTTTGCCTTCGGGACAGCATTAAAACGTTTTATTTGAAGAATAAAGGGTTGTTTTTATTTGTTTTTTGGTTTACAATTAAGATATGTCAAGAAAAAGAAAATTAATTATATTTTTTATTTTAGCGGTTGCTGTCGCCGGCGCGATTATTTCTTTCCGCCGCTCCAAAGAGCCGTTTTATAATTTTGTCGTGGCGCAAAAAGGAAATTTAATTCAACAAGTGAGCGTTGTTGGTCGGGTTGAGCCGGCGAAAAGCGTTGATTTGGCTTTTGAAAAGGGCGGTCGAGTGGTTGAAATTATGGTTCGTGTTGGCGATGAGGTCAGCGCCGGACAAACTCTGGTGGCTCTGGATAAGAGCGATTTAATGGCGCAATTAGACCAGTATCAAGCGGCTTTGGAAAGCTCTCAAGCCGGATTAAAACAGTATGAAGCGGCTTGGCAGACCCAGCAGGCGAAATTAGCCGAATTAAAAGCCGGAGCCAAACCGGAAGAAATAAAAATCTCGGAGACCAAGGTGGCGAACGCCGAGAAATCGCTGGCCGATGCGAGAATAAATTTGGAAGATGTTAAAAATAAGGCCGACATAGATTTGAATAATCTTTATGGCGATATTAAAGAAATTCTGAACGACGCTTATACCAAGGCGAATAACGCCGTTAATCAGCAAATTGACGAACTATTTTCTAGCGACGCTTCCGACGATCCTAAAATAACTTTTTCGACTTCCGATTCACAGGCGAAGATAGACGCCGAATTGCAAAGAGTCGCCGTGGGAAAAGTATTAGGGATTTTTAAAACAGAAATCGACGAGTTGCCCGTTTCTTCATCTTCAAACCAAGAAAAATTAGACCAAGCGTTGGTTAACGGGAAAAATCATTTAATGTTCATTAGGAATTTTTTAGATTGTTTGAATAATGCGGTCAACGGAGCGATAAATTTGTCGGCAACTGTCATTAGTTCTTATAAAGGCAATATAAATACGGCTCAAACGAATCTTAATACCGCCATTTCCAATATCAACGCCCAACAACAATTGATTACCAGCCAGAAAATAACCAATCAAAGCGGCATTAACGCGGCTCAAACACAAATCAATAACGCTTTAAATGTGTTGAATTTAGTCCAAGACGAATTGGTTTTGAAAAAATCCGGAGCCACCAGCGAACAAATTAGGGCTCAGGAATTGCAAGTAAAACAGGCGGAATTGAATGTTTCTTCTCAAAAAGCTCAAGTCAAGCAGGCGGCAGCGGCTGTGGAGAGCGTACAGTCCCAATTAAGCAAGATGACGCTCAGAACTCCAATTGACGGCGTAATCACGAAACAAGAATCTAAGGTCGGGGAAATCGCCTCGCCTAATGTTGTTTTGGCTTCAGTTATTTCTCAAGCGGATTTTGAAATAAAAGCCAACGTGCCGGAAGTGGATATTGCCAAAGTTAAGGTGGGCGATTTGGCTGACGTCACTCTCGACGCTTATTCCAGTGATGATATTTTTAAAGCGCGGGTAACCAGCATTAATCTAGCGGAAACAATTATTGAAGGGGTGGCCACTTACGAAATCATTTTGAGTTTTATTGAAAAAGATCAAAGAATTAAATCGGGTATGACGGCGGATATGGATATTTTGACCGAGAAAAAAGAGAATGTTTTGATTATTCCTTCCCGAGCCGTGGCAAATAAAAATGGCGGTAAATTTGTCGAAGTTTTGATCGAAAATCCGGACAAAAAAGAGATTGTTTCCGAAGTGACGGTGGAAACGGGCTTGCGCGGTTCAGACGGCCAAATTGAAATTATTAAAGGTATAGAGCCGGGAGATAAAGTGGTTATTCCTTAAAATATAAAATATAAAAGATAAAAAACACAAACCAAAAAACATAAAAATTTTGTAAAATCATGAAGTAGAAGTATGAAGTAGATAAGAAATATAAGGCAGGGTTTAAAAAGAGATATTTTTGATTTTTTATTTTAGCGATAGCGTTATAATATGTCTCTAATCAGAGTTGAAAACATAGAGAAAATTTACGGTCAAGGGAAAAATGAAACTCCGGCTTTGAGCGGAGTTTGTTTTAAAATTGAAAAAGGAGAATTCGTGGCGATTATCGGACCTTCCGGTTCGGGCAAATCAACATTGCTTCATATTTTGGGTTTTTTAGATAAGCCAAGCAAAGGAAAATATTATTTCGAGGATAAATTAATAAACGAGTATCCGGATAATGAATTAGCCCAAGTTAGGAACGCAAAAATGGGTTTTATTTTTCAAACCTTTAACCTTCTTCCCCGTTTAAGCGTTTTGGATAATATTAAATTGCCTTTGTATTATTCCCATATTAAGGAGTCATTATGGGACGAGATGTCCCAAAAAGCCGCCGACGCCGTCGGTTTGACGCATCGCTTAAAACACGATCGGTCCCAGTTGTCGGGAGGCGAGCAGCAACGCGTGGCCATTGCCCGGGCTTTAGTTAATAATCCCGACGTAATTTTTGCCGACGAGCCGACCGGCAATCTTGATTCAAAGTCGGGGCAAATTATTATGGATATTATTCAAAAGCTTAATGATATCGGCCATACTGTCGTTATGGTCACCCATGAAAAATACACTTCGGAAATGGCAAAAAGAGTTATTGAATTAAAAGACGGGAAAATCGTTAGAGACGAATTAGTGGAGTCCCGACATCTTGCCAGAGACGGATTCAAAAAATGAATCGCCTTGTTTTATGGATTTTTAGAATCTGTAATTTATTGATTTTTATGAGAAGTCGATACATTTTTAAAAATGTATTAGGAGGATTGAAGACGAATAAGTCGCGTTCCTTTTTGACTATTTTGGGAATTGTTATCGGCATTGCTTCGGTTATTTTAATAATGTCCATCGGGCAATCGGCCAAGTCGTTGATATTAAGCGAAGTTGAAACACTGGGAGGCAATTTCGTCCAAATTAATCCCGGTAAAGAGCCGGAAGGACTGACGGATATGGCTGATATTTTATTCGCCAATTCTTTGAAAGATAGGGAAATCGACGCTTTAAAAAATAAAAGCAATGTTCCGGATTTAATCGATATCACTCCTTCGTTAATGGTTCCGGGAAGCGTTTCTTATGGCGGAGAGGTTTATAAACCGACAATTCTCGGTTGGAGCGCGGATTGGCTGGGTAAAATTTATAAGGTTTATCCGGAACAAGGGAATTATTTTACTGAAGACGATATTAAATCGCGGGGAGCGGTAGCCGTAATCGGTTCAAAAGTCAAAGAGGAGCTTTTTGGTTCTTCCGACGCTTTGGGCGAGAAAATCAAAATTAAAAATAAATATTTTCGCGTTGTCGCTATTCTCCCTTCCAAGGGACAAATTTCTTCCTTTGCCGACGTGGATAAATTCATAGTCGTCCCTTATACTACGGCGCAGAAATATCTTTTAGGAATCGACTATTATCAAGAAGCGCACATTTTGGCGAAAAACGAGGAAGCGGTGCCGGGAATGGTGGAAGACATAAAGGCGACTTTGCGCGACTTGCATAATATTAAAGATCCTAAAGACGACGATTTTCATATTACCACGCCTAAAGACATTATTGGAAAAATAAGTTTGATTACCACGGTTTTAACCGTCCTTTTAACTTCCATCGCCGCTATTTCTTTGATTGTCGGCGGAGTGGGGATTATGAATATTATGTTGGTTTCGGTTACGGAGAAGACGCGGGAGATTGGTTTGCGCAAAGCGTTGGGGGCGAGAAATAAGGATATTTTATATTATTTTTTAATCGAGTCGGTTGTTCTGACTATTGTTGGCGGCCTGGCGGGAATTGCCGGCGGCGTCGGGTTGTCTTATCTTGCTTCATTGGTTTTAACTAAGGTTGTTGGCGCCGGTTGGCATTTCGCCATTTCTTTATCAGCCATTTTTTTGAGTTTAGGTGTCGCGGCTCTTGTCGGTTTGATTTTTGGCCTTTATCCGGCCCGCAAGGCCTCTTTGAAAAGTCCGATTGAAGCCTTAAGGTATGAGTAGAAGTTGAGTTTCAAATTCTGAAAATTGAATTTTTAAATAAAAAAAAATATAAAATCGCAGAAATTTATTCCTGCGATCTTATATTTTAAAATCCTTTACCGGTACTGAGATTTTTTCAATTATCTCAGGATCCGTCACCACTCTGTCGATTCTTATCGCTGAAAATTCTTCAGAAGTCAAATTTTTGGTGATTTTTTCGGTTAGCGGCTGGTTTTTACTGTCCAGTAATATCTCTACCACTGGTCTGCCTTCGATAGTAGTATTTTCTACAACTACTGCCCATTCTCCGCTGTTTAATACCACAATTGTTCCGACTGGATAAATGCCCGTAAT
>CAZOLB010000004.1:0-34564 GCA_964580825.1 uncultured Gammaproteobacteria bacterium
AAATAGTTTTATTAAAGGCCCGAGCGGGAATTGCACCCGCGTATAACTGTTTTGCCTGCCTGCGCGGGTAGGTCCGCCTGCCATCGCTAAAGGCCCGAGCGGGAATTGCACCCGCGTATAACTGTTTTGCAGACAGTTGCCTTACTACTTGGCTATCGGGCCTTTAGACATAGCGGGCAGGCAGACAGTTGCCTTACTGCTTGGCTATCGGGCTATTTTTTTATTTTAGAGAAAAAATATGATTTGTCAATCTTAATTATTTTATAGAAGATAATTAAAAATTGAATTTCCTTATGAATTCAGACAATCAGCATTGCATCGCCAAAGGAATAGAAACGGTATCCTTCTTTTATCGCCCGTTGATACGCTTTTTTTATCAATAATTGACCGGCGAAGGCCGAGACTAACATCAGGAGAGTTGTTTTTGGCAGATGGAAATTAGTGATTAAGCCGTCGATGAATTTGAATTTATAGCCCGGATAAATAAAGATGTCGGTTATTTTCTTCCCCGTCCTTAAATAACCGTTGGTGGTGGAAAACGATTCCAAGGCTCGGGCGCTGGTAGTGCCGACAGCGATTATTTTTTTGTTTTGTTTTTTGGCTAAATTCAGTTTTTTGGCGGTCGCCGGAGATATTTCAATCCATTCAGGGTGTATTTGGTATTGTTCAACCTTTTCGACTTTAACCGGTTGGAAAGTTCCTAAGCCAATATGAAGAGTGATGAATTCAAAACCGAAACCCCGTTTTTCCAGTTTTCTAATCAGGTTTTTAGTGAAATGAAAACCGGCTGTTGGCGCGGCCGCTGAACCGAATTTTTTAGCGTAGACGGTTTGATATTCTCTAAGATTGGAAAAGCGTTTTATATACGGAGGAGTTGGGGTCAACCCGATTTTATTGAGAGTTTTTAAAAATTTTTTTCCCGACAAATTAAATTTTATTTCTCCCAATTGGCGGTTTTTTTCAAGAAGAATTCCATTTAGACTTTTATTAAAAGTTATTTTGACGCCGGGCGTTATTTTCCCTCCGATTACGCTTTCCCAGTTTTGGGGGCGGGTTTTTTTCAAGAGCAGAACTTCGATTTTGCCGCCGGTTGGCTTGGTTCCGATTAAGCGGGCGGGAAATACTTTGGAATTATTGGCGACCAAGACGCTGTTTGGGGAAAGGTATTTTTCCAAGTTGTAAAAAAAATCACGGCTAATTAGTTGTGATTTTTTGTTTAGAATCATCAGTTTCGAGTGATCTCGAGGTCGGACAGGGCTTTGGGCAATTAGGTTTTTGGGCAGACAATAACCAAAATCTTTTGTATCCATAAGTTAGCGCTTGGAGAATTTTTTAAACTTTCAAGTATTTTTTAATTGCCAGACTGCTGCCGAGCATTGAAACAAAAAGGGCAAAAATTAGGAGTAAAACTCCAAAAGTTAATCCTTCAGTTTTGAGATAGGAAAAGAGATTAAAATTTATTTCTAAAAATTGCTGGAGGCGGGGTTGAATAAAGACGGCAACGCCAATACTGGTGCCGAGGGTGAAAATCCAGGCGATTAAAGCGTAAAAGCCGCTTTCAATTAGGGCGGGCGCTCGGATAAACCAGGAGGTGGCTCCGACTAAGCGCATAATTTCGATTTGTTTTTGTCTTGATAAGGCGCCCAATTTTATAGTGTTAAAAATCACCAAAATGGCGATAAAAATAAAAACACCGCTGACTCCCAAACCAAGATAAGAGGCCTTTTGGCTGAATTTATTAAAACCTTGGATAAGGTTTTGATAATCGTAGAAGTCCTGATTTTGAATCAAATCTTGATATTCTTGGCGCTGGATTATTTCTAAGACTTTTTGATAATCGGTTGGATTATTAAATTTTATGTTAATAGTTCCGCCGAAAGGATTCTTCCCTAATTCTTCCAAGGATTTTAGAATCAAAGGATCGTCTTGGTGTTTTTGTTCGAATTTTTCAAGGGATTGCTCTTGGTTTAAGTATTGTATCTCTTTTATTTCGCTCATATTCTCCAGCTCGGCCAACAACAGGCCAAAAGCGGTCTCATTGATATTTTGTTTTAAGTAAATTCCCAGGTCCATTTTATCCTTGAAAGAGGTCAATACTTTTTGCCCTACGACATTTAAATAATATATCAGGCAAAGGGAAAAAAGCATTAGAAACATTACAATAATACTGGCTAAAGAAAGCCAGAAGTCGCGAAAAGAATTTTGTAGGGCCATTTTAAAAATCCGCATAAACGCTATTGCTAAAGGCAAAAATAAAAAATTTAAAAAATCTTTGTCTTGTCGAAGTATCCAGTATATCCTTATTTTTCATAAGTTTTTGCGTTTTTTGGTTTGTGTTTTTTTGTATTTTATTTTTTTATTTTAATATTCGCTTGTTCCAGCTGTTCTTCGGGGAGTTCGCTGGGCGCGTTCATCATTAAATCTCGGGCATCGGCCGTTTTAGGGAAAGGAATAACCTCGCGAATGTTCGGTTCATTGGTTAAAATCATGATTAAGCGGTCTAGCCCCAAAGCAAATCCGCCGTGAGGGGGAGCGCCGTATTTAAAGGCTTCAAGTAGGTGCCCAAATCGTCTTTTTATTTCTTCGTCGGAAACTTTTAAAATTTTAAAGATTTTTTCCTGGAGGTCTTTTTGATGAATTCTGATTGAGCCGCCCCCGATTTCAAACCCGTTGCAAACAAGATCGTATTGTTTGGCGCGCGCCCTTAAAGGATCTGTTTCTAATAAACCGGCATCCGATTCAAGAGGGGCGGTGAAAGGATGGTGGATAGAGACAATTTTTCCTTCGCTTGCCGAGTGTTCAAAAAGGGGAAAATTATTCAGCCAACAAAAAGATAACTCTTCGAGGTTGTTTTTGTTTTCTCTGAGGTCGGGTTTATCGGTTTGATATTTGACCATCGCTTCTTCATAAGTAAGTCGAGGAAAAGGAGATCGCGAGATTAGTCCGCGCGGAGAAATCTTTTTAATCAAGTTTGTTATCAGATTTTCAACCAGCGCCATAACGTCTTTTTCTTCGACAAAACTCATTTCTAAATCCAATTGGGTGAATTCCGGCTGTCTGTCTCCGCGCGTGTCTTCATCGCGGAAGCAACGGGCAATTTGGAAATATTTTTCTAAACCGGCGACCATTAAGAGCTGTTTGAATTGTTGGGGCGCTTGAGGCAGAACATAAAATTGTCCGGAATAGAGCCGCGAAGGAACAATAAATTCCCTGGCGCCTTCCGGCGTGCCTTTGGTTAAAATCGGCGTTTCTATTTCTAAAAAATCATTTTTATCCAAATAATCTCGGATAAATTTAACCACTCGGTGCCGCAGAACCAAATTATTTTTCATTCTTTCATGCCTTAAATCCAAATAGCGATATTTCAGACGCAACTCTTCGTTGGCTCTTTTGTCTTCGTTATTTATTTCAAACGGCGGCGTTTCGGCTTGATTTAGGAGGCATAATTTTTCGGCTAAGATTTCCACGCTCCCAGTGGGGAAATTTTTATTGATTTGATTTTTGGGTCGTTGGTTAACAACTCCTTCAATCTCGACGACGAACTCCAAGCGTATTTTTTTAAGGATTTCTTGCGATCTTTGGTCCAGATTTTCTGGCGAAAACACAACTTGAACCAAAGCGGATCGGTCGCGCAGATAAATGAAGGTGATTTGTCCCAGGTCTTTGCGGTCATTAACCCAGCCGCAGAGTTTAACTTTTTTGCCGATATTTTTTATCGTTTGGATATTAAAAATTCTTTTCATAGAATAATGAGAATATTTTTTAATTTAAGGGAATTATTGGGTTCTTTGATTTGTTTTTCCTAATTTTTTCCGGCGGTTTCCGTTATTAAAATCAAGGTTTTATTCTGTTAATTAGACGGGGAAAGGGAATTGTTTCTCTGATATGCGGCAAATTGCAGAGCCAAGCGACGATTCTTTCCACTCCAATGCCAAAACCCGAATGGGGCACGGATCCATAGCGCCGCAAATCTAAATACCATTCCAACGATTTCCGGGAAAGTTTGAGTTTTTTAATTTTTTCTTCCAAAATTTTCAAGTCGTCGATTCTTTGCGAGCCGCCGATAATTTCTCCGTAACCTTCCGGAGCGATTAAATCGTCGTTTAAAACCAGATTCGGATTTTGCGGATCCGGTTTCATGTAAAAGGCCTTGATTTCTTCGGGATATTTTTCAATGAAGACCGGCTTGTCAAACATTAAAGAGATGGCGGTTTCTTCATCGCCGCCGAGATCGTCGCCTTGTTTTATTTTAAATCCGATTTTTTGCAGGCGTTCAATCGCTTGAGAGTAGGTGATTTTCGGGAAGGGCGTTTTTATATTTTTTAACGGCCTTACATCTCTTTCTATTATTTTTAATTCTTCTTTGCAATTCTTAAGGGTCCAATCCATTAAATATTCAATCAATCGTTCCTGTAACTTCACATTCTCCTCGTGTTCTATAAAAGCGGCTTCGGCGTCCATCATCCAAAATTCTGTCAAATGGCGCCGCGTTTTTGATTTTTCCGCTCGAAAAGTCGGCCCGAAATCATAAACCCGGCCTAAAGAATAAATCAATGATTCGAGATAAAGCTGGCCCGATTGGGATAAATAGGCCTGTTGCCCGAAATAGTCAGTGTTGAATAAAGTGGTTGTCCCTTCGCAACAAGTGGGAGTCAAAATCGGGGAGTCGGTCAGAATAAATCCTTCTTTTCTAAGAAAGGAACGGATAGCCCAGATTATTTCATTTCGAATTTTTAAAATAGCCGCTTGGCGTTTTGAGCGGATCCAAAGATGCCGGTGATCCATTAAAAAATCGATTCCGTGAGATTTTTTACTAAGAGGATATTCTTGAGACAGTTGAAAAATTTTTATTGCTGTCGCCTGCATTTCGTAGCCGTAAGGCGAGCGTTTTTCCGCGTAAATTTTTCCGGTTATTTCGACGCTGGTTTCCAGGGTTAAATTCTTGCAAGCCGACCAGGAGTCTTTATTAACTTCTTTTTTAGAGACGATGGCTTGAATTTCGCCAGTGCCGTCGCGAAATTGGAGGAAATAAATGGAACCGGAAGAGCGAAAATTAAAAATCCAACCCCTTAAAACTACGGGTTTTTTTAAATTTTTTTTGACGTTTTTAAGCAAGATGTAATCCATAATAATTGCGGTTTTTAGAATTTTAAATCCATTTTGACGAAGGAGATGATTTTATTAGGACATGCCGTAAAAAAGAATTTTTAGAGATTTTGCGCCAAGCGTAAAATTTTCCCATCAAAGGTTATCTTATCATAATTATAATATTATAAGGCATTTATAGAATAATAAAAGGAGAACTTTTTATAAAATTCAAATTTTGGGAAATTTTTTGCTTTTTATTCTTTTTGTCTCCAACGATTTTCTGATAATAAATAAACTCGGCGTCCGAAACCGAGTGATTTTTTTGCGAGTCTTTTGAGAATAGTCGCGCATAACGGTTTTTTGATTTTTTATTTTAAGTGAAAATAAGGAATGGGTCTGCTGGGAATCGAACCCAGATCAATAGCTTAAAAGGCTACTGCTCTGCCACTGAGCTACAGACCCGCGGTAACGGACTTTTTACGATTTTTTTATTTAATTGTTCGCTATAACCAGCTGTGGCGTTTTTTGATTAAAAAATCTCCGTCGTTTTGGCGAATTAGAGTGAAATTTCTGCCGGCTCGATCTTCAAATTTTACTTTACCCGACATTCGGGCATTGGTGAATAGAGATTCTGATTCGTCAAGGCTTAGAATGTAAGCCAGGTGTTCGAACCCTTGGCTGGCGTCATCTTCATAAGAAACGGCATAGGCCCTGATGTTTTTTGTCTTCATATTTGGTTTGGATCTAATTTGTTTTAGTAAATCGGAATTTTTATTTTCCGAATAATTCGGAGTGAAATTTATATGGCAAAAATCTTTATAATTGTTGATAAGATGTGCAGAAATAAAACTTGAAAGAAGAGCGTAATTATTATATACTATAAAAAATAAGTTGTAAATATTTTTTATTTTTTTATATATTGTTTTGATATTATTAACCATTATGTCCGACTTTGAATCAGTGGTTGAAAAACTTCCGCCCCAGAATCTCGAGGCGGAACAAGCCCTACTTGGCTCTTTATTAATTGATAAAGATGCTATGGTTAAAATTGCCGATAAATTATCGCCCGACGATTTTTATAAGGACGCACACCGGATGATTTATTCGGTGATGCTTGATTTATGGGAATCGCGAGAACCAATTGATATTTTGAGCGTTGCTAATCGCCTGGAAGAAAAAGAGCAGTTGGACATAATTGGCGGACGGACTTATCTGGCTTTTTTGTCAAATAGCGTGCCGACGTCCAGTCATGTTTTGTCTTATTCCCAAATTGTCCAAAAAAAGTCAACCTTGCGTCGAATAATCAGGGCTTCAACCGAGACTATTCAGATGGCTTATAAAGAGGAAGAAGAGGCAACTGGCGTTTTGGACAAGGCGGAACAAAAATTATTCGCTATTTCGCAAAAATTTTTAAGACAGAATTTTATTCCCTTAAAAGACACTCTGTCTCAAGCCTTTGAAAGAATAGATGAACTGCATCGAGGAGTAAAACAAGTTAGAGGGGTGCCTACCGGTTATGTTGATTTGGATAATGCTTTGGCCGGACTTCAGCCTTCGGAATTGATTCTTTTGGCTTCAAGACCAAGTATCGGAAAATCGGCACTGGCTCTTGATATTGCTCGCCATGCGGCGGTTTACCATAAAATTCCCGTCGGCATTTTTAGTTTGGAAATGTCCAAGGAGCAAATAACCGATAGGTTGCTTTGTTCTCAAGCCGAGGTCAGTCTTTGGAAAATGAGAACGGGACAGCTTTCCCGTAAAGATGGCGATGGAGAATTCGAGCGATTAGGCGAGGCTTTTGGAGCGTTGGGCGAAGCGCCTATTTTTATCGACGATTCTCCTATGGCCAATATTATGGAAATTAAAACCAAGTCTCGGCGCTTGCAAATGGAACATGGTTTGGGATTGATAGTTTTGGACTATTTGCAATTAATGGAATCGGGAAGCGCTTCGACGGAAGGGCGGGTCCAAGAAGTTTCAGAGATTTCTCGGTCTTTAAAAGCGGTGGCGCGAGAATTAAATGTTCCTGTTTTGGCGCTTTCTCAGCTTTCCCGAGCGCCGGAAGCAAGAACGCCAGCGATTCCCAGATTGTCCGATCTTCGCGAAAGCGGATCGCTGGAACAAGACGCCGATGTGGTAATGTTTATTTACCGCAAAGCCATGGATAGAGGAATAAAGAATTGTCCAGAAGAAGAGAAAAATTTAGCCGAAGTTCACATTGCCAAACACCGCCATGGCCCGGCGGGCGTGACCGTCAGGTTGTATTTCGACGGCGATACGGTCAGTTTTAAGAGTTTGTCGAAAGCCGACTTGGAAGTGCTTGGAGAACAAGAAACCGAAGAACCATTTTAAAACGCGGATAAAAAAATATGTTTCCTTCGGAAATTGAAAATTTAATCGATAAGTTCGGCCGGTTTCCCGGCATCGGCCCCAAAACCGCCCAGCGGTTTGTTTTTTATTTATTAAAGAAAAAACCGGAAGAGTTAAATGATTTCGCCGTTTTGATTGGCGAATTAAAAAATATTTTTCCCTGTTTTATTTGCGGTAATTTTTCTTCAATTTCGTCCGTCAATGCCGGTCACAAGATTTGCCCGATTTGTTTTGATAAGCGGCGAGATCAAACGGTCATTACTTTGGTCGCCGAGCCCCAGGACTTAGTCGCCATTGAAAAAACGGGAGAGTATAAAGGACTTTATCATGTTTTAGGGGGGCTTATTGATATGGTTTATAATTTAAGTCCGGAACAGTTAAAAATTCAAGATTTAATGCAAAGATTAAGAAACCAGCCGGTTAAGGAACTTATTTTTGCCCTTAATGCCACGATTGAAGGAGAAAGTACGGTTTTGTACATCGCTAATCTTATAAAAAAAGATCCTAAAATAAGTCGTAAAATTATTTTAACCCGGATTGCCAGAGGTATTCCTTTGGGAGGAGAAATCGAATACGCGGACGAGATTACTTTAAGCGACGCTTTTAAAAACCGTAAAACGATTTAATAAAATAATTTAATAAATATATATGAAAGATAAAACAAAAATTGGCATTATTGGCGGCGGCAATTTATACGGCCTGAGCGTTTTAAAAGGGAAAAAAGTCAAAACCACTTCCACTCCTTATGGGAAAGTTTATTATTATTTGATCGGCGGCCATCCTTTGATTTTACGGCATGGGCCGATTCATAATATTCCGCCTCATCGGATAAAATATCGGGCTAATATTTTCGCTTTTAAAAAAATAGGCGTGACACGCATTTTCGCTTTTAATTCGGTCGGTTCCTGTAAAAAGACGATTAAACCGGGATCTTTTTTAATCCCCGATGATTATATTGATTTTACGCCCCCTACTTTTTTTCAGAAAAAATGTCGGTATATTACGCCGGAGGTTTCTGGCCGATTAAGAAAAATTTTGATTGGAATTTGTCGGGAGTTGAAGTTTGATTTTAAATCCAAAGGAGTGTATTTCTACTCTCAGGGTCCGAGATATGAAACCAAAGCGGAAATCGGCTTGATTAAGAATTTTGCCGACGTGGTTGGGATGACGATGAGTAAAGAAGCGACTTTAGCCGGAGAAATGGATCTCGAATACGCTTGTCTTTGTTCTATTGATAATTGGGCGCACGGATTGGTTAAGATGCCGCTAGCTCAGAAGACCGTAGAAGAATTCGAAACGCGGATTAAGTTTAAAATAGAAAAAATAATTGGAAAACTTTTAAAATTGACTTCAGTATGACCCTGTTGATAAAAAATGTGGTTTTAAAAGGGAAAAGAATCGACATTTTTATCCGAGACGGAAAAATTGAAGAAATTGGTTCTAAAATAAACAAAGTTGCCGCTCAAAGAATTGACGGCGAGGGACGGAAAGCGGTTTTGCCAGGACTAGTTAACGCCCATACGCATGCGGCGATGTCTCTTTTTCGCGGTTATGGTGGAGATTTACCTTTAAATGACTGGCTTGAGAAAAAAATTTGGCCGGTTGAGAAAAAATTGTCGCCCGACGATGTTTATTGGGGAACCAAATTAGCCTGTTTGGAGATGATTAAAACCGGCACGACTTGTTTTAATGACATGTATTGGTTTCCTTCGGCGGCTCTCGAAGCAATTGAGGAAACGGGTCTTCGCGCCGTAGTCGGCTTGGTTATTTTGGATGACTTTCCTTTTGGTTCCCGGGAAAATGTGGAAAAATTTTGGCGGAATATCGAAAAAAGGGATATTAAGGAGGTGAGTTTTGCTTTGGCGCCCCACGCCGTTTACAGCGTCAGCCAAGAGAATTTGATTTGGACTAAAAATTTTGCCCAAGCGAACAACTTGCCTGTGCACATTCATTTATCGGAAACTCAAAAAGAGGTAAGCGATTGTTTAAAAAAATATAAACTTCGTCCGGCCGAATATTTGGCAAAAATCGGGATTTTAAATAAAAATTGTCTTTTAGCTCACGCAATTTGGCTCTCAGACAAAGAAATTAAACTTTTGGCCGAGAAAAAATGCAACTTGATTTACAGTCCTTGTTCGGAAATGAAATTGGCCTCAGGGGTCTTTCCTTACTTAAAAGTAAAACAAGCGAAAGTCAATGTTTGTTTGGGGACGGATAGCTCGGCTTCAAATGATAATTTGGATTTATTCGAAGAAATGAAATTCGCCTCTCTTTTACAAAAAATAAAAGAAATGGATCCGCTCCTTGCTCCGAGCTCGGAAATTTTTGCTCTGGCAACGGAAAACTCGGGTCGGGCGTTAAAAATGAAAATTGGTCGGATTGAGAGGGGTTATTTTGCCGATTTGATTTTGGTCGATTTGGGTCAGATTTGTTTTTCTCCTGGCCATAATTTAATTTCGAATTTGGTTTATTCTTGCCACGGCGATTGCGTCACTGACGTCGTCTGCGCCGGCAAGATTTTAATGAGAAATAGAAAAGTGGAAAAAGAAAAGGAAATTATTAAGGAAGCGGCAAAAAGAGCTAAAAGATTGTTTAATCTTGGGTTAAAGAATTTCTGTTAAATGCAATTTGATGGAGAGAGAAAATTTTCAAAAGAAAGTTTATTCCGTAGTGAAAAAAATACCGAAAGGGAAAATATTGACCTATAAACAAGTGGCAGAAAGAGTCGGAAATCAGAGGGCTTGGCGGGCAGTGGGCAATGTTTTAAATAAGAATGTCGATTTTCTGACTCCTTGTCACCGCGTAGTTTGTTCCAATGGATTGGTTGGCGGCTATAAAAAAGGAGTAAAGAAGAAAATCGAAATTCTAAGGAAAGAGGGGATATTTTCAAAAGGGAAAATTCTCCCTTCGTCCTTTTTTAATCGGCCCTGTTTAAGCGTGGCTAAATCTCTTTTGGGCAAATTTTTAATTAAAGAGGATAAAAGAGTTATTAATGGATTTTTCCGTTGCCCAGTGGTTAAAGAATTGATGATTACTGAAGTCGAGGCCTATGTCGGGCTGGAGGATAAGGCCAGTCATGCCAGCCGGGGGAAAACCGAACGCAATAAAATTATGTTTGGTCCGGCGGGTTGTTGGTATGTTTATTTTACTTATGGCCTGCATTGGATGTTAAATGTCGTTACCGGACCTAAAGGTTTTCCGGCTGCGGTTTTAATCAGGGGAACGGGGCGAATTGTTGGGCCGGCGAGGATAACAAAGTATTTAAAAATAACAAAAAGATTCAATGGTCTGCCGGCGAGCAAAAAAACCGGACTTTGGATTGAAGATCGGGGAGTGAGGCTTGATCCGCGTCAGATTGCCGCGGACAGACGGGTGGGCGTTGAGTATGCCGGCGAATGGGCGGACAAGCCGTATAGATTCAGAATTTCAGATTAAAATTCGGTTTTTCAGTCGGCGTTTTTCTGGTATAATATGACTTATGAAAACAGGAAAAGTGGTTGAAATTTTAAGTCGGGGAGATTGGGACGATTTTGTTGTTGCCAATAGCAATCCTCTGGCGCCGGCAGGCGAGTTTTTACAATCTTGGCTATGGGGAGATTTTCAAAGCGGCCTCGGACGAAAGACCCGGCGTTTTAAAATTGAAAGTGGCGGCCGAACAATGGGACAGTATTTGCTAATTAAACATTTTTTGCCTTTTATTTCATCGCGTTTTGGCAAATTTTATTTTTATTGTCCTCGCGGGCCGATTCTTGATTTTTCCCAACCCGAATCGGAAAAAAAGAAAATATTAAAACTTTTTTTAAAAGAAATTATAGGATTGGCAAAAGAGGAAAAAGCTGTTTTTTTAAGGATAGAGCCTTTAAATAATAATTTTTTATCGGCATGGCGCGATTCGGGACTTAGGGTTGTTTCGACATCCCCTGTCCAGCCGCGCGAAACAAGCGTTTTGAATATTGATCAGTCGGAACAAGAAATTTTGGCGTTAATGCATCCGAAAACCAGATATAATATTCGGCTGGCTGAAAAACGGGGAGTGAAAATACGCGAAGCCAGCGGCGAACGAGATATTAACGATTTTTTGAGATTGATTCGCCAAACGGCCGAGAGAGAGAAATTCAAGCCGCATTCGGACGATTATTACCGCCGTCTTTCAAAATTGAATTCGGCCTTTTTTCGTTTTTATTTGGCTGAATATAAAAATAAAACCATTGCCGCTTATTTTGTCATTTTTTTCGGAAAAACGGTTTCTTATATTCATGGCGCTTCCACGCGTCAAGACAAAGAGGCGATGGCCCCCCATTTGCTTCATTGGGAAATAATCAAACGGGCTAAGGAAGAGGGATTTAAATTTTACGATTTTTGGGGAGTCGACGAGACAAAATGGCCGGGAATGACCCGTTTTAAAATGAGTTTTGGCGGAAAAAAAATCGTTTATCCAGGAACGTTCGATTTGCCGGTTTTTAAAATATGGTATAGATTGTATAGGTTGGGGAGGGGCATAAAAAGAATATAACGCGAATGCGGCGAATGGCGAATAAAAACAATAAGTAATATATTGGAAATTGTCTGCCTAAAAAAACGATTTTTTAGTTGTCTTATAAAATATTTTAATTTTTAATTTAGCGGGACGTTTATGCTTTCTTTTATTTTGTCTTTATTGTTAATTCTGAATTTATCGTCAACCCTTAATCAAGCGGTTTATTTGGATAAAATAGCGGAAATAAAACCCGATGAATCTAGTCGGGTTTTTCCTTATTCTTTGGGTCCGAAATTAACCAGTCGAAGCGCTTTGGCTTTTGATGCGGAAACCGGCGCGGTTTTATTTGAAAAAGACGCTGACTTGGTTTTACCGATCGCCAGTATTACCAAATTAATGACGGCTTTGGTTTTTTTGGAAAATAACACTAAAAAATGGAACGAAACGGTAAGGGTCGAGTTGGGAGATTTGGTTGAAGAAACGAATATTGAAAACGATATTGAGCCGGCCGGCTTGGCTATTAAACCCGGGAACATTTTGACAATTAAAGATATTTTTTACGGCGGTTTAATTAAATCAGCCAATAATGCCATGAAGATTTTGGCTCGATTGGTTGAAAATGGCGAGTTGTCTGCTCAGGCGGGGTTGCCGGAGGCGGGAGTGGATAAAAAGACATTTGTCGACCTGATGAACGAAAAGGCGGCTTCTTTAAAGATGATTAATACTCATTTTGTCGAACCAACGGGCCTTGATTCGGATAATCGTTCCACTGTCCGAGATTTGGCTAAATTGATTGTTGCCTCTTTGGAAAAAGAAGAAATAAAACAGGCGCTGAACACCAATTTTTATAACGTGCTTATTGGAGAGTCGAACGGAGTAAAAACTTATCAACGGATTTATAATACCAATAAATTATTAAATACTTTTATCGATTTAGTTGGGGCAAAAACCGGTTATTTGCGGGAAAGCGGGTATTGCTTCGCGGGACTAAGCGATTATCATGGGCGCCGGACGGTAGTCGTGATTTTAGGGGCGGTAAGCGATAAAGACAGATTTCAGGAAGCCAAAAGTTTGATTTGGTGGAGCGCTAATCGCCAGAAGGAGGAAGGTGGGGAAGATTCTTTTGATCAGTCTCAATAATTTGGATAAGCATTATATGTGATTTTTTAAAACTTCAATTTTTTTGGAGGAAAATTTTGTTCCGCCAAGTAAAATCCAAATCTTTAATAATATCCTCCCAGTTGTTAAAAGTGGCAGTTAAATTTGATAGTAAATTTGACAGGGTCCGACCCTGTCACGGTTAAACAGGGTCGGACCCTGTCAAAACTGTCAGAGCAAAAATTGGTATTTTATTTTTTATTTTTTATATTATAATGTAAATATGTCTCCGGAATTAAAGACAATTTTATTGGCTTTGACTCCAATTAACGAATTAAGAGGAACAATACCCGTCGCCATCGGGGTTTGGCATTTGAGTCCGCTGAAGGCCTTTTTGGGAGCCTGTGTGGGAAATATTTTGCCAATTTTTTTCCTTCTTTATTTTTTTAAATATCTAGTTGATTTTTTAATGGGGAAAAGCACTCTGGCTAACAGATTTTTTAGTTGGTTGTTTGAAAGAACGCGCCGGCGATTTTATAAGAAATACGCTTTTTATGGCGATTTAGCACTGATTTTATTTGTGGCTATTCCCTTTCCTTTGACCGGAGCTTGGACTGGCGCGGTGGCCGCTTTTCTTTTCGGCATTTCCTACTGGCGAAGCATACTTTTAATCTCTATTGGCGTCGTTATGGCCGGCGTTTTAGTAACTTTGGGGACGATGGGTTTTCTGTCGATTATTTGAGAAATCAAATAGGTTGTTATTAGCTGAAAATGGAGGCGAGGTGTTCTAATCCATGATAATTTATAAATAATTTATAATTTTTTATGAAAAAACCAGTTGTTATTTCCAATTGGAAAATGAATCCCGGTTTTAAAAATGGCGGAATTTTGATTGATGATATTTTAAAATTGCTGAAAAAATCAAAAAAGAAAAAAGAATTATCGAATATTGACGTCGTTTTTTGCCCGCCTTTTACTAATTTGCCCGAAGTGGCGAATAAAATAAAAAGGACTGAAGGACTATTTTGGGGAGCTCAGGATTGTTTTTGGGAAGAAAAAGGAGAATTTACCGGCGAGATTTCTCCGGTCTGGCTAAAAGAAATGGGTTGTCAATATGTGATTCTCGGACATTCGGAACGACGGTTAAATCTAGGGGAAACCGACGAAATGGTTCATAAAAAGGTCAGAGCGGCTCTTCAGGTCGGATTAATTCCGATAGTTTGCGTCGGCGAGACTTTTGAACAAAGACAAAAGGGACTGAAGGATTACGTGATTCTTGAACAAACCTCCAGAGCTTTAGATGGGATAAATCTTAAACCGGAACAAAAAATAATCGTCGTTTATGAGCCAATTTGGGTTATCGGTTCGGGTCAAGCTGTGGCTCCAGATGACGCCGAATATACGGGCAAAGTGCTTTTACAGCGAATGATAGATATTTTTGGATTGATGGCGAAAGATAATATTTGGATTCTTTATGGCGGCAGCGTTGATCCAACTAACATTAAGTCCTTTATTGAACAGCCGAGCGTTGACGGAGTTTTAGTCGGCAGTGTTAGTTTAAAGCCAGAAGAATTCGTGAAAATGTGCGAAGTGGCGGTTGAGAAGGAAATAAAATATAAAAATATAAAAAATACAAACGTAAAAACGCAAAAAATAAGCGAAACAGAGGAATAGTATAAAATATAGTTCGAAAAGGGATATTTTAATTCATTATTTTTATTTTAATTGTTGTCATTATTTATGCTGGTTCATATTAAAAAACTTGTGGCCGAAGCGGAAAAGGGCGGTTATGCGCTGGGGGCTTTCAATACTTTTAATTTAGAAACGACCCAGGGTATAATTAAAGGTGCGGTCGCTGCCCATTCCCCGGTTATTATTCAGGTAAGCGAAACTTCTTTGCGTTATGCTGGCGTCGACGTCATTTCGCAAATTATTGGAAATTTATCTAAATCTTTGGGAAAAAATATTCAAATAGCCATTCATCTTGACCATGGCAGGACATTTTCCATGATGGCCGATTGTATCAATCTTGGTTTTTCTTCGGTGATGATCGACGCTTCGGATTTATCTTTTGACAAAAACGTATTTTTAACTCGGAAGGTTGCGGACTACGCTCACCGCCGCAATGTTTGGGTTCAAGGCGAATTAGGTCGGGTGGTGAAAAATAAAAAAGAAATTACGGATTTATTCCGGAGCCCCAAAGAGTTTTTAACCGACCCGGATCAGGCTCAAGAGTTCGTGAAAAAAACCAAGATAAATACCTTAGCTGTAGCCATTGGCAATATTCACGGCGTTTATAAACTAGAACACGGCGCGCCTAAACTTTTTTTAGAGAGGTTAAAGGAAATCCAAAAGAAAGTCAGAGTGCCTTTGGTTTTGCATGGCGCCTCGAAAATTCCGGAAAGCGAAATTAAAAAGGCGATTAAATTGGGAATTAGGATAATAAATATTGACACAGAGATTAAATTTGCTTTCAGACGTAGTTTGGCAAAATCTTTTAAAACCAAAGAATCTGATCCCCGCTTCATCTTTTTAACCGGCATTGAGGCCGTGTCTAAGGCGGTTAAAGAGAAAATAGCCATTTTTAGAAATCATTCCAAGCCCTAAAGATATGTTAATCAATGTTATTATTGGCGTGTTGATAATTTGTTCTTTTGGGGGCATTGTTTTTATTATTTTTAGAAAAACTCCGCTTTTGATCAATCTTGATTTATCTCAGACAGCCCAAGAAATCGCGGCAAAAACCAAAAAAGATTTACTGAAAAAAAAGATTATTCGTCAGATAGAGTGTTTTAAAAGCGAATTTAGAATTAAATATGAGAAATTAAAGGGCAGGGCGAGTCGCTGGTGGAATCAAATGGGAATGGGAATAAATAAGACCCTTGAAATTTTTAAAAAAATAGTTAAAATAATAAAAAATTGTTTTTTAAAATAGACAATTTTCTAAAATAAATGCCCGTGTAGCTCAGTTGGTAGAGCATTTGCATGGTAAGCAAAAGGTCGTCGGTTCAATCCCGACCGCGGGCTCCATTTATGGGTGGGTCGCATAGTGGTCAATTGCTCGAGACTGTAAATCTCGCGTCTTCGGACTACGTAGGTTCGAATCCTACCCCACCCATTTTGCCATCAATGGTAGATTTCTTTATTTTATTTAAACAAAAAACCGTTTTTCAACAGTTTTTTTGTTCATTTTTTTATTTATAAAGCGAGAAAGCGGGCGAGCGGAGTTGAACCGCCGTCACTTCCTTGGCAAGGAAATATAATAACCGCTATACGACGCCCGCACCATCTTGGTGATGTCTCTATTTTAATAAAAAACTTTTGTTTGTCAAGGAACTTGACAGGCCTTTATAAAAATTTATACTATAAGAGTATTATAACAAGAAGTTCTTTAAAATTAATCAAAAAAGAAGGAGTTTCCAATGAAGAAAGTAGAAAGAATTAAGAGAACAGAATTTGACAATGGTTTGATTTTGCTGACCGAAGAAATTCCTTGGGCGGAAAAGGCCTCTTTAGTTGTCGGCGTGAGAGTCGGGTTAGTTGATGAAGACGATAAGACAAGTGGTGCTACCCACTTTAATGAGCACATGCTGTTTAAAAGTAATCAATATTATTCGGCAGAAGAAATTGCTAGGAGATTAGAATATGGGGGATCGCAAATTAGTGCTGTGACTGACTGCGCCAAAATTTCTTTTTGTATTTATTCTTTTCCCGAAGAATTGACAGAAGCAATTGAGATAATTTATCGGGCGGCCACTAATTTTAGTTATAATCATAAGGAATTTTGCAAAGAAAGAGGGGTTATTTTAACGGAGATTCAGCAGAGTATTGAAAATCTCCAAGAGTATAGTGGAGATTTTTTTCTCTCTACCCTATTTAAGGAAACGCCTCTCAGGAGAGAAATTTTAGGAACAGAAGAGTCAATAAAAAGGATGACAAGAGACGACCTTGCAATGTTTAAGAAAAAATTTTTTATTGCGAATAATATGATAATTGCGGTATCGGGAAAATTTGACGGAAGAAAATTAAGAAGCGAGTTAAAAAAGACTTTTGCCCAAATTGAACCGGGGGAAAGGGTCAACCGGAGTTTAGCTATTGAATTAACTAATAGTTATCAACAGAAATTCGAATTATGTCCCGGATTGAAACAGGTTTATTTGACTATTGGATTTAAGGTTCCTAGTTTAAACTGTCTTGATTCTTATAAGTTGAGATTGCTGGGATTTATTTTGGGCGGAGGAATGTCTTCTCGGATATTCAAGAAGCTAAGACAAGACAAGGGTATTGGTTATGAATTGGGCGCTGGTTACGATAATCATGAAGTCGGCAGTTCAATCTGCGTCTTTGTAGATGGTTTCGACCCTAAAAAATTTATTGAAGTTAGAGATATTATTTTTGGTGAATTCAGGGATTTAAGAATAAATCTTGTCAGTGAAGAAGAGCTGCAAGGGGCCAAAAATTCACTTAAATCTAGACACTTTGATTCTTTAATGGAAATACCTACTCGTACTATGTGTATATTGGAGAAAGAATTCAATCAGATTCCTTATGATTTTAGAAAATTTTCTCAATATATTCAGAAAATCACTAGAAATGAGATTCTCGAAACGGCCCGGAAGTATTTGACTGATCAATTTACTTTGACGGCTTTGGTGCCGGAGGATTTTAAAACTTCAGTTTGTTGATTGTTGCGATTTTAAAAGTGGCGGAAAAAAATTTTTACCGCCACTATTTTTTTATTCATTTTTTATCAGCCGAGTTGTTTTTTTAGCCATTCAATCACTTTTCTGTTGGTGAGCAGGTTTTTGAGAAAAATTTTTCCGTTTTCTTTTTTAAATTCGTCTAATATTTGTTCTTGCTTCTCGTATATTTTATTTAGGCGTTTTATTTCTTCTTCAATTTCCTCATTTTTAACGGAAAAATTTTCTTGTTTGGCTAATTGGCGGATACAAAGGGCGGTTTTTATTCTTTCCTGCGCCTGGACGGCAAAATCTTTTCTTAGATCCGTTTGAGTTTTTTTTATGCTTTGCAAGTAGTCCTCGAATTTTGCGCCGCTTAATTCAATCTCCGCTTTTAGTTCGTCAACCATTTTATCCAATTCGTGTTCGACTAAAATTTCCGGAATGTCTCCGATTTTCGATTGGGCGACGAGGCTTTTTAAAATCGCCGCTTCCAAACGTTGTTCTTCCTTGTTTTTTGCCTCGATTTCCAGATTTTCCCTAATTTTATTTTCTAGGTCTTTCAATGTTTTAAAATTGCCAAAACTTTGGGCGAAAAAGTCATCAAGAACAGGCAAGGTTATTTGATAAACGTTTTTAATTTTGGCCTTGAAATCGACTAATTTGCCGGCCAGTTTTTTGTCATAATGCGAATCAGGATAGGGGAAAGAAAAGTTTTTTTCTTCGTCCCGAGCTAAACCTTTCAGGTTTTCCGAAAGGCCGGGTAGATAATCGTCGCGCCCCAGAATTATTGAAAAATTTTTTATTTGCCCGTTTTCAACCGGGACTTTGTCAATAAAAAGGTCTAGGTCGATTTCAATTCGGTCATTAAGACCGGCTGGCCGGTTGGCTAAAGTTTCTTGTCGCCGCGATTGCTGCAATTCCGCCAAAACTTTTTTTATTTCTTCGTCGGTTATTTCGATTTTTTTTCTTTCTTGTTTTATTTTTTTATAATTGCCGAGTTTTACTTCGGGAACTAAAGGAATAATTAAATTGAAAATAAAGGGCTCTTCCGAAGCCATTTTTTGTATTTGTATCTGGGGAACTCCAGCCGGCTCTCCATTTTCTTTATCAGTCGAGAATACTTCTTTGACGATTTCCGGATATTTTTTTTCAATGGCAATCTCCGCGACTCGGCGGTTGATTTCTGCCTCCCCTATTTTTTGTTTAATCATTTGGGCGGGAGCCTTGCCTTTGCGCCAGCCGGGAATTTCAATATCTTTGGACAACTCTTCGATTGTTTGATGATAAAAAGGAGCCATCTCCAAAATGGACAATTCAGCCGTAATTTCCATTAAATTTTTCGGCAATCGATTAGTGATAATTTTCATATTTTATTTTAGAGCAATGGCGCGATAATTAAAGCGATAATACTCATTAATTTGATTAAGATATTCAAACTTGGTCCGGCCGTATCCTTGAAGGGGTCGCCGACGGTGTCTCCGATTACTGCGGCTTTATGAGAATCAGAACCCTTGCCTCCCAGAGTGTCTTCTTCAATATGTTTTTTGGCGTTGTCCCAGGCCCCGCCCGACTTTGCCATCATAACCGCCAAAAGAAATCCGGTCACCAAGCTGCCAATTAAAAATCCTCCCAGCGATTCTTTGCCTAAAATAAAACCCATTAAAAGCGGAGCGATAACGGTTAAGAAACCCGGAAGGATCATTTTTTTCAAAGCGACGATGGTCGAAATTTTAATACAACCGGCGTAATCAGGCTCGGCTTCGCCTTGCATCAAACCCTTAATTTCTTTGAACTGACGCCTAACTTCATTGACGATTTTTTCCGCGCTTTGCCCCACGGCTTTCATTGCCAAGGCGGAAAAAAGAAAGGGCATAAGTCCGCCAAGAAGAAGTCCGACCAATACTCGAGGTTGATTAAGATCCAAAATGCTTAAGCCGGCGACTTGAATATAAGAAACAGAAAGAACAATGGCGGTTAACGCTGCCGAACTGATGGCAAAACCCTTGCCGGCGGCGGCCGTGGTGTTGCCAACGGCGTCAAGTTGTTCGGCCCGTTTTCTTGTTTCTGTTCCCATTTTGGCCATTTGCGCAATACCGGCCGCGTTGTCTACCACCGGTCCATAAGTGTCGGTAGCCAAAGTAATGCCCAAAGTAGAGAGCATGCCGACGGCGGCGATGCCCACGCCGTAGATATTTGCCAGTTTATATGAGATTAAAATAGCGGCGGAAATGACAAGAACGGGAATCGCTGTGTAGTACATACCGAGGGCTAAACCCGTGATAATATTGGCGGAAGGGCCGATTTGCGAAGACAAAGCTAGATTTTTAGTCGGTTGATATTTGGCTGAGGTGGCGTATTCGGTGGCGAAACCAATAATAATACCGGCGATCAGGCCGGTAAAAAGAGTGCCAAAAATTTTTACTCCGGCGGGGGAAGAGGTTTTTAAAATAAAAAATGCGCCGATAGCCATTAGAGCGCTGGCGAGCCAAATGCCTTTATTGAGAATGTTTTGCGGCGCGCCTTTTTTAGCTGAAATGACGGCAAAACTTCCAACTAGTCCAGCAATAATACCCCAAGAAGCCAAAGCCAAGGGAATTAACGGCGCTTGATGACCGATGGAAGAAATGGCGGATAATCCCAAAACCATGGCGGCAACTAATGTTTCGACATAACTTTCAAACAAGTCTGCGCCCATGCCGGCTACGTCGCCGACGTTGTCGCCGACATTATCGGCGATCACGGCCGGATTTCGAGCGTCGTCTTCGGGAATGCCGATTTCGATTTTTCCGATTAAATCCGCGCCGACATCGGCGGCTTTAGTATAAATGCCGCCGGCCACTCGGGCAAAGAGAGCGGTAAAGGAAGCGCCAAAACCAAACCCGTAAATTATTTGCGGATTTTTAAAAAAGAGATAAAGAGCGCTGACGCCGAGTAAACCCAAAGAAACAACCAAAAGCCCCATTACCGACCCGGAGCAAAAAGCGATTTTTAGAGCTTGGAGCGAGTTTTTTTGGCTGGCAACGGCAGTTTTTAAATTGGCAATCGTGGCGACGCGCATGCCTAAATTTCCCGCCAAGGCCGAAAAAATCGCGCCTAAAATAAAATTGACGGCAATTGTCCAAGATAAAAAGATTATAAGCAAAACGGCGACAATAATTATGAAAGAGATTAGGATTTTGTATTCTTGGCGGAGAAAAGTAAGAGATCCTTTTCTGATAAATGAAGCGATTTTTTCGGCTAGTTGATGTTCGATTTTTATTTTCTTAACTCGCCAAGCTAAAAAACCGGCAATCGCCAGTCCGATAAAGGAAATAACGATGGGAATATAGAGCATAAGCGTTTATTTTTTTGATTTTTTATTTTTTCTTTGATTGTTTTTCGATTATTTTTTTTGGTTTTTTTTCTTTATCTTTCATTTTTTTTGCTTTTTTGCCTTTTGATTCTTTTAATTCTTCATTTTTTTGTTCTTCTGTTTCTCTGTCTTTTGATTCTTTTAATTCTTCATTTTTTTGTTCTTCTGTTTCTCTGTCTTCGGAAGCGTCTATGCGCCAACCGGTTAATTTGGCGGCGAGACGGACATTTTGTCCGGCTCGGCCGATAGCCAAAGAAAGCTGATTTTTTTTGGCTTTAACCAAGGCGCATTTTTCTTTTTTTTCCATTTTAATGGAGGAAATTTTCGCGGGCGACAGAGCGTTGGCGACGAATTTTTCCGGATCTTCTGAATATTCGATCACGTCTATTTTTTCCCCGCCGATTTCATTGATGATGGTTTGAATTCTTACGCCTCGCTGGCCGATAGCGGCGCCGATCGGGTCGACGGATTTGTCAGTTGTGGCAACGGCGATTTTTGACCTTGAACCGGCTTCGCGGGCGATGGCTTTGATTTCTACTGTTCCATTGGCTATTTCGGGAATTTCAAGTTTAAATAATTCTCGAAGAATTTCGGGATGTCGCCGAGAAACGATTAATTCCGGCCCGCGAGCGGTTTTATTGACCGCTACTAAATAAACCTTGATTTTTTGTTCCGGCCAGTATTTTTCTTCAAGAACCTGTTCGTTGTAAGGCATAATTGCCGAAGCGTCGGCTAAGTCGAGAAGCACCGCTTGTCTTTCTCGTCTCTGAACAACAGCGTTGATGACGGCGCCGATTTGAGAGGTATATTTTTCAAGAATGGTTTCTCTTTCCGCTTCGCGCAATCTTTGGATAATCACCTGTTTTGCGGTTTGGGCGGCGATGCGGCCGAAATCGGAAGGAATTTCCAGCTCCTGTCTGACAATGTCTCCGATTTTTATTTTTTTGTTCGGCCGGCTGATGTTTTCCCAATTGGAATTTTTTCTCACTTCGGATAATTGAATTTCGGTTTTAGGATTGAAGCGTTTTTCTTTGCCTTCATCGGATTCTTCAAGATTTGCGGTTTCGTCCCCGACGCGAAGAGGTTTTTCTTTTTCGTTTTTATCCGATTCAACTTGAATTTTATTGGTTTCAATTGCTGGCGTTGATATTTTTTCGTCCTTTTCTTTGTCGACTAAAAGTTCTTCGGGTAGGTCTTCAACAACGGATTTTTCGTCAAAGACCTTCATTTTTCCGTTCTCGGGATTAAACTCGACTTTGAGATTTTGCATTTTATAGCCGAAATCTTTCCGGTAAGCCGAGGCTAAGGCTTGCTCAATGGCCGCTAAAACTTGCTCTTTTGATAGTTTTTTTTCTTGACAAATTTGTTCAATTGACGATGAAATTGTTGGTTCAGTCATAGATTTGATTTTTAATTTACGCTGATAATAAGATAAAATTTAAACCAGTCAATTGACTAGTTTACAAGTGGGAATATTATAGGATATTTTAGAAATAAAGCAATCCCCATCTTGACTTTTTTGCTCGAGATATTAGAATTAAAATGAATTAATTCGGTTCATTAAAATTAAACAAGAAAGGAGAGATAAATATGAAATGGCCAGAGTGGTTGTCGGGAAAAGAGAGAAACGAGATTCCCCTTCCCGATGAAGTTATTCTTATTTTAACGAGTAAATGTTTGTTTCCCGGCCAGGTTATTTCTTTCAAAATTAAAAGTGGAAACGAGGGAGAAGAACTTTTTAAGGGTTTTCTTGGTTTTATTTTTTCGCCCGGAAAACCCAAGGTGGGGGAAATAGGCACTTTGGGTGTTGCTAGGGGAGAAATTAAAAATAAATTTTCAAGCGCCAAGTCATTAAGCGCCGAAAATGAGCGAGAAACCGTTAAGATTATGGTCGGGATCCGGAGGTTCAGAATAAAAGGGGTATTAAAGCCGGATCGTTTTTATCATGCCCAGATTGAAGAAGTGAAAGAAACGATAAGAGACCCTGAAAGGATAAAAACGTTGATAAAACTGGTTAAAAGGGATTTTCTTGAGTTGTTAAAATTAAACCCGGAATTCGGTATTTGCCTGCCCTCGAACTCAGACGAAGAAATGGAAGAAGAGATAAAAAGGGCGTCTGAAAAATTGGAGGATTTTACCGAGCCGAGAGAATTAGCCGATTTTATCGCGGTATGTTTGTTTTCCATAATTGATCCTGAAGAAATATCCGGGATTTTAACCACTTTAATCCTTGATGAGCGTTTGAGAAAATTGGTTAAAATCATGGAAGGGCTTATAGAGGACGAAAAAGAAATTATCAATGAGTGGGAGATTCTGCGAAAAGAAAGGATGGAAGAAACCCTGGAATATCATAGAGATCAAGTGGAATTTTTTGAAGAAGAATTGGGAGAAAAGAGATCGCAAAAATCGAAAATCGAAATTTATAGAGAAAGAGCCAAAAAAGCTCAAATGCCTCCGGAGATTCAGAAAGAATTCGATCAGGAATTGCAACGCCTGTCTCAAATGGGTTTATTTTCTTATGAAAGCGGCATGATCAGAACTTGGTTGGACTATATGATCGATATGCCTTGGTCTAAAAGTACGGAAGACCAATTGGACATCAACGAGGCGGAAAAAATTCTGGGAGAGGATCATTACGGCTTAAAAAAGATAAAAGATCGGGTATTGGAATTTTTGGTTATTCGGATGCGCAAATCTTCCGCGAAGAGTCCGATTCTTTGTTTCATCGGGCCGCCGGGGACCGGTAAGACCTCGGTTGGCAAATCCATCGCTCGCGCTCTGGGGCGGAAATTCGTTCGCATTTCTTTGGGCGGAGTGTACGATGAAAGTCAGTTGCGGGGACATTGCCGGACTTATATCGGCGCCTTGCCCGGAGTGATTATTAAAGAGATTCGAAGAGTTGGCTATAATAATCCGGTGTTTATGATTGACGAGGTTGACAAGATAGGCACCGGTTCTTTTCATGGAGATCCTTCCTCGGCTCTTTTGGAGATTTTGGATCCGGAACAAAACAACGCTTTTAATGATAATTACCTTGGCGTCCCTTTTGATTTATCCAAGGTAATGTTTATCACTACCGGCAATGTGGCAGAGACCATTCAACCGGCATTAAGAGATCGGATGGAAATCATAGATTTTCCGGGCTATACGCGAGAGGAAAAACTTGAGATTGCCAGAAAATATCTAATTCCCAGAAAAATCGAACAATGCAAGCTTGGACCGAATGAAATTAAGTTTAAAGACAGTGTTTTGGAGAATATTGTTCAAGGCTATACGGACGAAGCCGGCGTGAGGCGCTTAGAGCAAGTGATTGACAGTATTTTCCGTAAAACGGCTTTTAAAATAGCCAAGAAGATTTTAAAAAAGGTTGTGGTTGGCAAAGATAATCTAATAGAGTTTTTGGGTCCGCCCAAATATTTACAAGAAGCGAAATTAAAAATTTCTCGACCTGGTCTTGCTGTTGGTTTGGCGGTAACTGGAACTGGCGGCCATATTTTATTTATTGAGACGGTTATGGATAAAAATGCCAGAAGGCCGGGGATTCTTTTAACCGGCAATTTGGGAAAAGTCATGAAAGAATCGGCCCTAACGGCGGCGTCTTATATTCGGGCTAATTTGAACAGGTTCAAATTAAAAATGGAAGATTATCCGGCTAATGCCCGAGTTCATGTTCATGTTCCCGAAGGAGCGACGCCGAAAGATGGCCCTTCGGCCGGCATATCGATTTTTATGTCTTTATTCTCTTTATTGACAAAGAGAAATTTTCGCCACGATGTGGCTTTAACAGGAGAAATTTCGCTTAGAGGAGATGTTTTGCCAATTGGCGGAGTGCTGTCAAAAGTTTTAGCTGCTAAGGAGGCGGGGATTAAAACCGTAATTTTGCCCAAGGATAATGAGAAAGACCTTTGGGATTTTCCGTCCGATTTAAAAAAATCTCTTGAAAAAGGAGATTTTGAAATAAAATTTATTAAAAAAATGGAGGAAGCTATTCCTCTCTGTTTGGAGGAATAAAATCAGGATCATAAAATCCCGGTCAAAAAGACCGGGATTTTTATTTTTTTTCTAAAATCAGGGCGTAATGATAAGGGCCGGCGTCAATTTCATTTACTAGATTTAATCCGATTTGCTGGGCGTATTCCATAATTTGTTTCGACTCGATTCTGTTTTGCCGGGGCGGACCAAAAAGAGTTTTATCTTTTTTCCAATCAGTAATTAAAAGGCGCCCATGTCTTTTTAAGATTCTAAGAGCTTCTTGAATCACTGATTTTCTTTTTTCAGTTTGAAAAAGAACGTTGTTAAGGATGGCCAAATCAACCGAGGCGTCGGGAATTTTTGTCGCGCCGGGCACTTCTAAATCGGCCCAAATGGTTTTAATGTTGGCAAAATTGAAAGTTCTAGCGGCGTTTTCCACATTTTCCAGAGCTGATTTGACTACATCTACGGCGTAAATCAGGCCTTCATTGCCGACTAATTTGGCGGCTTGGAGAGTAAAATAGCCCCGGCGGCCGCAACCAAGGTCGGCGATAGTCATTTTTTTCTCCAATCCAGCTTTTTCTAACAGAGTTTGAGAATTGACCAGTTCTTGATTTTTTTGTTCTTCGTTTTGATTATTCATATGATAAATAATAATTGATGATTATTTATTACTCTTCAATTATTTTAATATCTGCGCCAATTTTTTGCAAGCGGGAACATAAATCTTCATAACCGCGGCTAATGGAGTAAACGTTGCGTAAAATTGAAGTTCCTTTGGCTTTAAGCATGCCGATTAAAATGATAGCCGCGGGTCGGAGCGCCGGCGGGCAAATAACTTCATTTGGTTTTAGTTTGGTCGGGCCGTTAATATAGACGCGGTGAGGGTCGGCCAAAATGATATCGGCTCCCAATTTCGATAGTTCCGTGTAATAAAGCGCCCGATTTTCGTAAACCCAGTCGTGGATTAAGGTTTGTCCTTTGGACTGGGTGGCGATAGGAACAAAAAAGGGCAAGTTGTCGATATTTAAGCCCGGAAACGGCCGGGCGTAGATTTTTTCCCCTAAAGCGGTGAGTTTTGAAGGAAAAGTTTTAATATCGACTAGATTGGTTATTTTATTTTTGCTTTTATATTTTTTTAAAATTTTAAAATTGAAACCCATTTTTTCAAGTTTTAAAAGTTCGAGTTCCAGAAAATCGATGGGACAGCGTTTAATGGTTAGCGATGAACCGGTGACGGCCGCTACGGAGAAAAAAAGCATTGATTCAATCGGGTCTTCGCTTAAATAATATTCGATTGGCTGGTTGATTTTTGATTTGCCGACGACCGTTAAGGTGGTCGTGCCAATGCCTTTTATTTTTATTCCTAATTTACTTAAAAAATGGCATAAATCCTGAACTTGATAGTTGGCCGAAGCGAATTTAATGACGGTTTCTCCTTTTATTTTCGCCGCGGCCATTAAGGAGTTTTCCGTAACCGTATCGCCGGATTCGTAGAGAACGATTTTCGCCGGTTTTAATTTATTCAAATTTATCTGATAAGCGTCCGGAAGCGTTTTAATGCGGATTCCCAAATTTTCCAAAGCGAAGAAATGCGGCCGAACCGTGCGGGTGCCAAGTTTGCAGCCGCCGGTTTGGGGCAATTGGAAATTTTTGAACGAATGAACTAACGTTCCCAATAGGAGAATAGCGCTGCGGGTTTTGGCCGCCGCTTCGACATTCAAATTTTTAAGATTGATTTTTCCGGGCGGAATAATCTCCAGATTATGTTGGGTTAGCCATTTTAGTTTGACTCCTAAACTCTGTAGGACTTCAATAATCCGGTTTACTTCTTCAATTCTGGGGACTCCCTTGAGAATGGTTTTATTTTGATTTAAAAGCGCGGCGCAGAGCAGGACCACGGCCGAATTTTTTGCCGTGTTGGTGGTAATTTCACCTTTTAATTTTTTTCCGCCATTGATTTGAAAATTCATATTTATTATAAACCTTCTTTATTCCTGATTTTTATTTATATTTTTTTCTTGTGGATAACTCTATTGACCCTATTTCTATGTTTTGTTATATTTATAGCGTCTTTCAGTTTTACCATAGAACTGAAGGGGTATTACATCCAAGGGTCGTCCTCCGCGAGGAGGGCGACTTTTTTATTTAGGTCGGTGATGTAATTCGCGACCCCAAATATCTTCCACAATATTTAAAACATCAAAATAACCATTTCCGCCGGTTTTTAATTCTTCCGAAATATTATTCTTTGAAGAAAAAATATAAACTTTTTTATTCATGTTGGTTAATTTTTCATTTTTTTCTTGCGGAACTACCCGCCGAAGCGAGGGGCGAAGCCCCGAGCGAGGCGACTAATTCTGGTGGACCGTGCCGGATTCGAACCGGCGATTTCCTCATTGCAAATGAGGTGTCCTCCCTCTAGACGAACGGCCCTAAATAGTGGAAACCGATTTGTCGGTTTTTACCACAAATAAACAAAATGGAAATTCGAGTTTATTTTATGAACAATTTGACAATTCCGCCCAAAATGTCGTTCCAGAGTCCGGTCATCACCGAAAGTCCCCCCAAAATGATCACAATTCCTAAAAGTTTGTAAAATAGTCGCGTGCCGCCTTCCATGCCCAAATGTTTTTCCGCCCAAGCGACTCGGCCGAAATTGTTTAAAATCCATTCAGATTTCCAAGCCATCATAAAACCGCCGGCCACGATTAATATTCCCCAGATAATATTCATAGTTTGTTAAAATTTTAATTTTCTATTCCTATTTAGCATTCTTTCTGGTGGGCGTGGAAGGGATCGGACCTTCGACATCTACTTTATAAGAGTAGCGCTCTGCCACTGAGCTACACGCCCTTCATTTCAATACAAATACAAAGGTTATTTTAACATTTCAACTCGGCCTTGTCAAAAATCGTCATTGTCAAATAATGTTATTTTGGTATACTAGTTATCAAAGTGATTATGCAATTTAAATCTTACAATATCGTGAGTCAAAACGAATTGCCCGACGATAGGGGTATAGATTTAACTTTAAGACCAAAGACCTTATCGGAATTTATTGGACAAGAAAAATTAAAAGCCAATTTGAGGGTGTTTATTCGGGCGGCAAAACAAAGAGGAGAAGTTTTGGACCATACTCTTTTTCACGGAGGCCACGGAAGGGGTAAAACCACAATGGCTTATATTATCGCTCGGGAAATGGAAACGGAGATTCAGGTTACTTCTGGTCCGGCTTTGGAAAAGGTGGGCGATTTAGCCGCTATTTTAACCAATTTAAAACCGGGCGGCGTTTTGTTTATTGACGAACTGCATCGGCTTAATCGGGCGATTGAGGAGATTCTTTATCCGGCGATGGAAGAATACGCCCTGGATTTGGTGGTGGGTAAGGGGCCGAGCGCTAAAGTTTTGCGTTTGGATTTGCCTAAATTCACTTTAATCGGCGCGACAACGCGGCCGAGTCTGCTTTCCCCGCCTTTAAGAGACCGTTTTGGCTTGACTCATCAACTGGATTTTTATCAAGTATCCGATATAAAAAAAATAATCCAACGTTCAGCGGGCATTTTAGGAATTGAAATACAAGAAGAAGCCGCGGACGAGATTGCTAAATGTTCGCGTTATACCCCGCGGGTGGCTAATCGACTTTTAAAAAGAGTTCGTGACTTTGCTCAAGTTGAAAAAGAAAAAGTAATTACGCCGAAAATAGCCGTTCAGTCGTTGGAAATGCTGGAAATTGACCCTATGGGACTGAATTCTATCGACCGCCGCATTTTAGAGGCGTTGATTGAAAAATTTTCCGGAGGCCCGGTTGGTATTAAAACTTTGGCCGTGTCCGTTGGCGAAGATTTGGACACCTTGGAAGAAATTTACGAACCCTATTTGGTTCAAATCGGTTTTTTAAACAGAACGTCCCGCGGTCGAATCGCCACTGATTTGGCTTATCGGCATTTGGGAAGAAAAAAAGGAATCGTATAAGAATAATAAGATAATTCTAATTCGTGAATTTATTCAAAGGCCGAGAATAAATTAGTAAATCGATTTATGAAAGCAATTTCTCAAAAAAAAGCATTAATTATATTTTTAATTGTTTTTATTACCGCCCTTTTTTTAGGCGTTATTATCGGACAGAATTTTGTTTCTCAGCCGATAATTTCCGGTTTGAGATTTTTATCTGTTCCCAAAACCGTTGACCCAAATCTTGATTACGGCCTTATTTGGCGAGTTTGGTCTCTAATTAAAGATGAATATATTAAAGGACCGGTCAATGACCAAGATTTGTTTTATGGCGCTTTGAAAGGATCAGTAGCGGAATTGGGAGATCGTTATTCGGTTTTTTTAAAGCCCGATTTAGCCGAAGAGTTTCTTGAAGATATGTCCGGGAGTTTTGAAGGCATTGGCATTGAAATTGGGATTAAAAACGATAAATTGACGGTCATCGCGCCTTTGCCCGATACCCCGGCCTTACGCGCCGGTCTTCGTTCAGGAGATGAAATTTATAAGGTTGACGACCAAGATACTCTTAATCTGAGTTTGGATGAGGTGGTTCATTTGATTCGCGGACCCAAGGGCACACCAGTTGTTTTGACTATTTGGCGCCCCGGAGAAGAAATGACGCGGGAAGTGAAGATGACTCGCGATATTATTGACATTAAAACCGTTTCTTGGGAATTAAAAGGCAATAAAATTGCTTATGTAAATGTTTCGCATTTCAATGAGGATACGTGGGGGGATTTTCAGGCCATCGTCAAAGTCGTCTTAAGGGCCGACCCGAATGGATTGATTCTTGATTTGCGCAATAATCCCGGAGGATATTTGGATACGGCGGTTAATATGGCCGGCTATTGGGTGGGACAGGAAATAGTGACAGTTTCTAAAGATATAAAAGGAAAAGAAATTAAATATCGAAGTCGGGGCAACGGAGAATTTGGGAACCTGCCGACGATCGTTTTGGTTAATCAGGGTTCGGCTTCAGCTTCGGAGATTTTGGCTGGGGCTTTGCAGGATTATAAAAAAGCGACGGTTTTGGGAGAAAAAACTTTTGGCAAGGGTTCGGTTCAGGAGTTGGAATCTTTTCCCGACGGTTCAGCTTTGAAATTGACCGTGGCTTATTGGTATACGCCTTTGGGACGAACCATTAATGAGACCGGAATTATTCCCGATGTTGAGGTGAAGATGACTTTGGAAGATTATGAGTTGGGTCGCGATCCGCAGCTTAGTCAAGCGTTGGATGTTTTAGGCGGCGCGCCGGAAATAAGTCAAAAATAATTAGAGAATAAAATTTTTGTTTATAGGTTAATTAAAACCGGAACCCAATAAGTTCCGGCTTTAATCTTTTGATATTTTGATAGAAATAATCTAAACGTCGATTATTGTTTTAGAGGTTCGATATTGGCAAATTTTCTCCAGGCCAGTTTCCCGGTAAAATTTTGTTTTTTTCTTTTGGTAAAATAAACTTTTCCCGCCGCAGCGGCGTAAAGAGTGTCGTCTCGACCGCAGCGGACATTTAGTCCGGCATGGATTTTTGTGCCTCGCTGTCTGGCAATAATCATTCCCGGCAAAACTTTTTCTCCGCCGTATCTTTTAACTCCCAGTCGTTGTCCTTGGGAATCGCGGCCCAGACTTGTGGACCCCCCGGCTTTTTTATGTGCCATAATAAATTATCTTAACATTTAAAAGCTTTAATATTTTAACATTTTATTGAAACTTGTCAATCTTTATTTTAGATGTTAAAATATTCTTTTGTTTTTTGTCTTTTATTTTTTTCAATTCCAATTTTATGTTTTAATGTCTTTTTATGACCCTTGAACATACTTTAAGGCAGATTCAAAAAAGTAAGTTTTGGAAAAACGAGAAAATGTTATTAATAATCGGCATTGGTTTGTTTTTAAATTTGTTGACTTGGCTTTTGGTTTTAGTCCGTTTCTCGGGTTTTAAGCAGGCAATGTCTTTGCATATGAGTTTTTTTTCTGGGATTGATTCAATTGGGCCGTGGATAAAATTGTTGATTTTGCCTTTGTTCAGCTTGGGAATTTTAATTGTTCATTTTATTCTTATTTTTCATTTTTACGCTTTGCGTCGAGAAGATTTATCCCGGCTCTTGGTTTTATCTCTTTTATTTATCCAAATAATTTCATTAACGGCGATTTTAATTGTCGTTGGTCTATAAAGACAAATAACGCATTTTAATCAATTTTAGATATTTTATAATCATTTTTTTTATGTTATTCTACTTAGTTAAAATTTTCGTGCTTTCTATTCTCGCTTTTGTTATTGCTATTTTATGGACGCCGTTTTTAACCCATTTCCTTTTTAAATATAAATTGGGAAAAAAGATTCGCGATGAAAAGCGGACTCCTATTTTTTCTTCTTTGCATAAATCAAAATCGGGTACGCCGACACTGGGAGGCGTGCTTATTTGGGGAACTACGGCTGTTCTCGGCGTTGTTGTTTTTTATTTGGCTAAGTTGACGAATTTGGATATTTTCAAACATTTGAATTTTTTATCGCGGCCCCAAACCCTTCTTCCCTTGGGAATTTTAGTAGTTTCGGCGGTCATCGGCGCTTTTGACGACCTTCTTAATATTAAAGGGATTGGTCCCAATGGCGGAGGACTGAAGGTGCGCTATAAAGTTTTGATTTATACGTTAATTGCCGCTTGCGGCGCGTGGTGGTTTTTTTCTAAATTGGAATGGGATATCATTCATCTTCCGTTTTTCGGCGATTATCATATTGGTTTTTGGTATATTCCGCTTTTTATTTTTGTCATCGTCGCCACCAGTTTTTCAGTCAATGAGACGGACGGGTTGGACGGATTGGCCGGCGGAGTTCTTTTAATCGCTTTTGCTTCTTATGCCGTTATTGCTTTTATTCAGGGAAAATTCGATTTAGCGGCTTTTTGCGGTGTAATTGTTGGCGCCTTAACCGCTTTTCTTTGGTTTAATATTTATCCCGCCAGATTTTTTATGGGCGACACCGGGGCAATGTCTTTGGGCGTCACTTTGGGGGTTATTGCTATGTTGACCAATACATTTCTCTTTTTGCCTTTAATCGGATTTTTATTGGTGATAGAATCTATTTCCGTAATCGCGCAAACCGCTTCTAAATTTTTTCGTCATAAAAAGATTTTTCTTTCCACCCCTCTCCACCATCATTTTGAAGCCATTGGTTGGCCGGAACCGAAAATCGTAATGCGTTTTTGGTTGATTAGCGGAATGGCGGCGATTTTCGGTTTAGTTATTTTCCTGACGGAAAGTATTCTATAATTTTAGCGCTGGCGGTTGATCGCCGGCAATTTATTTTTTTATGTCGATAAAAATAAGGAAGATTAGAAAGGGTGAGAGAGAAAAAATGGGCGCGCCGGATTACTATGTTATTGTCAGTTTCTTCGCCTTGATTGTTTTGGGGTTGATTGCTCTGTTTTCAGCCAGTTATTTCACGGCTTGTCAGAAGTTCAATGATTGTTATTTTTATTTAAAACATCAATTGTTTTTTGGTTTACTGCCCGGTTTGGTGGTTTTTTTATTTTTTTATTTTTTTGACTACCGGCGCTTTAGAAAAATTTCTTTTGTTTTGTTTATTTTAACTCTTTTTTTATTGGCGGCTGTTTTATCTCCTGCGGTCGGCTTAACCAAAGGCGATGCCAGAAGATGGATTCAAGTTGGAAATTTTGTTTTTCAGCCGTCAGAGATAGTCAAGTTGTCGTTTTTAATTTATTTAACCGCTTGGCTGGCGCAAAACAAGAATAAAATCCGGAGTTTTAAAATGATTTTTATCCCTTTTATCATAATCTTGGGAATAGTTTCTCTTTTAATTGTTCTCCAGCCGGATATCGGAACTTTATCCGTGATTGTCGCCGCCGCTTTGGCGGTTTATTTCATTGCCGGCGCTCCTTGGCGTTATATCCTTTTTTTAGTTATTGGATTAGTCGCCGTTTTAGTCATCTTGGTGATATCCGCTCCTTACCGCTTGGAAAGGATTATTACTTTTCTAAAGCCCGAGATTGACCCGGGCGGTATTGGTTATCATATTAACCAGGCTATTTTAGCCGTTGGCTCGGGCGGAATTTTTGGACGGGGATTGGGACATTCGTTTCAAAAAATTTATTATTTGCCGGAAGTGATAAGCGATTCAATTTTCGCGGTTATGGCCGAAGAATTCGGTTTTATTCTTATTTCCCTGGTCGTTTTTCTTTATTTTTATCTGGCTTATCGGGTTTTTCGTTTGGTCAAGTTGTGTCCTGACGACTTTGGTCAGTTATTGGCCGCGGGCATCGGGTTTTGGTTTATTCTGCAGACGATTATCAATATGGGGGCGATGTTAGGACTTCTGCCTTTAACTGGTATTCCTTTGCCTTTTATTGGTTACGGCGGTTCAAACATGGTTATTTTTTTTGCCGCTTTTGGCATTATCGTCAATATTTCTCGCCACGCGCCAGAGAACAAAAAGGCGAGCGAAACGGACTCATAATTTGTCGAGTTGCCAATTCGTTTTTCAAGAAAAAATAAAAACCCCGGATTTTCCGGGGTTTTTGTGCTTCCCTGAAACATTCCCCCCCAAAGACCGAAGGACACGTATTTGTTGTCTTTAAAAGAATCCCTGTTTTCGTTTCCGCGGAAACCGGGGAACATCTCATTAGAACCCAGCGTTTTCTTAATGGACTAAAAGGCCGTCGGGCACTTTTAAGCACTTTTATATTATTATGTTTATGTGAGTATGTTAATAATGGGCGTGGATAATCTCGGGTTTGATACCGCCGGGTTGACAAAATTTTAAAATTTGTTATAATAAAATCACAATAATCAATGATCATTTAAACAATTTGACGTTTTGTGGCATTCATTTCTCTTTATTTCCCTGTCTATCAGTGGTAAAACCGGTCATCCCTCCTAACCGGGAAGTAACCGCAAATCAAGAGTGATCTTGCTTGTCAAGAGTAGTTCTTGGGCTGATAGGCAGGAAAGTAAAGAGAAAAAATTTATTGTTAACATTAAAAAAGGAGGACAGAATGAAAAAATCGCTTTTTTCGCTGTTGTTGATATTTTTTGTTGTCTGGCTTTTGCCGCAATGCGAAATGTTGCCAACCGAAATTCAAGGAGGTGAGGCGATTGATGAACTTGATGTCGTTATTAATTTAGACGTGGAAAATCAAGAAATCCGCGTCGTAAATTATAACAGTGACGGTGCTCGGGTAATCGTTTCTCATCGAGTTTATGGTGGAAGCGAAAAATATACGGTTATTTTCGACGAATACGTTTATGGCGCTAGGGGCGGACGCAATGCCTGCGTGAAAAAAAACCGACTTATTTCCGGGGATAAATATTGCGTTGAGATAAAAGTAAGTGGGAACGAATTTATCGGTTGGTACACATTATGAATCAAAAAAATCGGGATCTAAGTCCCGATTTTTATTCGAGGTCAGACCTCCTTAATCTTTTCTTTAAGAGGTCTGACCTCTTTGAAATTGCGTCCGGTCGAGGTCAGACCTCCTTAATCTTTTCTTTAAGAGGTCTGACCTCTTTGAAATTG
>CAZOLB010000004.1:34664-50401 GCA_964580825.1 uncultured Gammaproteobacteria bacterium
CGTCCGGCTTATTTATTATACAAAGTCATGGTTTTTTCCAGTCCTTGTTCCAAATAAAAACCGATTATTTCCGTCGTTTTTTTTATTGTTTCGTTTATTATTTCTTGTTCTTTTTTATTGAATTTTTTCAAAACGAAATTCTCCGCTATTTTTTGACCTTTTTGATTTCCCGTTTTTTGATTTCCCTGCTCGCCAATTCCGACCCTCAGCCGGACGAAGTTTTTTGTTTTCAGGCGGTCAATAATTGACTGGATTCCTTTATGTCCGGCCGAAGAACGATTGCGGCAAATTTTAATTTTACCCAAAGGCAAATCAAGGTCGTCGTGGATGACGATTAAATTTTCAATTTCTTTTTCCCACCACTTGCCAGCGCCGGCGGAACGGGCGGGGAGTTTCTTGATTATTTCTCCAACCGCCTTGCCGGAACCATTCATAAATGTCTGCGGTTTGACAAGGATGATTTTTTGGCGTTTAAAAATTCCTTGAGAAATTTGGGCTTTAAAAATTCCTTGCCGGCGCCAGCGGGGAAAATGAAAATCGTCGGCTAGGGCGTCAATTATCATAAATCCGACATTATGGCGGGTTTCCGCGTATTTTTCTCCCGGGTTTCCCAACCCAACAACGAATTTCATATTAATTTTTTGAATATTTATTAAGAAAGTTGACAGAAGCTGACAGGGTCCGACCCTGTTATGCCGTGACAGGGTCGGACCCTGTCACGGCTACTGTCAATGCTAATATTTTGATATTCTAATGATTATCGGCGCTCCTCTGAAATCCCATTTTTTTCTCATTTGTTTTTCAATGATGTTAATTTGGGCCGGATGAATTGCCCTTTTCCTAATAAGGACTTTGGGGATTTCAAGAAAAAATGACGGCGGACAAACATCGGTTTGATGTATTTTTATTTTTTTCCAAACGTCCGAATCGAATTTTTGTTTTTCAACGGTTCTTCGTAAAAAATCATTTAATTCTTTGTCACTGATTTGCTGTTTAAGATTTTTTGCTACTTGGTTGATTAAAGGAAATATTTTTTCCGTGTTTTTTTTTGCTTTGGCTGAGATAAAAAGGATTGGCGCCCAAGAGACCGTCAGCGGTAGTTTTCTCAATTTGGCATCGAAGTCCGACGGTCGAAATTTAAAGCCGGGAATTTTGTCACCCTTGTTGAGAATCAGAATTAACCCCTTATTGTTTTTAATCGCTAAATCGATTAGCGATTTATCTTGATGGCTGATTTCTTCGGAAAGATCAAGGAGAACTAAAATGATATCAGATTTTTTGATTGTTGCCAAAGATTTTTGGGCCCCGATTTTTTCAATTCCCGGCTTGATTTTAACTTTTTTACGCAAGCCGGCAGTGTCAATTAGCAATAAATTTTCCTTTCCCGGCTCGGTTTGAATAAGAACATCTTGCGGCCCCCTGGTTGTCTGAGGCAAAGGAGAGACAATAAACCGCTCTTCGTTTAAAAGGGAATTTATTAATGTTGATTTTCCGACATTGGGACGGCCGATAATCGCCGCTTTAATCGGCGTCTCAATTGGCGACTGGTTCTTGATGAAGGAAGTTTCATTTCCGGCGGGTTGATTATTCTGATTTTTAAATGCGATTGCAAATACCTTGTCGAGCAGGTCGCCGACGCCGACGCCACTGGCGGCGGAGATTGGTATTGGCTGGCCAAATCCCAATTTCAACCAATCTTGATTTTTAGTCAGAAGTATTTTTTTTTGATTGTCGGCTTTATTAAGGACAAGCAGCGCTTTTTTTTTATTTTTTTTAATCAACTGTCCGATTTCCATTTCGAAGTCGGAAATTTGTTTATTGACATCGCAAATAAAAAGAATGAGGTCGGACTCCTCAATGGCTTTTAAAATATGCTTTTTAACTTCCTTCCCTATATCATCTAAGGCTTTCGCTTTTTTTATTTGCCGTTCGGATAAAGGAATTTGGATTTTTACCAATCCGCCGGTATCGACAATGATTATCTCTTTGCCCCGCCAGCGGCAAATATCGTAGTTGCGGTCTCGAGTCGTCTCCGGCAGAGAAGAAACAATGGCTCCTCCTTTTTCAGTCAGGCGGTTAAAAAGCGTTGATTTGCCGACATTGGTTTGTCCGATAAGGGCAAGTTTCAGCATAAAACTCGTGTTTAATAATGCCAATCTACAATTGCTAATATTATTGGTCGGAAACTAAAATTTAATTTGAATCAACTAAATTAATTAAGATAATTAAACTGATTTTATTCACTCGAAATATTCGAAATATCGTTTTTTTCTTTTTCGCCAACCGCGGACGGTTTTTCAAAAATATTTTCCGCCAGCTTGGCCAAGTCCTTAAAATTGCCGCTTTTCGGCTTTAAAATATAGGCGCCATCGACGTTAATTTCCGCTTCGACGAGGCCGTTTTCTCCTTCGCCAATCACCTTGTTGATAATATTATGACTGTCGATTTCCGAAACTAATTTAGCTAATCTGACGCCTTGGCTGAAATCGAGATTCGTGCTGATATTATCCTTCAAGATATTATAGATGCGCCAAAGTTTTTGCGGTTGAAGTAAAAGATTTTCTTTTTTAATTTTTTCTCTAATGGCAAAAAGAATTTTTTGTTGTCGTTCGCTGCGGGCGAAATCTGAATTTTCTTGGTTGGTTCCATGTCGAGAGCGAACGAATTTTAGAGCCCTATCTCCACTCATTAGTTGTTTGCCCGCTTCGAAATTGATTGTTTGGTAGCCGAAATTAGCGGCGGGAAATTGGTAATCGGTAAAACTTTTTTCAACTTCCACTTCGATGCCACCCAACTCGTCAATCAGTTTTTCGAAAACGTCGAAGTCGACTCGAATCCAATAATGAATTTTTAATCCTAAAATTTCTTCCACTGTTTGGCTGGTTAAAGCGCCGCCGTCATTGGCGTTGACGGTGCCAAGAGCGTTGGCTGAATTGATTTTCCTCCAGCCGTAACCGGGAATGGGAACATAAAGGTCGCGAGGAAGAGAGAGGAGTCCGACTTGCGACGCGCTCGGTTTTAAAAAAGCCAGGATAATAGTGTCGGTCAAATAGGGTCCTTCATGCTCGGCGCCGCCCATACCTAAAATTAAAATATTGATTCTGTCCGACAATTCTCCTTTTAGAATTTTATCTTTGCCGGCCACTAATCTGGCTACGCCTTCCCAAAATGACAGTCGGCCGAGATTGGTTATTAAGCTGTTACTGGAAGAAAAAAGAGTATTGGCGAAAAAGAAAATAATGATGGCGGAAATAAAAATTAAAGCCCGAAAAATTTTATTGGCCTTTTCTTTTTTTTCTTCGTTTCTTTTGAAATTCGGCTTTAATTGCGGCGAGGGGACTTCGTTGATTAAATTAATGCGTTTTTCGGGCATAAAAAATTATCACTTTGTTTATAGCTTACGACATTATAACAGGAAAAGAGAATTAGACAAGAAATTTTTAAAATTGTTTTAACCGTGTCGTTTTTCCAAATCTGTTTAGGGCTGTGGATAACTTTTTGTTAAATTTGTGTTATGATGATCTACGTTATCTCAATCTCAGATTAAAACAATTAATAATTAATAATAGTTTTTATTAAACAGGGTTATGAAAAACAAAAAAGGTTTTACTTTAATTGAATTAATGGTCGTGGTAGCCATTATGGGGCTTTTGGCCGCCTTGGCGGTAATTGCTCTGAACAGCGCTCGAGCAAGAGCTCGCGACGCGCGACGCGTTTCCGACGTCAAACAAATTCAGACCGCCTTGGAATTGTATTATTTGGATAATAACGCTTATCCAGTCGCCCCCGCGGCGCCGGGAATAATCGAAGAAAAATGCATTAGCAGTGGTGGGATTGACGATGTGGGGAGCTGCAGCGGAACCACTTATATGAGCATAACGCCTTCCAATCCGATTCCGCGCAATGATGGCGACTGCGCTGGCATCAATACGAGTTATACTTATGCCGCCGTTGCTTTAGATGGCAATAATACCAGTTATTACATTACTTATTGTCTCGGGGCGAAAACCGGAGATGTGGACGCGGGGGAACATCGCGCGACTCCGGCCGGCCTGGTTGACGACTAAAGCTCCCATCTTTTAAAAAATCAGATTGATAAAATATTAATTTCATTTTATTGAGTTTTTACGAGTCCAGTCCTGTAGTTTTTAAAGGGCTGGACTTTTTATTTTTTGCAAATTATGCCATTATTAATGGCAATGAACGCTAAAATTGAAAAAAATTTTAATCTCGTTCTTGAATCTGGTTGGCTTTTGATTTTCATTTTATCTCCCTTGTTTTTTGCTCCGTTTGTTTACGGCACCTGGCAGATTGGAGAATATTTTTTATTTCAGATTTTAACGGAAATTATTTTGTTTGTTTGGCTGGCAAAAATCATTATTGTTTTTCTTGCCCGACGGCAGACCCCGATTACCCAATCCCCAAGCACCCAATCGTCTATTCTTCCGGCTGTGATTTTCATTGTTGTTCTCGGCTTGGCGACAATGTTTTCTCAATCGCCAATTCATAGTTTTTGGGGATTTTATCTTCGCAAAATGGGTTACGTGACTTGGCTTCATTTTTTCGTCTTTTTTTTGGTTTTGTTTTTCAACCTTAAAACGCAAAAGCAAGTTGCTAGAATTTTTTTTGTCGTTGCTTTAACTTCGGCCGCCGTCGCAATTTACGGATTTTTTCAAATTTTCGGTTTTGATATTTTTCCTTGGAGTGAAGCGCCCTTTTTCAGCAATCGGATTTTTTCCAGCCTTGGCCAGCCGAATTTTTTGGCCTCATGGCTTTTATTGTCTCTTCCTTTTATTATTTGGGTTATTTTTTATTATTCTTCAAAAGTGCGCTCATCAACGCCATGTTTTAAAAATTATTTTTTCCGGGCACTTTTTATTTGCTTGTTTTTTCTTTCCGTTTTTGTTTTAGTTTTAACCCAGAGTCGGGGAGGATGGATTGGGTTCTTTTTCGCTTTTTTCTTTTTAACGATTATTTTTGCTTGGCAGTTAAAACAAAAACGCCTCGCTGTTCTTTTGTTTATTTTTTTCGTTCTTTGCTGCGTTTTTGTCGTTTGTCTTAATTGTTCGTATCCTTTAACTTCTCGTCCCGGCGACTCTTTTTTGGTTAGTCGTTTTAAAACCTTAAGCCAACTCTCGGTGAGCGGCGAATTGAGATTGACTTGGTGGCGGAACAGTTGGGATCTGATTAAACAGAGGCCAATTTTGGGCTATGGGCCGGAAACCCAGCATTTGAATTTTGTTAAGTATTATCTTCCGGAATTTGCCGCCCTGGAAACAATTAACACTTATCCGGACCGGGCGCATAACGATTTTTTTGATATGCTTTTAATTTCCGGCTTCTTGGGCCTGATCAGCTATTTATTTTTAATTATTAGCGCTTTTTATTTCGGCTTTAAGCATATTTCCAAATTATCAGTAGTTAGTAATCGATTTTCGCCGGCTAATCAGCGATCATTAATTGTTCAACCTCTGAATTTCCAATTTGCCAATCTTTGTCTTTTAACCGCTTTGCTCGGTTATTTGATTTCTCTCCAATTTTCTTTTCATGTTATTCCAACCGCGGTTTATTTTTGGGGTTATTTGGCAGTCATTTTAAAGATTGCGACTACCGAGCTGAGAGGTTTTTCTGTTTTAAATTAAGCGTAAAATTAAATTTGGTTAAATTAAATCTTTTAGACAATGTCTTCATTTACTAAAATTGTCATTATAATTTTATTTGTCATTTTGTTTGCGTTGGTTTTCTGGCAGTTTAACGCCAAAATTGTTTTGGCCGATTATTATTTTCGCCAAGCTATATCTTACCGCAAGGGCAACGCCTGGGAGGAAACATTGGTTAATTATGAAAAAGTTTTGAAATATCAGCCGTTTGAGCCGTATTATCAAAAAAGATTTGCCTTGGATTTAATGTGGGGTTTGGACTTTTATCAAAGCGACGAATCAAAAATCCGAATTCTTGATTTGGCGATTGAGCGGATGAAAAAAATTCCGGAGCGGGACCAAACTTTTGAAGTTAAGGCCTATTTGGCGAGAATTTATTCTCTAATGGCCAATTTAACCCAGAATGAAAATGATTTTTTGCTGGCGGAAGAAGAGATAAGTCGGGTAGCACAAATTTCGCCGCAAATGGCCGGCGTTTATAATGACTGGTGCCAAATCAAAATTGACCGGGGAAAGTGGTCGGAAGCGTTGGAAAGATGCAATCAAGCCCTTCTACTTTATCCTAATTTGGCGGACTCGCGGATAAACGAGATCCATCGTCAAGCGGTTATGGCTGAGATGAGCCAGGTTTATGAAAAACTCGGCCACATTTACCGCGAGTTAGGCGATTATCAAAAAGCGGAACAAATGTATGTCCAGGTGCTTAAATTTTTTCCCTTGGATAAACCTTATCTTTGGAAAAAAATCGGCGATCTTTATTACCTCCAGCGGGACATAGACGTCGCCATTGCCAAGAATTTTCACGGCTACACTCTTAATCCGAAAGATCCAGCTTGGTCCCAAGCTCTTTATCTTCTTTATCTGGAAAAAGGGGATACGGAAGCCGCTAATCAATGGACCGAGAAGATTTTATAAACATTTCCCGACAATCAAGAGATTAAAGATTTTTATAAGTTTATAAAAATTCGCCAATACCATCGGTACCAGGTACCGAGGAGTAGTGGTCGCAAATCCGTTTTGATTCTATATTTTAGAACATAAATTAGAATTTATCCAAAATATTGGTAGAATGATTTCAAAAATTAAACGTTTAATTTTATATTTAAAAGCCAAAGGCGTTAAAGGTACTTATAATTATTTGTATTATTATTTTGTTTGGACTAAGAAATGGGCTCAAAAATTATTTTTACTTTTTATTAAATATCCTCCGTTCTTGGAAATAGAAGTCACTACTAAATGTAATTTAAAATGCGTAATGTGCGAACATACTTATTGGCGCGAGTCGGTTCGCGATATGTCATTTCAAGAGTTTAAATCGATTGTTGACCAGTTTCCAAAGTTAAAATGGATCGGTTTGACCGGAATCGGCGAAAGTTTTTTAAATAAAGATTTTTTAAAAATGTTGGAATATGTTAAATCTAGGTCGATTTATATCGAACTTTACGATAATTTTATTTTTATTACCCCGGAAATTAGTAAAGAATTGATTAAAATAGGCGTGGACAGGATGATTATCTCATTTGACGCGGCCTCAAAACAAACTTATGAGAAAATAAGGGCCGGGGCGAGATTCGAAAATACTATTAATAATTTGAAGTGTTTTATCAAATTTAAAAAACAAATGGATTCGCATTTTCCGGAATTAGATTTCCATTTTATTGTTTCAAAACTTAACTTTGAAGAAATTCCAAAATATGTGGATTTGGTTCATTTGTTTAATACGCCGGGAAGCAAGATTGTTTTTACGCGCGTCCTGCATTGGTTTAAACAAATACAAAATTTGCGTATTGATGGAGTCCCCTTTAATATAATGCGAAAAACCGAACAAAGAGCCGAAAATTTTGGTTTGCGTATTGGTTGGGGCGCTGATATGCCGAAGCAAAGGCCGCCAATTAAACTTTGTAAAGAGTTTATTATGCCCTTTATTTTTGTTACCGGTGACGTCATTTGCTGTTGCGCCACCAATGAAGCCAATCAACGGAATTTTCAAAAGCAAACCAGTTTTGGCAATGTTTTTGAAAGGCCGTTTAAAGAAATTTGGAATTCGGAGAAATATAAAAAATTTAGAAAAATGATTCACCAAGGGCAGAGCCCCGTTCAATGTGAAGATTGTCCCATTTACAGGACTAAAAATTAATCAGAGGTGAAAAAAATTTTATTAATTAATCCTTGTTTCAGTAAACGAGTTTACGCTCCAACCTTAGGATTGGGTTTTTTGGCTACTTATATAAAAAAAAATATTTATTGCGACGCGGAAGTAATTGAGCCGGTTAAAAGAGAGTTAAATAAAAAAACACTTTTACAAAAGGTAAAAAAAACAGATTTTCTTGGGTTGACCTGTTATACCGAATCAAGATTTGAATGTTTTGAATTCGCTCAACAAGCCAAACTAATTAATCCTAATTGTCAGATTATTATCGGCGGTTGTCATGCTACGGCTTTGGATAAGCAAATTTTACAGCATTATCCATTTATTGACATTATTGTTCGTTCAGAGGGAGAACAAGCGCTTTTAGCAATAGTTCAGCAAAAACCTTTGGAAGAAATTAAGGGCGTTACTTGGCGCCGCGGGTCGGAAATTATAAGAAATCCTGACCAAGAATTTGAAAAAGAAATAAGTCGGTACCACTTTGATTATTCGTTGATTTGGCGAGAAATCAATAATTGGAAGGACGATGAAATTCCTTATCGACTACAAAAGACAGTAAACTTGCCTATTATTGCTTCGCGCGGCTGCCTGTTTCATTGCGCATTTTGCGGCGCCCATGAACAATGGAGGGGTCTTTGGCGCGGACATTTGCCGGAAGAATTGGTGGAACAAATAGTTTTTTTAAATAAAAAATATAAGGTTGGTTATTTTAGATTTTATGACGCTCTTTTTATCGGCGCTGAAAATCAAATTTTAGAATTTTGCCGTTTATTGGAAAAGAGTAAATTAGACATAAAATTTAGAATAGACATTCGGGTTGGAACAAGCCAATTTATTTTGAAAAGGTTGCGTCAGGTTGGTTGTCAAGTCGTTGGTTTCGGCGTTGAAAGCGGTTCTAATAAAATTCTTAAAAGAATTAATAAGGGCATTACCAGAGAACAAATTGAGCAAACTATAAATATTTGTAAATCTTTAGGTTATTGGACAATCGGGTTTTTTATGATTTCTTTGCCAGATGAAACGCAAGATGATTTTAATAAAACCAAAGAACTCTTTAAATATTTTGATGTTTTTAATCTGCAGTTTTTTAAAATTCATCCCAATACCATTTTTTATCAAGAGCTTAAACATAAAGGCGAGATAAACGATGAGATCTGGTTTAATAAAGATTACGGAGAGGAAATTTTTTACAGCAAAGAAATGTTCCCTAGCGCCAATTTTTATCGTCAAGATGTGGAAAAAAATATCAAATTTTTTTATCTTAAACACGACATAAAAAAACCGCGGATCACTCTTAAACGATACGGTTTGATTAAAGGAGTTTTAAGATACATTTTTTCAAGCATTCAATTTATTCTTTTGCAAAATGAAAAATCGACTGAGTTTTTAAGGCGGATAAGAACGAGTTTGCTGGTCAAACGATTTAAAAATTATTTTTTCAATAGATAAATTTTATGTCGCCATCCGTTAAAATAGCTTTAATCGCTCCGGGCAGAGAGGAAGAGTTTGCGGTTCAAGAGCCGTTAAACTTGGGTATTTTAGCCGCTTATTTAGAGAAAAATAAAATTCAGGTTAAAATTATCGACCAACTTGCCGGACAAAATGTTTATCAAGAGTTGGAAAAATTTTCTCCTCAAATTGTTGGCATAACCGCAACTACGCCGGTCGTTGTTCGGGCCTATAAAATTGCCGATTTTTGCAGAAAAAACAAAATTTTAACCGTGATGGGAGGGGTTCATGCGAGCGTTTTGCCCGAAAAAGCGCTTGAACATGCGGATATTGTTGTTAAGGGGGAGGGAGAGGCAGCTATTTTAAAAATTATCGAGCAAAACATCAGGTCGGGAATTATTCAGGCTCCTTTTATTAAAGATTTGGATGAAATACCGCCTCCCGCCCGGCATTTAATGCAAATGGAATTTTATTTGCGAACTAAAGATAGAATTCAGGAAAGTTATTTATATTTCGTTCCTCTTCATTCAAGAACTGCCGCTATGCTTGTCAGCAGGGGGTGTCCTTATCGGTGTGCCTTTTGCCATAACACTTGGCGTGGCTTACCTTTTAGATTTCATAGCCCGAAAAGGGTGATCTCGGAAATAAAGGCTCTTAAAAAAAATTATGGTATCACCCATTTGTTCTTTATAGACGATAATTTATTTATTAATAAGTTATGGCTTGAAGAAATTTGTCGCTTGATGATAAAGAATAACGTTGATGTTATTTGGGGATGCAATGCCAGGGTGGATAATTTGGATTTACAAACCCTTCAAATCATGAGAAGAGCTGGTTGTCGTCAATTGACTTTTGGGTTTGAAAGCGGTTCCCAGCGAATTTTAGATATTTTAAAAAAAGGAACCACTGTTAAGCAAAATAAGAACGCCATTGAGTTTTGTAAAAGGGCGGGCCTTTTAGCCACCGGGACGTTTATGATTGGCAATCCTACGGAAACAATACGGGACATCAGATTAACCCAGCAATTTATTAAAGAGAACGATATTGATAATTATGGAATTTGTTTAACCACTCCATATCCCGGCACTGAACTTTGGCAATGGTGCGAGAGAGAAGGACTTATCCCCCCCAATTTTAAATGGTCGGATTTTACTTTTAGACAAATTCCAATTCAGGTCTGTCGGGACATATCTAAAAAAGAGCTATCAAAATTGTATTATCAAACCGCTTATTTAATTAAGCCGCGCAAAGGTCCGATTTTATTAAAACGAGTCGTTAAAAATATTTTCAAGCATCCATTTAAAATTTTCTTTAGATTTTTAAAACATCCATCAAGGATTTCTAACATTTTAAAGAGACTGAAGATATGAGAGAAGATTTGGTTAAGAAATTTAATAAATTTTATCCAAGGCTTTATAGTCTGAGGCCCAGAATAGAGTGCCAGGGGCCCAAAGAACACATTAAGTATCTGGATTTTCATAAAAAAAGATATTTGCAGACAATCAAAATTCTTGATAGGCTGGGTTGCAACCCCAGTTCCAGGGTATTAGAAATAGGGGTGGCATATCTATCGATTTTGATTAAGGAGGTTTTCGGATGCGAGATTCATGGAATTGATCGACATTTCGGTTATCAGAAAATTTTGGAGGAATATAACATCCCCCTAAAGCAATGTAATTTATTAAAAAACCAAATTCCTTATTTTGGCGGCTTTGACTTCGTTTTATTATGCGAGGTTTTGGAGCATTTACCCATGCCCCCCATAGAATTATTTGAAAAACTTCGCAAGGTCGTGGGAGAAGGGTTTCTACTTATAACTACCCCCAATTTAACTGCCTTGGCAAAACGTCTTAAGTTATTATTAGGTAAAAGTCCATTAGATATTTTTAAGATTACCCCCTATGGAGAGTACACCCATCTTCGTGAATATACCCTTAATGAATTAGTGAATTGTTTAGAAGATAGCGGTTATCAAATTGTACAAAAGAATATTATTCAGTCCTGGAAACATCGTTTAGATATTATTTTTTCATTTTTTTATTTTTTTCCAAGTTTACGAGATAATTTATTTATAGTTGCTAAGTTAAAATAGAAATTTTAGTTTTTATGATTTTAATCAACCCCTTTGCCCAAACAAATAAAGAAATACCCAATTTGCAATTGGCTTACATTGCCGCGCTTTCTAACTCAAGGGTTATTGATTTTAACACCAGATTGGAACCGGTCGGCCGATTTTTGGATTATAAAACTGATGTTTTAGGGATTTCCGTGCAATCAAGAACTTATAGCCAGGCATTAAATATCTCTGAATCATATAAAAAGAAATATCCGGACGCCGAAGTTAAATCCGTTTCCGGGATTATTGATATTGAATGTTGTTATCCGTTTTTAAGATTGGAAAACGACTTGAACTTTCCTCAGCCGTTTAATGACGATTTACCTTTTCCTCAATATGAACTTTTTGATTCTTTTAATATTTTCCAAAAGAATTGGAGAACGGGCCATTGGCTCTACCCGATTTTTACCAGCCAGGGATGTCCTTATCAATGTGTTTATTGCGCCGCCAAAAATCGTCCGTATCAAACCCGGAGTATTGAAAATTGCTACCAAGAATTAAAGTGGGCTAAACAAAGATACGGCATTAAATCATTTCAGATTTTAGACGACTGCTTTAATTTGAAGCCGGAGAGAGTAATCGAGTTTTGCCAGAGAATTAAAGAATTGGATTTGTCTTGGTTTTGCAGTAATGGATTGAGGATAGACGGCTTTAGTGAGAAATTGGCTCAGAGTTTGATTGGGGCTGGTTGTAGGGAGGTAAGTTTCGGAATAGAGTCTTTGGATCCCGATGTTTTAAAAAATATTAAGAAGGGCATTGATTTACCAATGATTGAACGGGCTGTTAAAATTGCCAAAAAGTACTTTCGTTTCGTTAACGGTTTTTTTATTATTGGTTTACCTGGTTCTTCATATGAAAAAGATTTAGTCAGTTTGCATTGGGCCCTAAAAATGGGAATTAATGCCCATTTTAGTTATTATCTGCCCTTTGATAAATTAATTCAGCTAGATGAGACTTTTTATGGAAAATTGTCCGACCCGGTTTCTAATGAATATTCTAAATCTTGTCAGAAAAAAATCGGCAATTTGACTGAATTTATGCGCGGCGGGCCGTCCGGTCATTCGCGTTGGCAAAGGCTCAAAATTACCGTTGGGGCTATTTTAAAATATGACTTTCTTTATTTACCCTTATATTTTAAAGTTGGTTTAAAAAGATTAATAAGTAAGATAAAATCTAAAATTTTTAAATGAAAAGTTGTTTAAAAACATTTTGTTTTCAACGCTGGGTTCCTAAGTTTGAAGAGCAATTTAATGTTGATTTTTTAAAAAATTTTAAGATTAAGCCAGCGCTTCAAGGGTTGATTAAGGGGGTTGGAGGCGGAAGAAACTTAATTATTCTGTTGGGAAGCTCCGGTGTCGGCCGCGACGCGGTTCTTGAATCTTGCCTGTCTTTAATTAAAAAAGCGGAAAGGATCAAGCGTAGCTCCACTAGATCGCCGAGAATAAAAGTGATGGAGTCAAACAGAATGCTCTTTTCTTCCAAAAGCGATTTTTTAAAAGATTTTGAAAGGGGTAGAATAATTTTTGCCGGTATTTATCGAGCCAATAATCAATTTTATGGTATTACTCGGGACGAAATTTTAAAATTAAAAAATAGAAATAAATTTTACTTTTTTGAGTGCACAATTTTATCTTTATTGTTAAAAAGACTTTTTCCTGAGGCCACATTAATTTTTCTTTTTCCACCGTCTATTGAGTTTCTCCGACGGAGGTTTTTGCGCCGCGGAGACAGGGATTGGCTCAAGAGATTTCGAATTTCTTGTTCGGAAATTAAGTTCGCTCGACGTAATATTGAGAAAATATTTAAGGCTGGCTTTGTTGATTTGATTTTTATAAATCGGGATTCCAAAAAGACGGCGGTTAAAATTATTAAGTCATTAAAAGATCGGCAGTTCAGGGAAGAATTAAGAAGAAACTGCTTAAAAGAACTAGGAGACTATATTGTTAAATAACGCTTAATCTATATCTATGAAGATATTTCATATTACCGATGCCTTGCCCGATTATCATCAAATTTGGGGAGGGGCAGAGAAAGTTGCTTATCGACAGATTATAATGTCCGCAAAATTAAAAGAGGCGGAAGTTTTTGTCGGTGCAGTAAAGCCAATTAAGAAATTGACGGAAAGCTTCCGTTTTTTTAGGGTTTGGACCGTAGAAGATATTTTGCCGCAAAAATTGGGGCATTATTTTTCTAAATTTAAAAACCAAATTATTCCCTTTGATATTATTTCATTTTTTAGCTTGGCCTGTATTATACTAAAAATAAAACCGAATGTTATTCATATTCATAAAACAGTAAGTATTTCTTTAACTCCGATTATTGTTGCCAAGATGTTTAAAATACCGGTTATTTTAGCGGTTTATGATTATTGGGGTTTTTGTCCGAATAGATTGCTTATTGATAAACAGATAAACCCTTGCTATAGGTTCCACGGGCCGTGGTGTAAAAAGTGCTCATCGCTGGAAAATCGTTTTTTAATGAAAGTGATTTCTAATTTTAGAAAAAGGATTTTCAATTTTTTCTTATTGAGGGTGGACAGGTTTTCGGTTCTTTCCAGCGCTTGTCGCGATTTGATTTCTAAATATCCTTTGCCAAAACAAAAAATTTTTCTCGTTAGGCAACTTTCAATCGTTTTCGAAGAAGATAGGTCGATGCCAATTGAACCGAATTCCATTTTTTTTAACACTTGGATGCTCCCCCACAAAGGAGTTCATATTGTTGTTAGGGCAATAGCCGAGGTGATTAAAAAAAATCCTCAGGCTAGACTTTATTTAGCCGTTAAGGACGCCGGACATTATTCTAACCCCGCTTTTTATGAAGAAATCAAGAAGTTAATCAGCGATTTAAATCTTGTAAAAAATATTATTATACTTGGCGGGCTAAACCATCAAGAATATTTAAGATATATACATAAGGCGAGTTTAGTGGTAGTGGCAGAACAGTGGGAAAACATGGCCCCGACCACTTTGGCTGACGCAATGAGTTTAGCTAAACCGGTTGTTGCTTCAAATATCGGCGGCTTGCCGGAGATGGTTGGAGAAACTGGATTTTTAGCCGATCCGAGAGATCCGAAAGATTTTGCCGAAAAAATTATTAAAATTTTATCCGACTCGGTTTTAGCCAAAAAATTGGGCCAAAGTGCCGCCGAGCGCATAAAATTATTTGGTTCTGAAGAAATTATTCAAGGTCAACTTTTAAATCTTTATCAAATATGAAAATTGCGCTTGATGCCCGGGCTTTGACCCGACAAAAGCCGGCCGGCAAAGAACAATTTGTTATTAATGTTTTGAAGGAATTGTTTAAATCGGATAAAGCCAATCGCTATATCCTTTATTTAAATCAAGATTTTAAGCAATTTTTGCCCCCAAATTTTTTCAAGAAAATTATAAAAGCGTCGGGTATTTTTTGGCACTTTTTTGTCATATTGGATTTATTTTTTCAAAGGCCGGACGTTTATTTATCCACTACCAGTTATATTGTTCCTACTTTTAAATTAAAAATTTCCGCGGTTTGCATAATTCATGATTTAGTTGCCGTTTTGCCTGATTTTAAATATTTAGTCAGTTTAAAGGCAAGAATTTTAGAAAATTTGTTTTTAAGGCTGGCGATTAAAAGATCAAAAAAAATTATTACTATTTCACAAAATACGAAAAAAGACATTTATTCATTATGTAATGTCGGTTTACATAAAGTATCTGTCATCTATCCTGGATTTCATTCGCGGTTTTGCCCGATTAAAGACGAAGATAAGACTAAAAAAGTTTTGCGAAGGTATGGGCTTGATAAAGGTTTTATTTTTTTTGTTGGTACTTTAGAGCCGCGGAAAAATATAATCCGTTTAATTGAGGCTTATTTTAGGGGTCGGTTTCAAGCGAAGTTGGTTATTGTCGGCAAAAGGGGCTGGTTATATCAAGAAATTTTTAAAAAAATCAAAGAGTTGAATCTGAAAAATAGAATTGTTTTTCTTGATTATGTTCCGGATGAAGATTTGCCCTATCTTTACAATGCCGCTTCTTGTTTTGTTTATCCATCGCTTTACGAGGGGTTTGGTTTACCGCCTCTTGAGGCGATGGCTTGCGGTTGTCCGGTGATTACTTCAAATATATCGTCTTTGCCGGAGGTGGTCGGAGATGCGGGTATTTTGGTCGACCCCTATAATATTGACGACATTGCCGGGGCCTTGAAGAAAATTTTGTCTGACGAGAATTTACGGCAAGAGTTAAAACAAAAAGGTTTTATTCAGGCGCAAAAATTTTCTTGGCAAAAAACGACTAAACAGATTTTAAAAATTTTTCAACTTCAATGAAACTTTCAATTATTATTCCTGTCTACAATGAAAAAGAAACTGTTTTGGAATTATTGC
>CAZOLB010000005.1:0-38980 GCA_964580825.1 uncultured Gammaproteobacteria bacterium
AATCGGTTTGACCGGCGATTTAGGCGCGGGTAAAACCGTGTTTATTAAGGGTTTGGCAAAAGGACTGGGTGTCAGACAAGCGGTTACCAGTCCGACTTTCGTTTTAATGAAGATATACAAAACTAATTTAAAATTTAAAAATCAAAAATCAAAATTACAATGTAAAATTAAAAATTTAGTCCATATAGATGCATATAGATTAGAAAATAGTCGGAGTTTAACTGACATTGGTGTTGAGGATTATTTTAAAGACAAAAATACCATAACTGTTATTGAGTGGGCGGAACGAGTAAAAGACATTTTGCCAAAAAACGCAATTTTTGTTAAAATCAAATTTGGAAAGAAAAAAAATGAAAGAATTATAAAAATATAAGAAAAAATAGGAATCAGTTATATGGAAAGTAAAAAATAGTATATGGATAAACAATACGAGCCAAAAATTTGCGAAGCAAAAATCTACCAACTCTGGGAAAAGAGCGGATTTTTTAACCCGGATAATCTCCCAGGCAAAAGAAAAAAACGTTATTCCATTGTCATTCCGCCGCCGAACATTACCGGCTCCCTGCATATGGGACACGCCTTGAATAATACAATTCAAGATATCTTAATCCGCTATTACCGCATGGCAGGCAGGAAAACCCTTTGGTTGCCGGGCACTGACCACGCCGGCATTGCCACCCAAAACGTAGTGGAAAAAGAATTAGCCAAACAAGGATCAAACCGCCATCAATTAGGCCGAGAAAAATTCATAGAAAAGGTCTGGCAATGGAAAGAAAAATACGGCAATCTGATTTTAGAACAACTAAAAAAACTCGGCTGTTCTTGCGACTGGTCGCGTCTCCGCTTTACTTTAGACAAAGATTACGAACAAGCGGTTTTAACAGCTTTTATTAATTATTATCAAAAAGGATATCTTTATCGCGGGCCGAGAATCGTCAACTGGTGTCCCCGTTGCGGCACGGCCATTTCCGACATTGAAGTAAAATACCAAGAAGAGAAAGGGCATCTTTGGTATATTAAATACCCCTTGAAAATAAATCACAAATCACAAATCACAAATCACAAACAAATCCCAAAATTTATCATAGTGGCGACCACCCGGCCGGAAACAATGCTCGGAGACGCGGCCATAGCAGTTAATCCCAAAGACGAGAGATATAAAAATTTTATCGGACAAAAGGTCATTTTGCCCATAGTCGAACGCGAAATCCCCATTGTCGCCCATCGTTTAGTCGACGTTGATTTCGGCACTGGTGCCCTAAAAATCACGCCAGCCCATGATAAAACCGATTGGCAAATTGGCAAGGAAAACAATTTGCCCATTATTAACGTCATCGGACCCGAAGCAAAAATGACTGAAGAGACGAAAGAATACGCCGGACTGACTGCCCTCGAAGCCAGAAAAAAAATCATTGAAAAATTAGACAATCAAAGGCTGTTGGAGAAAACCGAGGACTATTCCCACCAAATTTCGCTTTGCGACCGCTGCGGCACGGCTATTGAACCGCAAATTTCCACCCAGTGGTTTGTAAAAATGGAAAAATTGGTTTCGCCGGCAATTAAAGCGGTAAAAAACAACAAAATTAAAATTACTCCCGAACGTTATAAAAAGACATATTTGGAATGGCTGGAAAACATCGAGGATTGGTGCATTTCCCGCCAACTCTGGTGGGGACATCGTTTGCCGGTTTGGCTTTGCCAAACGGCAAACGAAATTAAAAATCAGAAATTAAAAATCAAAAATATTGACAACGATTATGTTGTCTCGGTGACTCGTCCGGAGAAATGCCCGTTTTGCGGGCAATGCGACATGAAGCAGTCCACCGATGTTTTGGATACTTGGTTTTCTTCCGCTCTCTGGCCTTTTGCCACTTTAGGCTGGCCAATCGCCTGCGCTCAAAATAAAAAATCAAAAATAAAAATTAAAAAACGTTGCCAACCGGTTAAAAACAGCGATTTAGACAAATTTTTCCCGACTTCCCTTTTATCCACCGCCCGCGACATCCTTTATCTCTGGGTGGCAAGAATGGTTTTTTCAAGTTTGGAATTTTTAAAAAAAATACCTTTTGAAACGGTTTACATCCACAGCACAATTCTCAATTTTGAGGGCAAAAGAATGAGCAAATCTTTAGGCACCGGAATCAATCCCTTGGAGCTGATTGACAAATATGGAGCGGATGCAGTTCGCTTCGGTTTGATTTCCCAAATTTCCCGCGACCAACAGGCCATTCGCTTTGACGAAAGAACAATTTTGGCGGCCAGAAATTTCATCAATAAACTTTGGAATATCGCGCGTTTCATTGAAATGAAATGCGAAGTCAAAAATCAAAAATCAAAAATCAAAAATATTAAACCGATGACCTTAGCCGACAAATGGATTTTAAGCCGGGTTAACAGCTTGATTGATTCAATAACGAAAAAAATCGCCAATTACCAATTCGGCGAAGCCGGACAAGAACTTTACGAATTTACTTGGCACGAATTGGCTGATTGGTATTTAGAGATTAGTAAATTTCAGTCCTCTGATTCAAAACTTGAAAGTTCTACAGAACTAATATTGAATTACATCTCTGCGACGATACTTAAACTTCTACATCCCTTTATACCCTTTGCCACCGAACAAATTTACCAGCAAACCGTTGATCAAAACAGTTTATTAATGATCACCTCTTGGCCGAAAAGCGACAAAAAATTCATCAATTTAAAGGCGGAAAAAAAAATCGAACAAATAAAAATATTGGTGGCGGAAATAAGAAATTGGAAAACAGAGCAAAAAATCCCCTTTAAACAGGAAGGTGAATATAAAATCGAAAAGGAAAATCAAAAGGTTCTTACCCAAAATTTGGATAAGAACCTCATAGAAAAACTTACTAACACTAAAATTGTCTTTGCTTAAAACCCGCCCTTATTCTACGACCCTCGGCTCTTTATGGTATTCCATAACCGTCTGGTCTGTTCCCATGTTTTCCTGATTCCATTCTTGAATTTCCTCAAAATCATTAAAATAATGAATCGTACCGTCTTTAAGCGTCGCGGCAATTTCCCCTCTTTTAGGAATTTTGTCAACATCGTCGAGTTTTTCAAAATTATTTGCCATATTTTTATATTTTACTCCAATTATATTTTGATATTATAAAGCAAAAATCTGATTTTGTCAAGAATCCTTATAGGAATCAAAAGGGTCCATCCTCGCAAGGACGAACCCTTTTTAGTTGTTGATAGACCGTTAGAAGAATATTTGGCCAAGCATGGATTAATTCTCTCTATTAGCCCTATTTAAGAAAACCGCCTTTTCAATTCTTCGAGGACAGCGACTTCAGATTCGAGATTATTCAAAATCATTTGGGCCGCATCTCCCTCGGCATCACATTTGTCCCGTTTGTCACGAGACTTAGCGAGAATCTTCTGGCTCTTGGCGATCTCTTTATTATCCACTTTCTTCAGGGCCAACGTCGCCTGATATTCAGCGGCTTTTATTTTTGCCTCCTTCTTCTCCGCGATTTTATCCCGCAGCAGGATCGCTTTGGTTTTTATGTCGGATAGGGTATGTTCGCCCCAGCTTTTCCATGCCGCTGCCGACTCATTCATATAAAAAACGACTGCTTCCAGGTATTTGACCTGATTTCTGATTTTTGCGGTTATCCGCGATACTTCCTTTCCAACGACATTCTTAATCCCGAAAATGGGAAGAACTTTCAAAATGGATTTCATATGATCATCCGGTAAACCAACGACGAGTATTTGCTTCGCCCTTTTTACATTCAACTTCATTTGAACCTCCGTGGTTAATTTGATTTTCAACGACCTGACCTAACTCAATTAAAAAAATTATAACATTTTTTTTAAAAAAGTTAATCCCTTTTATCCACAAAAAAAGTAATATCAAATTCGATATTATTTTTATTCAAATTGACGGTAAAATAAATTATTCCACCACTCTAAACACTTCTTCAACCGAAGTAATGCCTTGGGCCGCCTTCAACAAGCCATCTTGAACCATAGTAATCATTCCTTGATTCTTCGCCAAATCTCTCATTTTATATTCCGACAACTCTCCGGACAAAACCTCTTTTTCAATATCCCTGTCCATAGTGAATACTTCATAAATTCCAGCGCGGCCGTGATAACCCAAACCCTGACATTGCTCGCACCCCTGACTCTGATAAAAATTAGCGGGGTCAAAATCGATTTTTAAACCTGACTTTTCCGGTATTTCAGAAATAATCTTTTTAACTTTTTCTAAAATTTCTTCCTCCAAAACCGCGGGCTTTTTGCAATTCTGGCAAAGCCGCCGAAGCAAACGCTGGCCAATAACCGCGTTGATTGCCGGAGCCAAAAGATAAGGTTTGACGCCTAAAGAAAGAAGGCGCGGCAAAGAACCGGCGGCATCATTAGTGTGCAGAGTAGAAATAACCAAATGGCCAGTCAAAACGGCCTGAAGGGCGATTTCCGCAGTTTCTAAATCCCTAATTTCGCCGACCATCACCACATCCGGGTCTTGGCGAAGAATGGAGCGGAGACCCTTGGCAAAAGTGTAATCTTTGGACGCGTCTACTTGACTTTGATTAATCCCTTGCAAATGATATTCTATCGGGTCTTCCAAAGTAATAATTTTCGTGTCCGGCTTATTTAACTTGTTTAAAATGGCGTACAAAGTGGTGGTTTTGCCCGAACCAGTCGGACCAGTGGTGATAACCATGCCGTTGGGCCTTTGCATTTGCTTTTCCAATAAACCTCCGGCTTTTTCTGATAAACCCAAATCTTCAAAATTCAAACTCGCGGCCGAAGAACGCAATAACCTCATCACCACGCTTTCACCATAAGCGGTGGGCAGACAAGAAACCCTAACGTCTATTTTTTCTTTAACCAAATCAATAGTGAACCGGCCGTCTTGGGGCCGATTAACCACGTTGATTTTAAGCCCGGAAAGCAACTTAATTCGGGAAATTACTTGAGGCCAATATTTCTTTTCAATTTTTGCCGCCTCGACCAACACGCCGTCAATTCTAAATCTGGCTTTGACATTTTGTTCTTCCGCTTCGATATGGATATCGGAAGCTCGGGATTGAACCGCGCTCGCCATAATCAACGTGACCAAATCGCTGGTTGAAACTTTTTGCGCTTCTCGGTTTAAATCGCTGAACGTTTTAATGGTGTTTTTTAAAGATTCGAATTTTTCAACCGTAATTTTCAAGTCGCCGCCAACCTCACTGATTTTAGGCAAAGCAGCATAACGTTCGTAAACCAAATCGAAACTATGCTGGGAGATTAAATAAACTTCCGTTTTCAATTCATAATCCTTTTCTAATTGTTTTTGAAAATCCAAAAGCGGCGCATCCACTGCCCGAACCGAAGCCAACTTGGCTTCAGTTTCGGCGCGATAAAAACAAATCAAACCGAATTTTTTTGCCTGTTCCGAAGGAATTAATCTTAAAGCGTCGGGAGAAACAGGAAAACCGGCCAAATTAATGTAGGGCAAACCCATTTTTTGAGCCAAAGAAGCTGTTTGTTCTTCCAACTCTTTAAGTTTGATATCCGATAATTTGATCTGCAATTTTTCCTGACTTTCTTCCGAGGCGATATTCGGTGTTTTTTTGACCATTTTTAATAAATCATCAATATTTAGCATAAAAAATCCTTAAACAAAATTTAGACCACGAGGCGAGCTTCATTAATCAGATTACTTAATTTTCTCGCTTCGATGTCCGTTTTTTTTCTTAAAATATTTTCATTGGTTATTATAAGATCCTGACAGACGATTACATTTTGGGAAAATAGTTTCTCGCGCAAATCCGCGCTTAAACCCCTTAAAATAGTAATAGGATAAACCTTTTTTTTCTCAATTAAAATTTCCAGTCCCTCTTTTGAGGGATAATGCCAGCCCAACATTCTCATTTTTCGGCATTCGGCATACTTAATAGCCGATTGCGAAAGTTTGACATTAGAAACCAACCAAGGATAGTCGACTCTTTCTTCGCGACGGCAATAAGAACTTTCCTTAATGTCTATAAATCTCGCCCAAGTGTAAAGTGTTTCTTTCAAACCGCATCTCATCCCCGCTTCTTCGTGATATTTGCATTCTATCATATAAGAAACTGTTTTGTCAGCACTCGGAGAAAATAATAACTCTTTCGGGGAAAGCGGACGAGAATTATTCCCCGCCGTCTTTCTTTTATCAACCGCCAATCGGGCAATAATATCCACCTCGTGATCGACGCAAGCGCCGCGAATAATCTCCGGACACCAGGCCTGATAACCATAGGACTGGAGCAAGCGAACTATAAATTTTTCAAAAACGAATCCTCCCGGACCCAGCTGAAGAATGGCTTCTTTTAAATTGTAGCGGTCGGCCACGGCTAAATCATGTTGGCCAAGCAAAGATAAAATCAATTTCAAAATCTCCCGGGTATTCATTCCTTCATAAATCCGCTTTTCCACCGCTGAGGCGACTTTTCGAGCCAAATTTTTATCGGCGCCGGCCCGGCGACAAGTGCGATAAACCTTATTTGAATCAAACTTCACTTTTTTGCCCGAGACTTTTAAAATATACATAAAATCATTTTAACATTAGAACATGGAAAAATTTTTTTTAATTAACCTAGTTAACTTCTAATTTTAAAAATTCTAAATCTCAAATAACAAATTACAAATAATTACAAAATTTAAATGTTCAAAATTCTAAACAAATTGTTTTGGATATCAGAATTTAGATACTATTTGGAATTTCGGATTTGGAACTTGGGGCTTCCGCGCAAAGCGCGGTTTATTGATTATACAATCTTTGTTTAATTAAATCTATTTCCTGTTTAATTCGGCCGCCTTTTTCAATTTCCTGTTTTACTTTTTCAAAAGCGTACATTGCCGTGGTATGGTCGCGATTTCCCAGCTCTTTCCCAATCATCGGGAAAGAAGCTCCGATTTCTTCTCTCATCAAATACATCGTCACTTGTCTCGGAGTAACCAACTCCCTTTTTCGCGAACTGCCCGCCATTTCTCCCACCTTAATGCCGTAAAAATTAGCCACGACCTCAATAAGCTGTTTCGGCTGGACAAAATTTCTTTTCTTTTGAGATCCCAGGGTGTCTAAAATATTTTTAGCCACCGTCAAATCCAAATCCGTTTGATGAAATTCGCGGTAAGCCACCAATTTATTCAAAGCGCCTTCCAATTCGCGGACATTACTTTGAATATGAGCGGCCAAATACTGGAGAATCTCGTCGCTCAAACTATATTTATGTTCCTGACATTTCGCTTTTAAAATCGCCAAACGAGTTTCCAAATCAGGCGGGCTAATATCGGCAATCAAGCCCCATTCAAGACGCGAAGTTAAGCGATCTTCCAGGGCGGGAATTTCTTTTGGCGGACGATCCGAGGTGATAACCACCTGCCTTTCCTCTTGATACAAACTGTTAAAAGTATGAAAAAATTCCTCTTGTATACCTTCTTTTCCCGCCATAAATTGGATGTCATCGATTAAGAGAACATCTAATCCCCGGTAAACATTTTTAAATTTATCCATGGTTTTTTTTCTGATGGCCTGGACAAATTCATTGGTAAATTTCTCGGCGTTGGTATAAAGTATTTTAATTTTCGGATCTTTTTCCAAAAATTCATGGCCAATGGCTTGTAAAAGGTGGGTTTTTCCCAAGCCGACGCCGCCATAAATGAAAAGCGGGTTGTATTTCCCGCCGATTTTTTGCTTGGTTACCGCCAAGCAAGCGGCATAAGCCAACTCAGAACCCTTGCCGACGATAAAATTCTTAAAAGTGTATCTTGGATTAAGCCCATAAGCGCCGACTCCATTTTTTTCTTCAATCTTCTGATTATTCAAACTCGACGAAGACCTGCTTAAACCAATCGACACCGGCGCCGAAGGCGTTTCCAATCTAACCGAGTTCACTTTATAAACCACTTTTTTAACCCTATGATCCGTCGCTTTTTGAAGGGTTTCAAGAATAAAGTGATGATATTTTTTTTCCAACCAATCTTTGGCAAAATTAGTCGGCACCCCCACCACAATCATTTGTCCTTCTTCTTGTATTTCCAAAATACAGGTATTCGAAAACCAAGTTTTAAAATTGGCCTTGGAAACGCTTAACTCTAGTTCGGATAAAACTATATTCCAAAGTTGTTTTTTTTCATCCATAAACGTTTCACCCATTATCTAATTAAAATACGAATAATTACGCTCACATTATATATAATGTTATAATATTTTAAAACCGCAATAAGTTTATAACTTGTGGACAATCTGTGGAAACTATTTTTATCCATTAAAACACAAATACTAAAAGAACCTCAATAAAAACTCGCCCTTCCTTGCTATAATTGGATAAAAATGCTAAAATTTACCAAGAGAAAAACCTATCGCCATTTTTTCTCTATATAATATATGTTCAATTTCTAATTTTAATTTAAAAAATATTTATGGCTTTACCAACTCAAAAAAGATCAAAATCGCGAAGCCGGGTAAAACAATACCGCTATCGTCTTAAAAAAATAAACCTATTGCCTTGTTCAAAATGCCAGAAACCCGTTTTGCCCCATCACCTTTGCTCCTTTTGCGGCGTTTATAATAATAAAAAAGTGATGGATATCAAAACAAAAACCAAAACAAAAGAAAAAAAACCAAAAGCGGAAAAAACAAAAAAATAAGCGAAACTAAATTTAATCTTATGGCCCAAAGGCATCTGGCGAGAACCGTCGCTCTCCAAATTCTCACCGAATGGGATTTCAATAAATCATTATTGAAATCTCCTATTGAGATTGAAAAAATATGCCAACGTTATCTTAAAGAATTTATTCTTGAAGACCCTGAAGGAAAAATTTTTTCAAAAACATTAGTGGAGGGCGTTTTAAAAAATCTAACCGCAATAGACGCTTGTATAAATAAATATGCTCCACAGTGGCCAATAGACAAAATTACCCTAATAGACAGAAATATTCTCAGAATCGGCATTTTTGAATTGACGGCTTATAATGAAACTCCTCCCAAAGTGGCCATTAACGAAGCAATAGAAATAGCGAAATCTTTTGGCGGAGACACGTCGTCAAAATTCGTCAATGGAGTTTTAGGGGCCGCTTACGAAGATATAAAAAAACGCCGCGTCGAACAACCCAAAAACCAACAAGGTCATTATGGAAAAAAATCTTTATAAATTAGAAAAAATCCTAGACATAAAATTCAAAAATATAAGGATACTCGAACAGGCCTTAATCCACCGTTCTTACCTTAATGAACATCCGGGCTTTCCTTTGTCTCATAATGAAAGGCTTGAATTTTTGGGCGATGCGGTTTTAGAACTGATTGTCACTAAATTCTTATATAAAAATTTCAATAAGCCCGAAGGGGAACTCACTTCTCTGCGCTCCAGTTTAGTCAACACAAAATCGCTGGCCGAAATGGCCTCTGAATTAAAAATCAACGACTACCTTTATCTAAGCAAGGGCGAATCAAAATCGGGAGAAAAGGCCAGGGGAGTCATCTTGGCTAATACTTTTGAAGCGATAATCGGAGCTATTTATTTTGACCGGGGACTTTCCGCCGCGGAAAAATTCATTTCACGGCATTTATTTCCAAAATTAGACAACATTATAAAACTTCATTTATATAAAGACCCTAAAAGTCATTTCCAAGAAATTACCCAAGGTAAATTCAAAATCACGCCAAACTACGAAGTGGTTGCCGAATCAGGGCCGGATCATAATAAAAAATTCACCGTCGGCGTTTATTTACAAAAAAAACTCGTTGCAACCGGTTCGGGAAAAAGCAAACAAGAAGCTGAATTAAATGCGGCGGAAAATGCCCTAAAAAAACAATCCGAAAACTATTGACAAATCAATTTAAACTTCTAAACTTAAAAATATCTAATCTTTGATCTTTAAAATCGCAAATCGAAAAACAGGAGAGGGTTAATGAAATCGAGAAACGATAAAAAACGCAAAATTCCCCACCGATCTTTAAGCAGACATCATAAAATTCCCAGAAGTCGAGGAGGAGACAATTCAAGAAACAACATCAAATTTCTTACGAGATACGAACATCATCTTTGGAACGAACTTTTTGCCGCCGTTCAGCTGTCGCCCAATTGTATTGCTCTCATTATAAAAACCTTTGGTCGGCAAAGATTTTTGGAACATCGACCACCGCATCTCATCAAAAAATATAAAAAAAATTGGAAATCTCTCGGCTTCACTTATTTGTCAGATGAAAAAATAGCGAAAAAAATCGAGCGAAATCCTCAGTTGAGCCAGTTGTCTTATTACAAAAAATTGTTTTGGGGCTTCAGCTTGGAGCCCGACGAAATTATCGTCATTTGCCAAAAATTTGGGAGGGAAATCTTCTTAAAACGCAATTCCCGTAAAAAGAAAATTTACCTTTTAAAGACATGGGAAAAACTTTTTAAAGGAATAAGCGACGATATGGTAAAAGTAGAGGAAAATATCAAAAAGAAGTGGTCATAAAGAGCCGGCGCCAAACGGCTCTTTTTTAATTTAAAAAATCTGCTAGAATAAAAATAAGAAGATTCGATATTTAAACTTTTAATCCCTATTATGTATCTTCAATATCTAGAATTAACCGGTTTTAAATCTTTCGCCCAAAAGACAATTTTAGAATTTCCCAAACCGGCGACGCCTAATATTCAAAAAGAAGAAAAAGATAAAACTAATAAAGAAAAAAAATTCAACGTCACGGTCATTGTCGGACCGAATGGCAGCGGGAAATCAAATTGCGCCGAATCAATTCGTTGGGCACTGGGAGAACAAAGCATTAAAAATCTCAGAGGTAAAAAAGCGTCCGACATCATTTTCTCTGGTTCAAAAGAAAAAATGCGTCTTAATTTAGCCGAAGTCGTTTTATCTTTCAATAACGAAGACGGAATCTGCCCGATCGACTATAAAGAATTCACTATCACCCGGCGACTTTATCGCAATGGCGAAAATGAATATTTTATAAATAAGGGACGGGTTCGACTGCAAGATATTCTTATTTTACTAGCCAAAACCAATTTCGGACAAAGGAGTTATAGTATTATCGGACAAGGGACAATCGATCAAATCCTTATTTCCTCCCCCCTTGAAAGAAAAAAATTCTTTGACGAAGCAACAGGTATAAAACAATATCAAATAAAAAAAGATATTGCTTTGAGAAAATTAGAAAAAAGTCGGGAGAATTTAAAGCAGGCCGGAATCGCCTTGAACGAAATCATCCCCCATCTTCACTCGCTTAGCCGACAAATAAATAAATTGGCTCGGCGGAAACAAATAGAAGCCGAATTACAAAAACTGCAAAAAAAATATTACGGGGATATTTGGCAAGACCTAAAAAAAAGAACATTATCATTAAAAAGGGACCTTCAAGTCGAGATAGAAAAACAAAAAGAGCTAGAGAAAGAATTAGCCGTATGTATTAAGGAGTCAAAAAAACTGGTTTATGAAGAAGTGGATGAATCGTATCAAAAAATGCAACAAGAATATCAAAAATTCATGAAAACCAGAAACGAATATTTATCTCAACAGTCAACCGCCAAAATGCAATTAATCCTTGAAGAGGAAAGAAATAAAGAAGATAGGCCCAAACCTGAGATAATGGTTGATACAAAAAAAATATTTGCCGATCTAAAAGACCTTTCAGCAAAACAACAAAAATTTATTGACCAAATAAAGAAGTTTTCTCGACTCGATGAAATCGACAACCTTAAAACACTGGCTGAAGATATTTTTTCTAAAATAAACCAAATTCTTGGTTGTTTTCAGTCACCGACGGAAATAAAAAATGACAACCTCTCAACTCGCCGCGAAGGCAAAATCAGAGAAATAAAAAAACAAACCGATGATTTGGAAATAAAAATTGGGGATTTAGACCAAAAAATGGAGCAAATAAACGAAAAAATATCTCAATTTGGACAAAAAGAAAAAGAAAAAAGAAAAGAACTTTTTGAGCAACAGAATAAAATTCAAGAAAAACAGTCACAACTCAATCGAGTCAATGAATCAATCAATAGAATACAAATCGAAAGCGCCAAATTAGAAACCAAAAAAGAGGATTTAGAGCAAGAAATCAAAAACCAAACACAAAACCAAACAGCGGAAAATTTGGACCTATGGCTATCACAGCCAACAGACGAACAAATAATGGAAAAACAAGAAATAATCAGCCTTGAAGAAATTCAGAAATTAAGACATCAATTGGAATTTATCGGCGGGATAGATCCTGAAATAGAAAAAGAATATCCCGAGGTAAAAAAAAGATATGAATTCCTAAGTTCGCAAAGTTCCGATCTTAAGGAGAGTTTAAAGTCGCTCAACAGAATTATCGATGAATTAAACTTAAAAATTAAAAACCAATTCAAGAAAAACTTATCCCAAATTAACGAGGAATTCGACCGCTATTTTAAAATTATTTTTAACGGAGGGAAGGCAAAAATAATCTTTCAAGAACCCCAACCTATTTCTGAATTGCCGACCCAAGGCGAAGAAAAAGAAAATCAAACGGAAAATCCGGAGACGAAAGCAACAATTGAGGAAACCCCCGGTGGGATCCCCGGCATCGACATTTTCGCCACTCCGCCGGGGAAAAAAATAAAAAGCATTGAAATGCTTTCCGGCGGAGAAAAGGCCTTAACCGCCCTATCTTTAATTTGCGCAATTATTTCTATCAATAAGCCTCCTTTTGTCGTTTTAGACGAAGTTGATGCCGCCCTAGACCAAGAAAACTCCTTTAGATTCGCTAAAATTTTAGAAGAATTAAAAAAACACACTCAATTCATCATTATTACCCATAACCAACAAACATTGGAATCAGCCGACATTCTTTATGGAGTAAGTATGGGACGAGATGGAATTTCTAAGGTCATTTCTTTAAAATTGGAAGATTCGACCGCTAACGCCATTTCTAACTCTACCACATCTTAAAACGAATTTTTATCCAGGACTGTCAATTGGCAGCCGTGGATTTTTTATTGAGTTCCAAAGTGGCCGATATTTAATCCCGAGCCGAAGGAATAAACACTTGTTTTAAATTTTCAAAATCTTCAAGAATCAAACCGGCGCCGCGGACCACCGAAGTTGAGGGGTCGTCAGTTATATAAACTGGAATATTAACTTTTTTCTGAATTAACTTATCAAAACCACGAATTAAAGCTCCGCCCCCGGAAATAACCAACCCCCGCTCGTAAATGTCGGATACCAACTCGGGCGGAGTGGACTCAATGGTGTCATGAATGGCCTCGATAATAATTCTTAAAGGCGAAGCAATCGCCTCTCTAATTTGAGAATCATTCACCACTATCTCCCTAGGCAAACCGCTAACCAAATCCCTTCCTTTAACTTTCATTTCCTGGGGTTTATCAGGAATAGCCGAACCAATTTTTATCTTTATCTCTTCGGCGGTTTGATCTCCTAAAAAAACGCTAAATTTCTCTCTAACATAATTGATAATATTCTTATTTAGCGATCCACCTCCAATTTTTAACGATTTCCAGCAAACAATCCCATTTAAAGAAATGACTGCCACTTCCGAAAGGCCACCGCCCAATTCAACAATCATATTCCCGGTCGATTCCTGAATCGGCAACTTAGCGCCGATAGCCGCGGCCATCGGCCTTTCAACTAAAAAAACCTCTCGGGCACCAGCCTGAAGAATCACATCTTCCAACGACTTTTGTTCAACTTCGGTCACATCCAAAGGCACGGCCGCCACTATTCTCGGCCGAGGCAATAAAGTGAACGTATCGCGATGAACCTTTTCAAAAATAGATTTAAGCATTTTCTCCGCCACCTCAAAATCCGAAATAACGCCATGGTCCAATGGTTGAACAACTAAAATATGTCCCGGAACTTTACCCATCATTTTTAAAGCTTCGCTCCCAATGGCAATAATCTGGTCATTCCTGGTATTAACCGCGACAACCGTCGATTCGTCAATCACTATACCCCTTCCTCTAAGATAAACTTTCATATTGGTTGTCCCTAAGTCGAGGCCGATATTTTTAGAAAATAAACCAAAAAAATTTTTCAACATAGGTGTTTTTCTAATATAAAAAATTAAAAATAAAAAACACAAGTAAAAAATTACAAAATATTTTTTGAGAAATCACAATTTTTGCGTTGTCTTTGCGCTTCATAAAATTTTTACATTTTTACATTTGTGTTTTGGGTATTTTATTTTTTTATTTTTTCCCTCCTTTCTTTTAATAACTCTGAGCAAAAAGCCACATATGTTTAGCCGGCTGGCCACAATAAACGCAAGTCCCAACTTCGGAGTCATTCATTTTCTCTAATTCCAAAACCCTAGTTGTCATTTTCGCTTCTCGTTTAATCATATCTTCGCACTTTTTTTTCTCGCACCAAAACGCCCGAACAAAAAATTTTCCCCGGTTAACAATCTCTTTAAACTCTTGGTAGCTGCCGGCTTCTTTTGTCAAATCATTCTTAATTTTTTCCGATCTAGCAAGAAGATTATTTTGGATTAAATTCAGAAGATCCCCAATTTCCTTTGTCAATTCGCCAAATTTTATAAAACCTTTCTCAAAATTGTCTCGACGAGCGAATTTTACGCTCTTTTTCTTCACTTCTTCTTGCCCGATTTCCAGCCTCAAGGGCACGCCCTTTAATTCCCACTTGTTAATCTTATAACCAAGCGAATATTTTTCATCAGTGTCAATTTCAACCTTGAAACCACTTTTAAATATTTTTTTTCGGATTTCAAGGGCATATTTATTCACCCTTTCCGATTGACTCTTGTCATAACTGGGGATGACAATAATAACAACCTGGGGATCGGCAACTTTTGGCGGCAAAACCAAACCCGAATCGTCGCCATGAACTAAAATTAAACCGCCAATAGCCCGAGTCGAAAGTCCCCAGGATGTTTGATAAGGATATTTCTTTTCACCCTGCTTGTCTAAATAAGTAATATTAAAAACATTGGAAAAATTATCGCTTAAATTATGAGAAGTCGCTCCCTGCAGAGATTTACCGTTGGGAATCACCAATTCAATAGAATAAGTGGTTTTGGCGCCGGCGAATTTTTCCTGTTCACTCTTAATGCCGACATAAGGAGAAATAGCAAGACAATCCCGATAAAATCCGCAATACCAATTCATCGCTCTTAAAGCCATTTCAACCGCCTCGTTTTCCGTTTGATGAACCGTATGTCCTTCTTGCCATAAAAACTCGGTTGTTCTTAAAAAGGGATAAGTCCTTTTTTCCCAGCGAATAACATTACACCATTGATTTATTTTTAAAGGCAGATCGCGATAGCTTTTAATCCACTCGGAAAAGGTTTTATACATAATCGTTTCCGAAGTTGGCCTAAGAACACAGGGTTCCGGCAATTTTTCTCCTCCAGCGTGAGTAACCACAGCCAATTCGGGAGAAAAACCTTCAAGATGTTCTTTCTCTTTTTTTAAGAGACGATAAGGAATAAGCAAGGGAAAATAGCAATTTTTCACGCCATCTTCCTTAAAACACTGGTCAAGAACCTTTTGAATTTTCTCCCAAATAGCATAACCTTCGGGCTTAATAATCATACTTCCTTTGACTTCGGAATAGTCGGCTAAATCAGCCCTTAAAACCAGGTCGTTATACCATTGGGCAAGATCTTTCGATTTTTGGGTTAGTCCTTTTTTTTGAAAACTTTTAATTTCATCCATATAATCTATTGGCACGTGAATAAATTAATTTTAAAACAAATCGAAAATTTCTTTGAAGGTGATAAAAAACAAAAGTATTAAAAGCAAGCTGAAGCCAATATTAACTACGATACTCTCGGTCCGTTGACTGATCGGTTTGCCTTTAACTCCCTGAATAGCGGCAAATAAAACTCTTGAACCGTCTAAACCGGGAAAAGGTATTATTTGAAAGGCGCCGATAGCCACTGAAAGAAAGGCGATAAATTGCAAGAAATAAGCGCCGCCTAGACGAGCCATTTGGGTCGTAACCACGGTAATGCCAACTGGTCCGAAAAGCTTGCCCAGAACTTGTTTTTTGACAAAAAGCGCCTTTAAAATTAACCAAATTCCCGCGAACAAACGGCCAAATAACCCAAAAGCATCTCTAATGCCCATAATCACGGCCCGAAACCAAGGATAAACAACTATAACCATCTTTGATAAGGCCACGCCGATAACTCCGTAATTATCTTCTTCAATGGTAAAATTTTCATCATTTTCCTGTACTGGCATCCCTTCGGCGAGTTCAACGTCAGCAGCGGAAAAAATCTGATTATACGGCAAAACTGGCACCTGAAAAACAATACCTTGTTTTCCGCGACTAATCTCCATTTTTACCGATTGCCCCACTTTTGTTTTAATATAATTTTGGATATCCGGCACTTGATCAAAAACGCGGTCATCAACCCCGACAATAACATCCCCCACTTTCAATCCTTGCTCTTCTGCCGGCGAACCCGAAGAAATAAATCCGATTTGAATGCCGACCGACCTGACAATTCGTCCATTTTTTTCAATAAACTCGCTATCCTGAGGAATGCCGCTGGCATACAGAAAAATAAGGAGCAAAATAGCCAAAAACACATTCATCGCCGCTCCGCCAACAGCGACTAAAGCCTTTTTCCACCAAGTTTGAGCGAAAAAACTATCCTTACTTATTTCTCCGTCCAACTCTCCTTTAAGTTTATTAAAACCGCCAAAAGGAATCCAGTTTAAGGAATAAATAGTTTTTTCTTTAAAGAGCAATGGAATCTTTTTGCCCCAAAAAAACCTTATCCTGCCAAATATTTTTTTTCCTTTTAAAAAAGAAAAAAAATTCGCTAGATGACCGATAAAAGATTGCTTAGCGCTTTTTTCTCGAATAAATCCGCAGATTCGAGGAGGATAACCAAACCCAAATTCCTCTACCTTAACGCCGATCATTTTAGCAAATAAAAAATGTCCTAATTCATGGAAAAAAACCAAAACGCTTAGACCGATAATAGCTAAAACAACGGGCATAACATGATTTTGAATCTAAAAATAAAAATATAATCTGAAAATAGAAAACTAAAAAACTAGCATCTTAATCCGTTTTTTGTTCTCATTTTACATTAACCCCATTATTTCCTTTTCTTTTTTCTCTCCCATCAATTTAATTTCATCCTGCTTTTGTCCCGTCAGCTTATCCAATTCCTCAAATAAACGGTATTTTTCATCTTCGGTGATTTCTTTAGCTCTTTCGGCTTTAACGATTTCATCGCGAATATTATCACGGACGAGCCGCAATGACTTTCTGCCTTGTTCTAATTTCGTCTGTAAAAATTTAACTAAATTTCTCCTCGTCTCCTCGTTAAGTGCAGGCAAATTTAACCGAATAATTCCCTCGCTGACGCTAGGCATAGTCCCTAAATCCACCGCCGTCAATGCCTTTTCAATAACTTTAACAAGATTTTTATCCCAGGGCTGAATAACTATCGTTCTCGGCTCGGGAACACTTAAAGCGGCAAGTTGTTCAAGGGGTGTTTTTGTCCCATAAGCATCTACCGAGACATGGGCAACTAAATCGGGGTTTGCCCTGTTGGTTCGGATACTCTGAATATCCTTTTTTAAGAATTCTATAATTTTTTCAAATTTCGATTGATGAAATTGTATTATATCCATAATTTTATTTTGTTTAAAATTCTAATCCCAAAATTTCGGGTATTGCTCAATATTCTCAATTTTCCAGCGCCACTAACAAATTTTCCATCGCTAACTTCTTATTGAGATTAGACGAATTAAACCAAAATTGCGCTTTTAGAACTTGATAGCAAAAATGCTTCAAATTATTAAACGAATAAAGATTTTTTAATTCTTCCAATTTTGCGCTATCCAACCCTCCGTTCAACCCGTTTTTTAAAAAACTCATGCCTGCCGAGCAATTTAGATTTATTAAAATTAAATCTCTGACTATAATCATTAAATTGGTTAAATCGTCGGAATCCAGATCTTGAAGCGCATTCAACAAATTAATTCTTTGCTCGAAATTTTTAGCCAGCATTAAGACCGCAAACTTAGTCATCGTTTTTTTATATTCAAGAAGAATCTCGGGATTCTTGGCAAAATCAAGAGCGACACCCGGCCTGTTTAAGGCCAAATCAACCACATTTATGGCTTCTTCTCCGTTTAAAGAGAATTCTTTTATTAAAAAATCTATTATTTCTTTCTTGGGCGGCAAGCTGAATCTTAAAATTTGACACCGCGAATATAAAGTCGCCGGAAGTTTATAAAAATTCTTAGCAATCAAAATAATGACTGCTTTTGCCGGCGGTTCTTCAAGAAGTTTTAAAAACGCATTTACCGCCGGAATCGTCAAATTATCGGCCTGTTCCACAATAACCACCTTATAAGGAGCAAAAAGGGGCTTAAGGCTCAAGGCGTTTATAATCCGACGAACCGAATCAATGCCGATTGGAGAACCAGAAACTCGATATACGTCAGGATGGATTTTTTTTTTAAATTGCTGACAACTCAAACACTTCCCGCATGCCCTTTTTTGGAAACAAAGCAACCGGGCAGTAAAATATTCCGCGACCATGGTCTTGCCGATATGTCGAGGACCATAAAATAAATAAGCCTGCGCTAGTTTATTATTGTTTATACTTCTCTGCAAGAATTGAATTATCTTTTGATGCCCGATTATCTTCATACCCGATTAGTAACCGGCTAAATTTTGATTATAACCAAAATGAAAAATAATAGAATTTTTTAAAGATTGGCTAAAACCTCGATTATTTTTTCAGCGCATTGCCGCCAGGAAAAATTTTCCGCCACTCGATTTAAACCCATTTTTACCATTTCTTTTTTTAACTCCTCATTCTTTAAAAACTCCTCCATTACCCTTGCCATATCTTTTATATTATTTGGAGAAAAATATACGACGGCATTTCCGCCGACCTCCGGAAGAGAAGCGCCATTACTAGTTAAAACCGGGCAGCCGCAAGCCATCGCTTCAATTAATGGTAAGCCAAATCCTTCATAAAAAGAGGGAAAAATAAACGCCTCGGCGCCGTTATATAAATAAACTAAATCCTTATCGTGAACATAACCGAGATAAAGGATATTCGACTCAAAGCCGCTGATCGCAGTTTCAATTTCCCGACCGCCAAAACTTTTTTTACCCGCCAAAACCAACCGGGGAATATTCTTAAGGCCAATATTTGCCGCACAAAACTCTTTATATGCGTCAATGAGTCCTTTTACGTTCTTTTTCTTTTCCAAACGGCCAACATAAAGAAAATAGGATCCTTTTATCCCGTATTTAACCCGGATTGAAGCAATTTTTGCTTTATCATCCACCAAATAAAAAGTTTCGCGGTCGTAGCCCTCGGGGATGACTTCTATTTTATCTTCAGTCACCCGATACAATTCAATTATTTCTTTTTTAGTAAATTCCGAAGGAACAATGATTTTTGCCGCTTTTTTAAATGAATATCGGTGAGTCCAAGAGTAATAAATTCTTTGCCAGAAAGAATAATATTCGGGAAATCTTTCAAAACCCAAATCATGAATAACTAATACTGACTTAACAGGGCAAAAAAATGGCAAAATATGCGCCGGAATAAATAAAATATTCGGCCGATTGATAAAAATCTCTAAACATAACCTGATTTGCGTCCAAGCATACTTCAATGGCCAAGACAACCTTTTTAACCGCCAATTTCCGGGCAAATTCGCCAAGTCACCCTTGAAATCAATCGGCGAATATAAAACAAACTCCGTATCCCGATTAAAAGGAATTTTTTTCATTTCCTGAATCAGGCGAAATAAATACCATTCCACGCCAGTTTTTTGTTTTTTATTAATCCGAGAGACGTCAATACCTATAATCATTTATACTTTAAGTTAAAACGTTTTAACTTTATTCTAATCCGAATTTTACACTATCCTTTTAATTTTTTATATTTTATTTTTCACCGTATAATGAACTATTTTTGTTTTACCATAACCCTAACGCATAGCCGAGATACTTCTCTTATAGGACTCCAAATTATCCAAAGCCATCCCCGTCCCTTTTGCCACGGAAAGTTGGGGCTCATCGGCGACATAAGAAGGAACGCCAATCGCTTGGGTTAAAAGTTTATCAAGATTTCGCAAAAGAGAACTGCCCCCTGACAATACCATGCCTTTTTCTATCACGTCGGCCGAAAGTTCCGGTGGAGTTTCGTAAAGCACCGACTTAACCGCGCTGACAATAGCGCTTAATTCATTTTGAATCGCCTCAGTAATATCATCTGAATTAATCGTAATAATCCGCGGCAGTCCAAGAATCATATCCCGTCCTTTTATATCCATTTTTAATTTTTTTTCTAAAGGCAAGGCCGAGCCAATATTAATTTTAATTTCTTCGGCCGTCCTTTCGCCAACGGCCAAATTGTATTTTTTACGAATAAAAGTAGCAATCGCCGAGTCGAATTTGTTGCCGGCAACTCTGACTGAAGTGCAAGTGACAATCCCGCCCAAAGAAATAACCGCCGCCTCAGTAGTTCCCCCACCGATATCGATAATCATATGTCCTGAGGCCGAGCCAATAGGAATGCCCGACCCAATAGCGGCGGCAATCGGCTCTTTAATAATATAAGCCGCCCGGGCGCCGGCTCTGATGGTCGCATCAACAACAGCTCTCTTCTCCGTAGAAGTAATGCCGCCAGGAACAGCCACCATCACTTCGGGTCTGAAAAAATTAAAGCGGCCGATAACCTTGCCAATAAAATACATCAGCATTGCTTCGGTAGATTTATAATCAGCAATAACTCCGTCTTTCAATGGCCTTTTGGCGATAATTGTATCGGGCGTCCGGCCAATCATTTCTTTGGCTTCATCTCCAACCGCCAAAACACTTTTATCCACAGTGGAAATAGCCACCACTGACGGCTCATTGGTGACTATTCCCTTGTTGGGCAAATAAACCAAAATACTGGTTGTTCCTAAATCTATGCCTATTTTCTTAGCAAACATAAACGCTTTTTAAAATACTATTTTTATTTTAAGAAGGGGTTGGGCTTTCTTTTATTTCTTGTTTATTTTTCAAATAATACTTAATGATAATCGTGACGACCGTAGCCACGGGAACCGCCAGAATCATGCCAACGGGACCGGCTATTTTGCCTCCGATTAACAAAACAAAAATAATAATCAACGGATCAAGCCCGACTGCCCGCTTCATCACATAAGGGAAAATTATCGTATTTTCAAACTGCTGAATAACAAGAAAAAGCGCAATTACCAACAAAGCTAAAGTCGGAGATTGAGGCAAAGCGACAATCGTCGCGATTATGCCGGCAATCCACGGCCCGATATAAGGAACGGCTTCGGTAAAACCGGCGATAACCGCTAAAACTAAAGCATATTTCACTCCTAAAATAGCCAAACCAACATAAGTTAAAACCCCGATAAACAAGCAGAGAAAACATAAACCCCGACCCCAGGCGCCGACTTCTTTTTGAATCGCAATGACAAAATGTTCTAAAAAATCATGATATTTTAACGGAATAATGGAATTGGCAAAAAGACGAACTTTTTTCTTTTGAATAGATAAATAGAAAGCGACAACAAAAACTATAAAAAAAGAAAATATCTGACCGGCGACCGTTCCCAATGTCAGGAAAATCGATTTACCATTGAAGTTTGATTTGCTTATCCAGTTATTCAAAAAAGATGCGATTCCCTCCGGGTTTTGAGCTGAAAATCTTCCCAAAAAAGACTTTGATATTTCCGGCAATTGGGTAATAAGCACCTTACCCTGGTCTATAACCGTTGGAATAACCGCAAAACCAATCAAAGACAAGATTAATAAGACAATAATATAGACAAATGCCGCCCCGAGCCAACGAGGTATTCTTTTCCGTTCGAAAAAATTAACCGCCGGAGTAATAATCGCGGCTAAAAGACTAGCGATAAAAAATATCAAAATAACGTCGCGAATCAGATACAAAAACCATAAAACCAAAACAGCTAAAACTATTTTGGCAACAGACCAAATATCTATTTTAATAATTGTCGTCTTTTCTTCGAGCATAAGCACTAATGTTAAAATAAAAAACTAAAAATCTTAAAATAAATTACAAACGTTGATTTGTCTGATTCTTTGGCGAAAAATAATTTTTAAACTTATCTAAACTGTTTCAAATTTGAAATTTGGAATTTAAAAAATCAACATTTTATTTTCAATTTTTAATATTTCCAATTATACTCTTTTTTCTAAAATCCGCAACAGCGGTTTTATCTCTTTAAAGGGCCCGATTAAAGCCATTTTATATTTTTTTGAACGGAATAGATCGAGGGCCGCTTCTTGAATCTGCCCCTGAGTCACTTTTCTTATTTTTTTTAATTTTTGAGCCGGCGAAATAATTGAATCGGCGAAAAGAGACTGATTGCCATACCAACTGGCCAAGGCCGATGAATCCTCGAAGGAAATTTTCATTCTTCCTTCGAGATAATCTTTAGCCCGCAAAATCTCTTCTTTAGTTACGCCGTTTTTTTTAATTTTTTCCAACTCGCTTAAAATGACTTCGATGGTCTCGCCGACTTTATTTTTATCAACCCCGGCCCGAATAACATAATTGCCAACATCCTGATATTTGTTTAAATAAGCTCCGACGTCATAAGCCAAACCCCTTTTTTCTCTCACTTCTATAAAAAGACGAGAACTCATATTTCCGCCCAAAATCACCAATAAAAGTTCCGCCGCTTCAAGTTTAGAATGGTTATAAGGATAAGCAAATCCGCCAAGGGCAATCTGGGTCTGTTCTAAATCTTTTTTGTAAAAAATTTTGACTCCGAGGCCGACTTGACAATCTCTTTTTTTAAAAGGAGCATATTGAACCTCTTTATTTTTTCGGACGCATTTCCAAGGAAAAAATTTCTTAACCAAATTGACAGTCTGTTCTCTTTTTATTCCCCCGGCCACTACGACCGTCACTCGTTCAGGTCGATAAAATAACCTTTGATATTCGATTAAACGTTTATGGCTCATTTTTCGAACATTTTCAAGGTGACCGCTGATTAACTGCCCCAACGCATGTTTTTGAAAAAGGAGGAATTCGAAAAATTCATCGATATAAAGCAAGGGATTTTCTTGATACATTTTAATTTCCTCTAAAATTACCCCCTTCTCGCGTTGGAATTCTTTTTTGTCAAAAACGGAATTTAAAAGCATATCAGCCAAAACATCCAATCCTGTTTTTAAATTCTCTTTCGCCGATTTGACCCAATAACCAGTATGATCTTTACCGGTAAAAGCGTTATATTGAGCGCCGATACCGTCTAATTCCCTACTAATTGCCAAAGAGTTGGGCCTTTTAACCGTTCCTTTGAACATCATATGTTCAATAAAATGAGAAACGCCGTTGAAACTGGCGGATTCGTATCGGGAGCCGACCGGCAGTAAAATTAAAACTGCCGCCGTTTTGGCGTCTTCGACCGGAACAGTAATCAGTTTAAGCCCATTGGAAAATTTGGTTTGATGATACATGAGAATTTCACTAAACTAAAAATAAAAAATAAAAAATTATATTCGAATAACCTTCCGCCTTCTCCGCTAAAAAATTTTTTTTAACCCTATTTTAATTTTTCCTCCAAATACCTGGTTAACTCCGTTATGTCCACTCTTTCCTGTTCCATAGTATCACGGTCTCTAACAGTCGCTTTTTTATCATTCAAACTTTCAAAATCGACTGTCAGACAATACAAAGTGCCGATTTCATCCTGCCGACGATAGCGTCGGCCGATTGAACCAATCTCATCATACTGGCAAATCCAATGCTTTTTTAATTCCCGATAAATATCCCGGGCTATTTTGACCAGCGGCTCCTTTTTAGACAACGGCAAAACCGCCGCCTTAACCGGCGCCAAATCCTTATGCAGACACAAAACCGTTTCCCGCTCTTTAACCGACTTGGTAGTGGTGGTTCTTCCTCCTTCAACCTCTTTATAGGCGTCGATTAAAAAGGCGAGTAAAGATCGGTCAACACCAGCCGATGGTTCAATAACATAAGGAATAAATTTTTCTCCCGTTCCTTCATTCGCGCAAAATAAATCCTGGCCTGAATATTTGGCATGCTGTTTCAAATCAAAATCACGACGATTGGCGATGCCTTCCAATTCCGACCAGCCAAAAGGAAAATTATATTCAACGTCTGAACAGGCCTGAGCATAATGAGCCAATTCGTCCGAGCGATGCTCGCGTAGCCGCAAATTTTCTTTTTTAATACCCAAATTCTCATACCAATCGCGGCGTTCCTTTTGCCAATACTGATACCATTTAACCGCTTCTTTCGGTTTAGCGAAAAATTCCAACTCCATTTGCTCGAATTCCCTTGTCCGAAAAACAGAATTGCCGGGAGTGATTTCGTTGCGAAACGACTTGCCAATTTGGGCGACGCCAAAGGGAATTTTTGCTCGGCCGGCCTGCAGAATATTGTTGAAATTGACAAAAATCCCCTGAGCCGTCTCCGGTCGGAGATAAATGATTGAAGACCCGTCTTCCACCGGCCCCATAAAAGTCCTGAATAAAAGGTTAAATTTCCTAGATTCAGTCAATTGGCCGCGGCATTCCGGACATTCTTTTTTATCTTTTAAGTCGTCGAGCTTAAACCTTTTATGGCAAGATTTGCACTCAACTAAAGGATCGACAAAACCGGATATATGTCCCGAGGCCTCCCAAACTTTGGGATTCATCAAAATTGAAGAATCCAGGCCGAAAACGTCTTCTCGTTCTTGAACCATCTTCTTCCACCAGGCCCTTTTGATATTATTTTTCAATTCTACTCCCAATGGCCCATAATCATAACAGGAATTTAATCCTCCATAAATTTCGGACGACTGAAAAATAAAACCTCGGCGTTTAGCCAAAGAAACTATTTTTTCCATTAAATCGGTCATAGTGATCAATAATTATTAATAACAGAACTTTCTCATTCTAACACATTTTTAAAAAATAAAAACACCTCAAATCAGAAATAACAGACCCCGAGGCGTTTATTAAAATTAAAAATTATCTCCAGCCCTCTATCTCTTAATTTGTCAGTTTTTTATAGACCACTGAAACGGAATCGCGAAAAACCTCTTGCCAGCCGAATTTTCCCGGCTCCGGAGCTAAAAGCAAGTCCATGAAAGTCCCCGGACTGATTAAAATCCATTGAATCCGATATTGTTCCAGCGTTTGCTGCCATCCGGATTGAGTTTGAATGACCTCTAAATAAACTGTATACGGACTTTTGGGCGCTGATGTAGACAAATTCGAGAACAATGGCCAAGCCGGCATCCGACCATCGACAAAAATCTTATATTCAGGCAATTGCCAAATTAAAAATCCGCCCCATTCATAACGATTATAGATATTCTCTTTTACCGCTATTCCTTCGTAAACAACCGCAGGTTGCGCTTTCAAAAATTCGACCGCTCCATAAGGATAATCCAAAGACGAAGCGCGACAATAATTTTCCCAAGAAGAATTATCCGAGGCCGTTTTGGGCAACCTAACTAAGCCAATGGCTAGAAAAATCAAAATCAATGAAAACGCCAAAAAAATCTTGAACCGCTTATTTTTAACAATGTTTGATAAAAAATTTTGGGCGGGAGTAATAGTTAGAAGAAAATAAAAAAATAAGACAAAATAAAAAGACGTATGGCGGCGTGCTTCGCAAGCCAAAAAAATAAACGGCAAAATCAAAAAGCTAAAAATTTTATTTTTCCCCTCGGCCTTGATGAGAATATATAAGAAAAGCCAAATTCCGCTGGCTAAAACCAACCACCAAGTCCACGGACCGGGCGGTACCCATTCGGCAATCAACTTGCTCAGATCAATACTGCCGGTCAAGTGCCGCCAAGCTTCTTGATAAACGCCAAAACCAAAAGGATTAGCCAAGGTGATTAAAAAACAAGAAGCGGCGCTAGCGGTAAAAAGAATAAGACGCCGGGAATCCGCTAAATCCGACCTCGACCACCCCTTAATAGAAAATAAAAAAATAATCAACTGCCGCAACCAGAAAAAACCGATTAAAATCAAACCAAGGACAAAAGAACCGTGGCTATTTGCCCAAACCAACATTACTAAGGGAAAAAACCAAATGAGTTTAAATTTTTTTTCAATCCGCGAAAAAATAAGAAGTAAAAAATTAAAAAATAAAAAACCGGACAGTTGACTGCGGACACCAAGAGAAAAAACACCCCCGCTGAAAAGAATAACCAAAATAGTGGCGATAATCTTTTCTAAAAAAGAATTCTTAATCGCCAAATAAAAAATCAGCAAGGACAAGCTGATGATAAAAGAACCTAAGACGCTCAATCCCCAAAAGCCGGCAAGTTTATAAACAGGAAAAAGAACAATCTGATAAAGCCAATGATGATTCGTCCAAGAATAATTCTCTAATAAAACCGAAAAACGATTTTGGGAACAAAACCCTTTTTGTTGCCAAATTTCTTGACCGCAGCGCAAATGCCAACCTAAATCGGGATCGATCGGCGGCAAAAGAAAAAACAAAAAAAGAGCCAAAAACAAAAGGCCAACAATAATCAAATCGCTTTTTATTTTTTGTTTTTTCATATATTGACGCTATTTGGATTAATATTAATAATACACTATTTTACAAAATAATCACGGCCGAAAACAAGCGTCTTTTAAATCCATAAAACAAAAAAAGAGGCGGTAAAACCGCCCCATCTCTTCATTCTTATCTTCGCAATACTTTTTGTCGTAAACTACAACATGATTTCCTCTTTTTTGACCCCTTTTAATCTTGTTGATAATTTTTTAGAGATTCAATTACTGACAACCCTTGACTCTCTGCTACAAGAGTCATCATTTTGTCCCGCGTGAGCAGGACAACCCGGTTCTTTTTTTGGCGTTGAAGTTTCAGCGCTACGGCAATAACCCTGAGATCGCCTATCCCCACTAATTCTTCCAATGTCGTGCAATTGTTATATGTTTGATAACGATTACCCTCAATCGGGATGTAAGTGCGGGGCATTCGCTTTTTGACTAAAGACCAAATTTTATCCTGGAATACTCCTTCCAGCTGGAATATTTCGATCTTTCTCAGGTTTGGAACTATGCCCAACTCCCTAGATGATTCCAGGCGCCATTTTCCCCTTTTTAACATTTTCTCCAGGACGATCGAAATCACGTTCACCCGCTCGGCTAGGGATCTTTCTATTTTCCCAAGGGAAATATCTTTCAATTTTTTCTGTATTTCCCCATAAACCCCCATGGGAACATAGAGATTTTTTAAACGAAGAAGCAATCCTATTTCTTTCGCCGCTTCTTCATTCAAAAAAGCGGATGTATCCACCACCACCAAAACCTTTTTATAGGCCCTGGCCACCTTATTGTCTGGCAGTCGAATCCAATCCTTGACTTTGTTAAAGAACTTCAAATTTCCTCCTTTTCCCTTTTAGGATGATTGTTTATTGTTTGTTTTTAAAATACGTTATTTTTAAATTGCGGTTATACTATATCACAAAATTTTTTCTTTGTCAAGACCTCGCAAAATATCTTCAATTTGATTAGTTTTCTCTTCAGAATAGTCGAGAGCAAAAGCAATTCTTGGCAAAGGCCTCATTCTCAGCCGGCGATTAAGCAATCCCTGTAAATAACCTATTTTTTTATTAATACCTCTCAGGGTCTTTATGGCCGAGGAAAAAGGAAAAATACTTAACCAAATCTTAGCTTCCTGCAAATCGCGGGTGGTTTGAACCGACAAAACCGTAATCAGCGAACCTTCGGGTAATTCGATTTCCCGTTTAATAATCTGCGCTATTTCTCTTTTAATCAACTCGTTTACCCTCTCTATCCTTTTGCTCATATAAAAAATAATGTCGACTAAAAACTAATTATCCGCGCAAAATCATAAATGGTTCCTTGGTCAAATCAATAACAATCGACGGCCGACCTTTCAATTTTTTTCCTTTCAAAATTAAATTTACTTGGTTGGCGAAAATTCTCTTCAATTTTTCAAAATCGCCGGTTGGTTTTTGTCCGGACCTATTGGCGCTCGTGGCGGTAATCGGCAAATTACGACTAAGCTTCATGCAAATTTTTGAATTGGGAATTCTTAAGCCCACCCTGTCTCCGCCGGCAGTCAAAATTTTTAAAACTCCTTTTTTCTTTCTTAAAAGGACAGTAAAGGGGCCGGGCAAAATCATTTTGACTATATTCTCTTGCTTCTTATTCAGCCAAGCCAATTTCCTGATTTCTTTCAAACTGGAAACCATAATAGAAACCGGCTTGTTAAAATTTCTTCCCTTTATCTCAAACAACCGCTTAATCGCCTGTTTATTGAACGCGTCAACTCCCAAGCCGTATAAAGTATCCGTTGGATAAACGACGACTTCGCCCCGTTTAATATTCTCTCTTATTTTTTGGATATTACGACTGGTTGGCGCTAAAATCAGCATAAACCATTTATTTCTTCAGAATAAATTTCCTTCCGTTTACAGTAATTTGAAATTATTGATTATCAACTTGAATTTATAGCCCAAATAATTGGCGGCTTGACGGCAATAGGTCATCCGTTCGGTAAAAATTTCGAAATATTCAATAATCGGAACAAATTGCGCGTCAATTGCCAAAGTAAGAATCACTTGTTTTTTCTTTTTATCCACTTTTAAATCCGACTTAGTCGCCGCATAACAGACCCGATTATGAATATCATTTTTCATTTGTTTGGAGTTTTGAGTAAAAGCTCGGGAACGATGCACGTCTGACTTATCGGCCAGAATAACCACAGCCGAGATAGGATTGGTTATTTTCATTTCATATTTATCATGATTGGCGATCGCCTGTATAATCCAAGCCATCTCTCTGGGCGGAAATTCGCGTTGAAAAATCTGATGAAACAAAAGTGCTCCCCAATAATGATGCTGGGAACGACCCAAAAAATTTCCCATATCATGACAAAAACCGGCAATAGCGGCCAATTCTTGCCCCCTAGGACTTAATCCGATTTCCTTAGCTAAACGACGGGATCTCTGCGAAACCAAATTGGCGTGGCGAAAATCATGCTCGTTATAGCCAATCGCCTCAATGGCGATTTTGGTTTGCTCAATAAACTCCAAAACTTGAGGATTTTTTTTTACTTGTTCAAATGTCATCATAGTAACTCGCGTAAAATAATTTAAAACTAAGGATATTTTTACAATATTCCACTTTTAAATATTAAATTTTTCTTTTAATTTCTCCATATCGAAACCGACGATAAATTCATCGCCAATCTCGGTCACTGGCACTCCCATTTGTCCGGTTTTTTCCACCATTCTCTGCGCTGCTTCTTGATTTTGACTAACATCAATGTCTTCAAATTCAATATTCCGATCCTTTAGAAAATCCTTTAATTGGTGGCAATACGAACAGGCCGGAGTGGAATAGACGATTATTTTCATAAATTTAAAAATTAATTTTTATCCGGTCAAAAAATAAATCTAAAACGCCGTATTTCAATTATACATCATTTAAAGAACCGGTCAAGAAAAAATTTTCGTATTAATTTTTCCTTGACAGGCAGAAATATTTTTTTATTATAATAATGGGCTAAGCCCAAAGGAGGATAAAATTGAAAAAAATCGTTGCGGAAATTGCTGGTTGGTATGGGATGACAGCCACGCTCGCCGCTTATTTTTTGATCAGCTATGCCCTGATAGGGCCGGGACTTCTATTTCAGGTTTTAAACCTTACCGGCGCCGGTGGACTGGCTCTCATATCGCTGAGAAAAAAAGCTTACCCCGTGCTGGCACTGGATATTGTCTGGATGTTTATCGCTCTCATCGCCATAGTAAAAATGTGTATAAAAGTCCCGGCCTAAATCCGGGACTTTTTATAAAACCAAGACCTTAAAACCTTATTTTTATGCCTAAAAAACGGACTAGCGGACAAAATAACACTCAGCAGAGACAAGATGACTACGAGAGCAAAAATAAAAATTTTTCTCACCGGCCCCTCACCCTCTATAAGAAGAAGTGATAAAAAGGCAAAATAAAAAATAAGTATTCCCCAAGCATCTTTAAAGTTTTTCCAATGTCGAAAAAAAGGTTTCATTAATCCCTCCTTTTTTAATAAAAACAAAAATGCTTAATAAAAATAGCAAAAATAAAATTTTTGTCAATAAAAAAGTAGCGCCGAGGGGAATCGAACCCCTGTTATCAGATTGTCCACCGGAAGTGGATCCGCCTTTGGTGAAAAACTGATGTCCTTAATTTTCAATAGCCCCGAGGGGAATCGAACCCCTGTTGCCAGATTGAAAGCCTGGCGTCCTAACCATTAGACGACGGGGCCAAAATTTGCGTCAAGAGTAATTCTCTTTTTTTATTATTAGTTTTCAATTCTATCTCTCTCTTCCTAGCCAATATCTTTGTAATATATTCCTCGCAATAAACCAACTCAAAAGGCCGATATGCTTTGGTAGATTTTGTTTTACCCTGATTGTGCTGTTTTAATCTTTTATTTAAATCGGCAGTAATTCCTATGTAATGCCAATTTTCTTTTTTAAAACTCTTTAATATATAAAGGAAATACATAATTCATTGCCAGACTGTCTACCGGAGGTGGATCCACCTTTGGTGGAAAAGCCTGATGTCCTAACCATTAGACGACGGCGCCTTAAATAATTTACAATTTTTCCACCAGAGATGGATAAACAATTTACAATTTTCAAATAAACGGAAGTCCGATATTTATAACAGTCTATCAAAAAACAAACAAATTGTCAAAATTTGCCCTGTTTAATCGCCGTCCTGACATATTTCATCAGTCCCAAATAAAAAGCCAGATTATGAATCGTCGCCAACCGCTGCCCCAGCGCTTCATTGGTTTTAAATAAATGCCTTAAATAAGCCCGAGAAAAATTCTTACAAGCGTAACAAGAACAATTTTTATCCAAAGGCCTAAAATCTTTTTTATATTTCGCGTTGGTAATATGTATCTCCTTATAAAATTTTTGTTTTAAATTTTGATATTCGCCCCTTAATTTCACTCGAGGCAGCCTGAGTAAAGCCGATTGGTCGAATTTTGAATTTATGTATATCAATCCATGCCTAGCGTTCCGCGTCGGGATAACGCAATCAAACATATCGATTCCAAGTTTCACCGCTTGAATAATTTGTTCAGGTTTGCCCGCGCCCATTAAATAACGCGGTTTGTTTTTATCCAATTCCCGCTCGACAACTCGAATTATTTGATAAGTTTTTTTAAGCGGTTCCCCGAGCATTAGTCCGCCGAGAGCGTACCCGTCAAAACCGATTCTAATAATTTCTTTGGCGCTCCGCCGACGCAAATCCGAATAAATTGAACCCTGGACAATGCCAAAAAGCAAAGAATCGCGACTATCGGCAAAAAACTTATCATAAGCCATTCGACAATGTTCAGCCCAAACAGAGGTCCTTTTAACCGCTGTTTCCGCCTGTTTTTTCCCGCAGGGCCAGCCAACGCATTCGTCTAAAACCATCATAATATCCGATTTTAAATTTTTCTGAATCTGAATGGCCATTTCCGGAGAAAGTAAAAAATGTTTTCCGTCAACTTCTGAAAAAAAATCAACTCCCTGACTCCCGATTTTCCTGTTTCTGGCCAAAGAAAAAATTTGGTAGCCGCCACTATCGGTTAAAATCGGCCCCGACCAATTCATAAACTTATGCAACCCGCCGGCCCTTTTAATAATCTCCAACCCCGGGCTCTTGAATAAATGATAAGTATTGCTTAAAACTATTTGAGTGCCCAAATTCTTCAAATCTTCAGGGGTTAAACTCTTTACCGCCGCCCGAGTGGCAATTGGCATAAAAAGAGGGGTCTCAACCGCTCCATGAGCGGTTTTCAGCCGGCCCAATCTCGCCTGGGATAATTTCGATTGTTTTAAAATTTTAAACATAATTCTGGACAATTAAGCAATTGGTTGATTTGGAGATTTTCGTTTATAAAATCCAATTCACCAAGTGCCCTTTCAGCTAACGTGCCACTGGCAAAATTTATCAATTACCGCTTCCGCTATAAATAAATCTTTTCGAACAAAATTTTGTTCCGCTAAAAAATCAAAGTCCTTATACAGCAATTTTTGCATAACACTTAAAACCTTATCATTGATTCTAATGTTTTCATTTCCGTAATTATCGCCATTTACTCCGCCCTCTTCTCGGTTGTAAGTCAAATCCGCCGGGCAAATAATTCCGCCTCGGCTCAGATTAAAAAAAATCTCCCCCGAGACGGGTTCTTTTTGACAAATTAAACAACGTTTTATTTCCGGCCTATATCCTAAAAAAGCCAAAAACTTGATTAAAAAAGCGTCACCGACGACTTGATCTTTCCCTTCAACCGCCGACTGATTTATTTTTCTTAAAAATTTGATGATTAAGAGTAAAATTTTTTGATCCGGTTTCCTGACTTTTAACAAAGTATCGACTGTCAAAAATAAACTTTTAACCCGAGTAATTTTCTTATAGTCCTTTAAAATATTTTTAAAACTCTCTTTCGCTTGTCCTCCGATTAAATGATGATTTTCCCTCCCTTCGGCCACTTTTAAAACCAATAAAGCAAACGGCTCTGAAATAATCGGAGTTAATTTTGATTTAATCTTCCGACCGGCGCGAACAAAAATCTCTATTTTCCCGCACTCTCGGCTATAAAACGAGATTATCCTGTCATTTTCCCGAGAATTTCTTATCCGCAAAATAAATCCGGTTAAAAGTCCGTCATTCAGTTTCATAATATTCGGATTTTAAATCCGTTTTAAACCTATCTCCACTTTTTCTCCTTCTATTTCAAAAGGAGTTTTTATAGAAACTCCTTCGGGAATTTTCATTTCAAAAATATTTTTAACCAAAGTGTCTTTCTTAAATAATTCTTTCTGACGCGTCAAAATTTCGTTGATTTCTCTTGATTGGGACTGCCAATATAAATCAACATTATCGCACCTGGTCAAATTGGCTCGTTTACGCAAAGAATTGATTTGTCTAACCAATTCACGAGCTAATCCCTGTCGCTTCAATTCCGGAGTAATTTCGATATTCAAAGCCAATTTTATTTCGGTTTGTTCGCTTGATATCCAGTTATTCCCTCGAGGCAAATCTTTCATTATCTTTACTTCATTAACATTTAATTCATCTCCAATTATCTTAATTAAATCCTCTGACAATAAACAATTGGCGATTAACAATTGACTTAACGCCTGACGAACCTTTATGCCGGCTTTAGTCCGCAAACTATGTCCCAACTCGCAAATTTTCCTCGCCGTCTGCATACCCGACAAAAAATCTTCATTTATCAAAGTATCCTCAAATTCCGGCCAATTTTCCAAATGAACCGATTTTTTCCCACCTCCCAGTTGCCGATATAAATATTCGGCGATAAAAGGCATAAAAGGAGCCATTAGCCGACTTAAAGTTGTTAAAACATCTTTCAAAACCGCTAATCCCATTTTATCGTCTTCGTTTTTAAATCTATCTCTCGACCGACGAACATACCAGGTGGATAAATCGTCGATAAATAAAGGAATCTCCCTGATTATATTCAAGTCGTAGCTGTCCATTCCTTTAGTAATGGTTTTGGTTAACAGATTGATTCGACTTAAAATCCATTTATCCAAAACATGAGCAGCGTTTTTTCGGACATTGCCTTTTAGGGAGCGCAAAGAAGAGGAAAACATTTGATAAAAGGACAGAACATTTAACAAGATAGTGATGAATTTAGATTGTTCTCGAAGATCTTTTTCCGAAAAATTCAAATCCTCGGCTTTCATCACCGAGGAATTAGCCAAGTAATATCTTATGGCATCGGCTCCGTATTTTTCCATTATTTCCATCGGATCGGGATAATTTTGCATTCTTTTAGACATTTTCTTTCCATCTTCGGCCAAAACGATTCCGTTAGCGACGACATTTCTGAACGCCTCGCTGTTTTTCAGAGCGTTCGATAAAACATGAAGATAATAAAACCAAGCCCGCGTCTGATCAACGCCTTCGGCAATAAACTGGGCCGGAAAATTCCTCTCGAATTTTTCTTTATTTTTAAAAGGATAATGCATTTGCGCGTAAGGCATCGACCCGGACTCAAACCAGCAGTCCAAAACATCGGGAATTCTTTCCATTAATCCTCCGCATTCCGGACATTTAAAGACAATTTTATCGACGAAATGCTTGTGTAAATCCTTGATTTTTTTTCCGGAAATTTTTTCCAGGTCTTTAACCGCGCCAAAAACTTTCTTCTTTTGACAACGGCCGCAAACCCAAACCGGAATAACCGAACCCCAAAACCTCTGTCGGGAAATCGACCAATCTCGAGCGCCAACCAGCCATTTCCCAAATCTCCCTTGTTTAATATGGGACGGAATCCAATTGATTTTTTCCGCCGTCTTTAAAAGCTGCTCTTTCATTTCCGTTACCCTGATAAATAGAGAGGAGGCGGCATAATTCAATAATGGGGAATCGCAACGCCAGCAATGAGGATAAGAATGAGTAAAAGGTATTTGTTTTAAAACCAAACCATTTCTCTCCAAATAATCAAGAACTTTTTTATCTGCGCTTGAAGGATTAAATTTCGGTTTTACTTCCAATCCTTTAAAGTCTACAACTTCATCGGTAAAGCATCCATCCATTTTAACATGTTGAATAAAAGGCAATTTTTTCTCTTGTCCCAAATTCATATCATCTTCGCCAAAAGCCGGCGCTATATGGACGACGCCGGTACCGTCTTCTATGGTCACAAAATCAGCCAACTGGATAGTGTATAAATTTTCCTTATTTTTTAAATTCCGATCTAAATAATAGTCGAATAAAGGCCGATATTTTTCATTTTCCAAACTTTGAATCTCAATGTTTTTTAAAATTTTATAATTTCCTTTTCCGAAAATATTATCCGCGTTTTGTTCGACTAAAATATATTTTTCTCCGTCCGATTCGACCAAAACGTATTTTAAGTGTTTACCGACAGCCAAAGCGACATTCCCCGGCAAAGTCCAAGGCGTGGTTGTCCAAGCCAAAACATAAACGCCGGGCTGACTTAACAATTCAAATTTCACTATCACCGAAATGTCTTCTATATCTTGATATCCTTGGCTAACCTCCGACTGCGACAGCGTCGTTTCGCACCTCGGGCAAATATGCATTGATTTATAACCTTCATAAATCAACCCCTTATCCCACAATTGCTTAAAAACCCACCAAACACTTTCCATAAAATCTTTGTCCATTGTCCGATAATCATTTTTCATATCCACCCAACGCCCAAACCGATGAATGACTTTTTTCCACTCTTCAGCGTAAATCAGAACCTTGCCGCGGCAGGCCTCATTGAATTTATCAACTCCTATTTCTTGAATTTGTTTTTTATTTTTAATATCCATTTCTTCTTCAACAATATTTTCAATCGGCAAACCATGACAATCCCATCCCCATTTTCTTTCCACACGGTATCCTTTCATCGTCCAATACCTAGGAACAATATCTTTCATTAAACTGGCAACAATATGGCCATAGTGAGGCGTGCCCGTGGCAAAGGGCGGGCCGTCGTAAAAAACAAAATCTCCCTTGGGAGACCTCTTCTTCAAGGTCTTTTCAAAAATTTTCTTTTTGTCCCAAAATGCCAAAATTTCTTGTTCGATTTGAGAAAGATTTATTTGCGACATAGAACTCATTTTAAGTAAAAAATCAAAAACAAGCAAGAGAACATTCTGAAAAAATAAAATTCTCGCCGGATAACTTCCGCGACGAGAATTAAAAGATAACGACCGGAGTTTTATTTAAAATGGTTCCCGAAGCAAAAAATAAAAACCAAAAATAAGAACCCCGCTTATAGCCATACTTATCGCCGCTCCGAGGGGAATAAAAACCACCGCTAAAACTATTTTCATAATGTACCAACAATTTTTTAAAATGTTCCTCACTCTCTTCTCCTCCTTTTATTTCAATCGTCAAAATTATTTTAAATTCAATCTAAAAATAGCATAAAAACAAAACTTTTTTCAATTCTGGTAACCTACTCTTCAACTCGCCCCAATCCTTGAGCGACCGGGTCGCCAATCAATTCAGTAGTTAAAAAACCAACTTGCCGTAAAATCTGATTCTCGGCAAAGTTGTCTTGAGCCGTCAAATAAATTTCCCCTGTTAAAGGCAAAAATAAACCGACTTGAGATATTTCGGGAATAACACTAACTTCAATACCGGCTTCAACCAGCGAATACGGCCCGCCCTGATAAACGGGCAATTCGGGAATCTGCCAAAAAACCAAACGGTTATTTTTATCGTACGAAACCGAACCATAATTCACCTTACTTCGTCCATTCCAGTTAACCCACTGAGGTAGTTCAGTTTTAACCAAAACGTTTTTTGTCGGATTAGTAGTGTTTCTAAGCCGCCAAAAAATCCAATAATGCGTTTCTTCGCCGATTTTAGGCGGCAATGGCCCTCGTCCGATAGCGAAACGCTCATCATCGTAATAACGGGATTCGGCTTCAAGATTTAAATCCGTTTCAATTTTTATTTGCACCTGGTTGCTTTTTATTTCCCACTCTTTTTCTCCATTAGCAAATTTGCCTTTAGCTGTAACCTGGATAATTGTTTTTGCCTGAGAATATCCATTTTTTACCGCCTCAAGACTCGATTTAAACGGCAAATCAAAATTAATTTCTCCGCTTTCTCCCGATAAAATTTCCTTAAAAGACCATAATAGCGGCTGATTTATTTTCTTAAAATCCAAATATTGATCTTGGTTTAAAATTAACACCAAAGAAAGATTTTCGACCTTCTGGCGACTGCTGTTGAAATAAATCAAACTGACCGGCAAAAATTCTCCCCAAAGACCAGTCTGAACCGTTTCCGAACCTTTAACCCGCAACAAAACGTCAAAATCAAATTTATTGACAAAAATATCTTTTTCGTCGGTTGTCTGTATCCAGGAATTATCGCCATTAACTAAACTGGCTTGCAGACTAAAGACGACCCCTTGAACTTCACCCGCGGTCAAATAACCGCCAAATCCCAATTCCCTTTCTTTCCCCGCTCCCAAATTGCCGACCCTCCATTTAATTTCCCGTTTTTTTTCATTTATCTCGACTTCTCCTTCAGTGCCGCTAACGGATTTTCTATCGACGGAAAAGGATTTTCTTATAAAGAAATTTTCCGGATAAACAACGGTTACCTCCGTTTGGGACAAAGTTTCGGCACTAATATTTTTTAAAGAAACAATTGAATTAAAATCTTCAAATAATGAAACTTCGTCCGGCGTTTCCAATTTAACTAATATTGGCGATTCCAACGCTACGGTCGAAGATAAACTTTTTTGAAAATCGGAAGAAAATCCCTTCATTTGAAAATTCAAATTTCCGCTAAAAATTTGGTTCTCGTTCGCTTGGCCAAAAATACGTCCCTTTATTTCAATTTCTTTTAACTCTCTTTTTTTTATTTCATCAAAAGACCAAAAACTTTCACCGCCGGAAATTTCTTCGCCTTGGGGTCGGCTGGAAATTAAAATAAATCCTTCTGGAAATTTCAAGGTCACCTGAACATTTTCTATATCGCGCGCTTCTTTATTTCTAATAAAAATAAAAAAAGTTTGTTCCTGTCCGGTAAGTTGGGATGGATGGCGATAAAGCCAAAAATCGACTCCTTTATCCTGGCTGCCGGTTTCCGGTCGCGTGAAATAATAAAAAAATCCAGCCAAGCTGAATATCAAGACTAAAACTAAAAAAACAAAAATGAAACCAAAAAAACCCGACTCCCCGATTTTCGGTCTTTCTCTACTCATTATAACCAAACAAATAATCTTTAACCCCGGCGTTTATTCCGTTTCTTAAGATTTCTTCACGGCAAATATCCGCCCGCGAAACGAAACCGACGCGATTAACGATTAAGTAATTGTTGGATAGTTTTAACCACCTGGGACTCCTCTTTAAGTTTCTCAATGTACAGAATGTGGGCTCGAGTAATTTCCATTGCGTTCTCCGGAGAATGAAGCTCGTCGGCGATACTCACTAAAGAAAGCTGCGATTGGGGCTGTTCTCCTTCCGCGGCCGGAGCGGCTTGCTGGACCTGGAGATAATAAACATTCTCCAAAGATACCACCTCGGAATTTTCTTTTACGATATTCCCGAAATACGTCTGCCCATTAGTCAAAAAAACCGCGTTCCAAGACGTCTCTTTGGAAGAAGACAGGAACATCACCGCCAAAAATACCACAATGACAATCAAAATAATGATCCCCACAATCAGCAAAACCAATCCTTTTCTTCCGGCGGCGCTTGACTTCTGAGAACTCAATGACATCCCAGATTTTTCCGTTAAATCCGACATTTTATGATTTATTATTATTTTATCAAATTATTATTCGACGTTTTGTTATAATAGCAAAAAGCCAATAAAAAAACAATATCAATTATTATCAAACGCTAAAAAATATGAACAAATCATTTTCCCGATTATGTTAACAGAGTTTTAAAATACGAGCAATATGCTATAATAAAATCGGGGAATAAAAATAATTTTAAAACGCATTTCAGCGACAACGCCTATGCCGACGCTCGCTAACAATAAAAAAATTTATTATAACTATCAAATTATTCAAACTTTTGAGGCCGGAATCGCCTTATCCGGGCCGGAAGTCAAATCAGTCAGAGCCGGGCAAATCAATCTAAGCGGCGGCTATATTTCCTGCGACCCGGCCGGATCGCTATGGTTAAAAAACGTCCATATCGCCCCCTACCCTCCGGCTTTTACTAATCAGCAAAATTATAATCCCTTGCAAAATAGAAGGCTTCTTTTGCATAAAAAAGAAATTTCCTCCCTGACCGGAAAAATTTCGATTACCGGACACACTCTCGTTCCTTTAAAAGTATACACTAAAAACCGTTTGATTAAAATCGAAATCGGACTGGCTAAGGGGAAAAAAAAATGGGATAAAAGAGAAACCATAAAAAAACGCGAAAGTGAAAGGAAAATTCAACAAATCCTAAAACGAAATCACTCCAATTAAAAAATCTACCTCACTAGCCAGAATTTTGATCCGAAAATGAAATCTTGATAAAATCAACTTA
>CAZOLB010000006.1:0-9584 GCA_964580825.1 uncultured Gammaproteobacteria bacterium
ACGTAGGCGGCGAAGGCGTAGGCGGCGAAGGCGACCCTGAGACCATTTTTAGAACTACTAGAATATACCAACAGATTCGATATGGCCATAAGTAGTATCGCTACCATTAATAGTATTACATAGATCGCTAATTCTTCTTCGCCTTCTTTTTGGCCCGATTTATTTATTGTGTTTATTTTGTTGTTTTTAAACACAACAACCTGATCATATTTTTTTACCGGGGTATAGTGAAAAAAATCAATCCTTTTTGCCGCTGCTCTCTTATATACCACTGGAATTTCTACCTCCGGATTTTTAAAAGCGGCCATTTCTTCCTCTGAGGCGGGAGTCCAAGTTTCTTCTTTTAAAACTCGAACTTCTCCGGTAGTTTTATTCACTTCAATTTTTTCGGCAAAAGTCGAAGTAATAGAAAAAATCATCACTAACAGAAACAGAAAAACTGCTTTACGCATGCGCATAGATTCCTCCTATATGTTTTAGTTTTAAAGGACTGTTTATATTTAAGCATATTTTTCCGCTTTTGTCAATGTAGGTTAAATAAAATGACTCGCGTCTGTCCTTGTTTTTTTGGCAAAATCTGTTAAGTTATTTAAATATTTAAAATTATGTCTTTTTTATCAAAAATTTTTGGGGATCCGAACAAAAGGGAAATTGACAAACTTCAGGCAATCGTTGGAGAAGTCAACAAATTTGAGCCGCAATTCGAGAAATTAAAGAACGAAGAATTTAAAAATAAAACCCTTGAGTTTAAGCAATATCTTCAGAAAAACGGAGATAAAGATAAAATTCTGTCCGAGGCTTTTGCTTTAGTCCGCGAAGCCGGCAAAAGAACGTTAAAACAAAGACATTTTGATGTTCAGTTGATGGGCGGTATTGTTTTACATCAGGGGAAAATCGCGGAAATGAAAACTGGAGAAGGGAAGACTTTGGCGGCGACCTTAGCTGTTTATTTAAACGCCTTGGACGCCAAGGGAGTTCATGTGGTTACAGTCAATGATTATCTGGCTAAGCGCGACTGTGTTTGGATGGGACAGATTTATCACGCCTTAGGGTTATCCGTGGCTTGTATCGCGCACGACACCGCTTTTATATATGATCCCTCTTTAATAAATTCTGAATCCCAAATTTCAAATTCCAAACAAATTCTCCTGTCAGGCGAAACCTCGCTTCGCGGGGAAAATTCTAATGACCAAAACTCAGAAAGAGATAAATTAAGAGACGAACAAGGAAGTTTTAAAATAGAAGAAAGCTATTTAAGACCAATCAGCCGAAAAGAAGCGTATCAAGCGGATATTACTTACGGCACTAATAATGAATTCGGTTTTGATTATCTGCGCGATAATTTGGTTCAAAATTTGGCGGACGCGGTGCAAAGAGACCTTTATTACGCCATTATTGACGAGATCGACAGTATTTTGATTGATGAAGCCCGGACGCCTTTGATTATTTCCGCGCCGGCCGAGGAATCGGCCGATTTGTATTACAAATTGGCGCGCTTGGCCGATCTTTTAAAAAGTGGAGAAGATTATATTATTGACGAGAAAATGAGAGCCGTGACCCTGACAGAAGGCGGCGTCAATAAGATGGTCGTTTTTTTAGGAGAAGACCCGTGGGAAAATAATAATTTTACCTTAATCCATCATATTGACGCAGCCTTGAAGGCAAAGGTTATTTTCCAAAAAGATCGCGACTATGTGGTTAAATCCGCTCCGGACGGAGAGAGAGAAGTAATTATTGTCGATGAATTTACTGGTCGTCTAATGTACGGCCGCCGGTATTCCGAAGGGATTCATCAAGCGATTGAAGCCAAAGAGGGGATAAAAATAAGACAAGAATCGAGGACTTTAGCGACAATTACTTTTCAAAATTATTTTCGCTATTATCGGAAACTGGCTGGAATGACCGGTACGGCAACGACTGAGGCGGAAGAATTTCATAAGATTTATAATCTTGAAGTGATTGCTATTCCGACCAATAAACCAATGATTAGAGAAGATAAATCGGACAGGATTTATCGAACCAATGAGGCAAAATTCAAAGCAGTAGTTGAGGAAATAAAAGAAAGACATTCCCAGGGGCAGCCGATTCTGGTTGGCACTGGCGGTTTTACTATCGGCGAACAAACTGTGGGCGCCATCGAGAAAAATAGGATAATCAAAGATAGGCTTGAAAAAGAAGGTTTATTCTGCCAGGTTTTGGATGCAACTAATCATGAAAAAGAAGGGCAGATTATCGCTCAGGCGGGAAGAATGGGGGCGATAACCGTGGCGACAAATATGGCCGGCCGAGGAGTAGATATTATTTTGGGCGGTAATCCACCTGATTTAAATGAGCAAAAGAAGATTCTTGAATTGGGAGGGCTTCATATTATCGGCACAGAAAGGCACGAAGCTAGGCGAGTCGATAATCAACTTCGAGGTCGTGCCGGGCGTCAGGGCGATCCGGGGTCATCGCAGTTTTTTATTTCTTTAGATGACGATTTAATGCGCGTTTTTGGCGGAGCTCGTTTATCTTCGTTAATGCAAAGTTTGAGAGTGCCAGACGATTTTCCGATTGAAAATAAAATAGTTTCCCGTTCTATCGAAGCGGCGCAGAAAAAAGTCGAAGGATTCAATTTCGACACGCGGAAGCATTTACTAGAGTATGACGATGTCTTAAATAAACATCGGGAGTCCATTTATCGCCGGCGAAAAAATATTTTAAAAATGAACGATTCGGAATTGCGGGAAGAGATTCTAAAAATGGTAAGAGAAGAGATAGCTAAAATAGTCAGCTTTCATACCGCCGGGACCGATAAAGAAAAATGGGATATAAAAGGACTTATTGAAATAATCAAGAATATTTTTTCTGCGGAAGAGAAACCTTTAATTGAAAATTTGGAAAACATCTATCATCAAGCCGGTGATAGTCGGTCTGATATTTACGCCCGCGACAGAATGGTAAAATATTTGACGGAGTTGTCGGAAACCGCCTATCAAAATTTAGAAAAAAGTATTGAGGAGTCACGAGAGAAATTGAATATGGACAATTTGAGTTCCCAGCAAGTAATGGGGCAAATTATTCGTTCTATTCTTTTACATTCCATTGATCGTTATTGGGTTTATCATTTGGAAGTGATAGAAAATCTTAAGGGTGGTATTGGTTTGCGGGCTTACGGCCAACAAGATCCGTTAGTTGAATATAAAAGAGAGTCGTTTAAAAAGTTCAATCAACTAATGGATGCGGTTAATAAGCAAGTGGTTTTTTCTATTTATAGAATTGGTTTAGCCGAGAGGCCATCTGGCTTTTTAGGGCGAAATATTAAACCAAATAACGCTTTGAAAACAGGTGGTAAGGGAATTGTTTTTGAACAAAAATCGTCGGCGAATAGCGAGAGAAAAATCGGTCGCAACGACCCTTGCCCGTGCGGAGCAAAAAACCCCGATGGGGTGCCTGTTAAATATAAAAAGTGCCATGGGAAATAAAAATAGAAAAATAGCGTTTATTTTTGGACAATGGGCCACGAGCCGGGACAGAAAATATATGAGTTTATATGACGAGTTAGCGATTGGTTAAGAACAAACGTAGAGGTAAAAACCAAGTGGCAGAGATTCAATTAACATTATCTGAAATATCTAAATATTTGGTATTATTTGTTTCTCATAATCGAGTTGACGCGTTTGTACGAGATTTGGCTCCGTGCGTTTTGTTAAAAAATACTTGTTTTTTTTTATAGGTCTGATAAGATATTTGAATGACGCTCCGTAAAAGCATTTAGCCAAACAACAGGAGGGAAGAAATCTGGCTGAAGAAAAAAATAGAAGGATTAGAAGAGAGGCTTAGACAGGCGGAAATGAAAATTGAATGTCTAGAGAATGAGTTGAAGAAATTCAGTAGTGAATTTCACTGCCATAAAAGAAATAATTCTAATTTTTTAATTATTTGAACCGAATTCATTTAAGTTTTATGATGAAATGGGAGGAGGGCAATCTTTTTCCAAGAGTTTTTAAATAATGTTTAATTGTTACTTGTCGCTCCCCCCAAAAATAAATTTATATGAATAGAAATAAGCTTTGGATATCTTTTATCTCTATTGTTATTATTGCTATTTTAGCTTTTTTAATCGATATTCCTCGAGTGCCAGAATGGATTCCTGGTTATTCCTGGTTTTCAAAACAAAAGGTTCATTTTGGTTTGGATTTGCAGGGAGGAACTCACCTTATTTATCAAACTGATGTCTCGGGAATTCCCGCGGAGCAGAGAATTTCGGCGATTGAAGGCGCGCGCGATGTAATTGAGCGGCGCGTTAATATTTTTGGCGTGGCCGAACCGATTATTCAGACGGCGAAAGTTGGTCAGGAATGGCGCTTGATTGTCGAACTACCCGGAGTCAAAGATGTTAATCAAGCCATAAAAATGATTGGCGAGACGCCAATTTTGGAATTTAAAGAGCAATCTCCGATTAGAGAATTAACGCCGGATGAAAAAGGGGAAATCGAAGTATATAATCAGGACGCCCAAAAAAGAGCTGAGAGCGTTTTAAAACAGGCCCTAGAAATGGGATCTGATTTTACCGCTTTGGCAAAAGAATATTCGGAAGACCCGGGTTCAAAAGACGCCGGCGGCGATTTAGGATGGTTTTCCAAGGGAGTGATGGTTCCCGAATTTGAAAAGGCAGTTTTTGACGATTTAAGTGTCGGCGAGATTACTCCGGAATTAGTCAAAACCGTTTACGGTTATCATATTATCAAAAAAGTTGACGAGAGAGTTAAACAGAACACGGAAACACGAGTGGAGACGGAAGAGAAAGGAATCAAAGCGGAGATCGAGCCGACAAAAGAAGTTAGGGCTAGTCATATCTTAATCGCCATTCAGTCGGAAGAAATGGTGAAACAATCTACTCAATGGCAATATACCGGCTTGACGGGGAAACAATTAAAAACTTCTTTTGTTTCTTTTAATTCTCAAACGAACGAGTCGGAAGTGTCTTTGGAGTTCAACAGCGAAGGGGCTAAACTTTTTGGCGAGATTACCGCTCGTAATATCGGCAAACCAGTAGCCATTTTTTTAGATGGCTATCCCTTAAGTATTCCGATGGTGAAAGAAGCGATTAGCGAAGGTCGGGCGGTAATTACAGGGAATTTCTCTTTGAAAGAAGCGCAAGATTTGGCGCAGAGTTTGTCTGCCGGAGCCTTGCCGGTGCCGATTAAATTATCTGGTCAACAAAGTATTGGACCGAGTTTAGGCGTGATTTCAGTGAGGCGAAGTTTGACAGCAGGAGTTATAGGGTTTTTGATTATTGTTTTTTTTATGATTACTTTTTATAAATTAAGAGGATTTTTAGCCTCTCTGGCTTTATCAGTTTATGCTTTAGTTGTTTTTGCTTTGTTTAAAATGATTCCCGTTACTTTAACTTTAGCCGGCGTGGCTGGTTTTATTCTGTCGTTGGGGATGGCTGTTGACGCCAATGTTTTAATTTTCGAAAGAATTAAAGATGAAGAGAGATTGGGAAAATCCTTATCAGGAGCGATTAACGACGGCTTCAGAAACGCTTGGACGGCGATCAGAGACAGCAATATCACGACTTTAATTGTTTGTTTTATACTTTATCAATTTGGAACGGGCTTGGTTAGGGGTTTTGGACTGACTTTGGGTTTGGGCGTTTTAATTAGTATGTTTACGGCCATTATTGCGACCAAGACGTTTTTAAAATTAACAGTCAAAAAGGACTGACATGAATTTTACGAATAGAGGCGAATCGCATATTCGTGATTTGCGGAAATTCGTTGTTAATTCGCGAAAATTTGCAATTTTTATGTTTGACTTTATTCGATATCGTAATATTTTTTTCATCATCTCGGGAGTTGCTTTAACCGCGAGTATTTTGGCTTTGATTTTTTTCGGATTTCGTCTGGGTATTGATTTTAACGGGGGTTCAATGATGGAAGTCGAATATCAAGGGCAAAGGCCGGCTAATCCCGAAATACAAAAAATTTTAGCCGAATTGGATTTGGGAGAAATAAAAGTTCAGGTCTCTGGCGATCAAGGAGTTATTTTAAGATTTAAGGAGATTAGCGAAGAAACACATCAACAGATTTTAAGTTCTTTGGGAAATGTTGAGGAGAAAAGATTTGAATCAATTGGACCGGTTATCGGACAAGAATTAAAAACAAAAGCCAAATGGGCGGTTTTTTTGGCTTTACTGGCTATTATTTTTTATATTGTTTGGGCTTTCAGAAAAATAGCCAAGCTTTTTGGCCAAGGCGAGTCGTGGAGGTATGGATTCGGGGCGATTTTGGCACTCGCGCACGACGTTTTGATTGTTTTTGGTTTTTTCGCTTTTATGGGACATTTTAAAGGCATGGAAATCGATGCGGCGTTTATTATCGCCATTTTAACGGTTTTAGGTTATTCGGTTAATGACACGATTGTGGTTTATGACCGGATTCGGGAGAATTTGTTGGTTCATAAATTTAAAACTTTAACGCAAACAGTCAATGCTTCCATAAATGAGACCCTTATTAGGTCGCTCAATACGTCTTTAACCACCATTTTTGCCTTATTGGCTGTTTGTTTTTTTGGCGGCGACTCGATTCGAGGTTTTATTCTGGCAATGATAATCGGCATCGCCGTCGGCACTTATTCGTCTATTGCCGTTGCCAGCCAATTTTTACTTTTTAAAAGGATAAAAATAAAGTAAAAGACCAAAAATATTCAGGTTTTTTTGGAACTCTTTGCATTTTTTATTTTTTATATCTTATTTTTTATTTTAACGAGAGCGTCTATGCGCGCGGCGATTATTCACGATTTTTTAACTCAGTACGGCGGGGCGGAAAAAGTTATGGAGTGTTTTCATGAGATTTGGCCTCAAGCGCCAATTTTTACTTTATTTTACGATAAAAAAGCGATGAAACAGAGATTTTCCGATTATGATATCCGCGTTTCCCCGATTCAGAATCTTCTTTTTGGCGTCAAGAAATATCGCTGGTATTTGCCTTTAATGCCCAGCGCTGTAGAGAGATTCAATCTGAAAGATTTTGACTTGATTATTTCCGATTGCTCCGCTTACAGTAAAGGGGTGATTACTCATCCGGGGACTTGTCATATTTCTTATCTTCATACGCCAACTCGCTACTTGTGGTCAGACACTTATGATTATTTGAATTCTTTGAAAGGGGGAGAGAAAATAATGAGCAAAATAATCGCTCCTTTTTTAACTTATTTAAGAACTTGGGATTATTTGGCAGCTCAAAGGCCAGATAGTTTGATTGCTAATTCCAAATTCATCGCTCAAAGAATTCAGCGCTATTATCGGCGGGAGAGCACGGTTATTTATCCGCCGGTGGAAGTGGAGAAATTCGGAATATCAAAAGAAATTGGAGATTATTTTTTAATCGTTTCCAGATTGGTACCTTATAAAAAAATCGATTTGGCCATTAAGGCATTTAATAAACTGAAAATACCTTTAAAGATTATCGGCAGAGGCGATGATAAGGGTTTAAGGAAAATCGCTGGTCCTTATATCGAATTTCTCGGCTTTATTTCCGACAAGAAAAAGGCGGAGTATTTATCGCGTTGCCGAGCTTTTATTTATCCCCAGGAAGAAGATTTTGGCATTACGGCTATTGAAGCCATGGCTTCCGGTCGGCCGGTTATTGCTTATAACGCCGGCGCCGCCACAGAGACGGTAATCAACGGTTTAAGCGGTAAATTTTTTAACGAACAGACATGGGAAGGCTTGGCCGAAGCGGTGATTAATTTTAAAGATCGGGATTTTAAACCGGAAGAAATACAAAAATACGCCCAAAAATTTTCCAAAGAAAGATTTAAAAAAGAAATTAAGACATTTGTCGAAAATAAGTGTCAAGTCAAAAAACGTCAACTTTCTAATTAGTAAAGATTCTACGGCCGTGAAAATCTTTACGATAATTTGATAATATGTCTAAAATCGTCCGTCTACAAAGCACGGTTGCCGGCGGAGCAATAATTATTGCTCTTTTTTCTATATTCAGTCGTTTAATTGGTTTATTAAGGGATCGGCTTTTGAGTGCTAGCTTTGGCGCCGGTCAAGTTTTGGATTCGTATTATGCGGCTTTTCGTTTGCCGGACTTAGTTTTTAATACTTTAATTTTAGGCGCTTTTTCTTCGGCTTTTATTCCGATATTTTTGGAATATTTTTCCCGAGACAAAAAAGAGGCATGGCGGATTACCAATTCAATTTTGAATCTTTTATCTTTGATAATTTTATTTTTTATCGTAATATTATTTATTGTTTCTCCAATGGCGGTTGAGATAATGGTTTCTGGTTTTAGCGAAGCGGCCAAATCTTTGACGGTTTCTCTGACCAGAATAATGTTGGTTAGTGTTATGTTTTTCACTTTTAGCAATGTCATTGGCAGCGTTTTAAATTCTTTTCGTCGTTTTTTGGCTTACAGTTTAGCGCCGGTAATGTATAATTTGGGAATTATTTTCGGGGTTTTATTTTTAACCAAAACGTCTTTAGGCCCGAAAGGTTTGGCTTGGGGAGTAGTTTTGGGGTCGTTTCTTCATTTTTTAATTCAAATTCCGTCTTTATGGCGGACGGGCTATAAATGGAAGCCATTTTTGGAACTGACTCATCCGGCATTGAAAAGAATCATAAAATTAATGCTTCCAAGATGTTTCGCTTTAGCTATTAATCAATTCAATTTTATCGTCGTCACTTTCGTCGCTTCGACAATTACCATCGGAGCGGTCGCTATTTACAATTTGGCTTTTAATCTGGTTAATTTTCCGGTTGGTATTTTTGGTATTTCTTTGGCTGTTTCCATTTTCCCTCTTTTGAGCCAAAATTTTGTCGAAGGCAGGCGAGACGCTTTCGGAAAGGATTTTTCGAAAACCATTCGCCAAATCCTTTATTTAGTTATTCCTTTTACTGTTTTATTTATCGCCTTGCGCGCTCAGGTCGTCCGTTTAATATTGGGTTCTGGAAATTTTTCCTGGCGAGATACGGTATTGACCGCTCAAACTCTCGGTTGGTTTTCACTCTCTCTTTTTGCTCAAAGTTTGATTCCTGTTTTTGCCCGGGCTTTTTACGCCGTTCAAGATACGCGGACGCCGGTTAAAATCGCTTTGTTCAGTTTTTTAATCAATATCGTTGGCTGTGTCGTTTTAGGGCCTTTAATCGGGGTTGCGGGACTGGCCGCTTCTTTTTCTTTGGCTTCTTTAATTAACTTTGTTTTACTTTACTTTGTTTTCCATAAAAAGGTTATGCCACTGGAGAACGGGAAAATAGGAAAAGCCGTTTTAAAGATTGTGGGAAACAGTTTATTGATGGCGGTGGCGATCCAATTGGCGAAATATCAGATCGCTTCTTTGGTAAATATGCAGACGTTTGCCGGAGTTTTGATTCAAACGGTTTTAGCCGTCGTTATTGGCGGATCATTTTATTTTACCGCCAGTTTGTTTTGGAGATTTGAAGAAGTGAATTTTATAAGGGAATTTATTTCGCGAAAATTGAAGAGTATGCGGGCTAAAAACAAATAATCGCTCATTGACATTATATCGGATGAGTTATATTTTAAACAAAGCTATTTAAAGGAGGTTTTTATGGATTTTAAAGAGAG
>CAZOLB010000006.1:9684-35224 GCA_964580825.1 uncultured Gammaproteobacteria bacterium
TGCATATTTATTATCAGTCTCTCAGAAAGGCGGGGTTTTCTCGTCGTCAGTCATTTCTTTTGATTCAAGAAAGAATCTGGGAAAATTCGGAGGGATTTTTAAAAACGATTCTTTCAAAGGCGTCGATTCAACAAAGTAAAAAATCTCGCGTGTAAACGCGAGATTTTTATTGACACTAACCCTTAAATGACATAAGATTGGAATATGACAGAGATGAATATCCGCAATTTTTGCATTATTAGCCATGTCGACCACGGGAAATCGACTTTAGCCGATCGTTTTTTGGAATTGACCAAAACGATTTCTTATGAAAAGATGAAACCCCAATATTTGGACTCGATGTCTTTGGAAAGGGAAAGAGGAATCACTATTAAACTCCAACCAGTGACCATGCAATATAATTTGAATCTTAAACCTTATGTTTTAAATTTAATTGATACTCCCGGACACGTTGATTTTTCTTATGAGGTCTCCCGCTCTTTAGCCGCGGTTGAAGGGGCGATTCTTTTGGTTGACGCCGGCCAGGGCATTCAAGCGCAGACTTTGGCTAATTTTTATTTGGCTCGAAAACAAGGATTAGCCGTCATTCCGGTGGTCAATAAAATTGATTTAAAAGATATTGATTTGAATTCGGTCAGGAAAGAACTAGCCGACCTAACTGGTTTGAGGGCGGAAGAAATTATTTGTATTTCGGCCAAAAATGGCGTTAATATTGAAGGTGTCTTACGGGCAGTAGTCGAAAAAATTCCCGTCCCTGAAAGAAATATGAAATTGCCTTTTAGGGCTCTTATTTTTGATTCTTATTTTGACGAGTTTAAAGGGGTTGTCGCTTATGTTCGGGTCGTCGATGGCCAAATTAAAACCGGGGACAAAATTGAGTTTTTAGGCTCTGAAATTGAGTCGCAAGTCCTAGAGGTCGGAGTATTTCTACCCGAATTAAAAAAAAAGGAGACGCTCTCGTCAGGAGAGATTGGTTATATTATTACTGGTTTGAAAAATATTGAAAAATGTCGGGTTGGCGACACAATTGCCGCATTTAAAAGCGAGACTGATCGCGAGTCGGGCGCAGCGAGAGTTCGAGCTTTGCCAGGCTATCAAGAACCTCAATCAATGGTTTTTGCCGGCATTTATCCTAAACAAGGCGCTGATCAAGAGAGATTACGTTTGGCTTTGATGAAATTGAAATTAAATGATGCTAGTTTGGTTTTTGAACCGGAACGGTCTTTGGCCTTGGGATTTGGTTTTCGGGCGGGGTTTTTAGGGCTTCTCCATTTGGATATTATTCAAGAGAGATTAAAAAGAGAATATGATTTGGATTTGGTGATCACTTCCCCGAGCGTAGCTTATCGGCTTTTTAAGAAGAGTCCCTTAAACTCCGTTATTTCCGCGGCGGTTCGGCCAGCGGATAAAAAGGAGGGTTTTGAAATCATACATTCTCCAAGCGATTTTCCCGATCCTTCGCAAATAGCCGAAGTGCAGGAACCTTGGATGGAAATTGATATTATAACTCCGGTTTTTTACCTTGGCGCCATTATGGATTTATTATCAAAAGTGGCCAAAGGAATGGAGTCAAGAATTAAATTTGTTTCTCTGGAATACATTGGCGGGGACAAAGGTGATTTGGAAAAACAACAGAGAGTGATTATTCATTACCAAGCGCCCTTATCTTTAATTTTGGTTGATTTTTACGATAAAATTAAAAGTGTCAGTCAAGGTTTTGCTTCGTATAGTTATCGATTTATAAATTATCAAAAGGCGGACGTGGTGAAATTAGACATTTTGGTTGCCGGAGACTCCGTTGATCAGTTGTCGACCATTGTTTATCGCGACTGGGCTTATTCAGTCGGCCGGCAAATCGTCGAGCAATTAAAAACCATTTTACCCCGCCAACTTTTTGAAGTTAAGATTCAGGCCGCGGTTGGGGGAAAAATTTTAGCCTCGGAGAAAATGCCGTCTATGCGCAAGAATGTCACGGCTAAATTATATGGCGGCGATGTAACGCGAAAAATGAAATTGTTGAATAAACAAAAAAGGGGAAAGAAAAAATTAATGAAATTAGGCAGAGTGGATATTCCGGCGGAAGCTTATTGGGCGATAACCAAAAGGTAGCCATTAGAGATTTGGGCGGATAATCGACAGATAAATAATTTTTGTTTATTGCAGATTTCCGGTTATTTTTCGCCATCAGTGGTTCTAAATATTCAATATTTTATGTCTGAAGAAAAAATATCGCCTCTTAAAAAAATTTTTGCGTCCAAGTCATTGTCTTATCCCTTGATTTTATTGTTGATTTTCGCTTTGGTTTCTTTTGGCCGAGAAGTTAATCGTCGCTTGATTTTAAAGAAACAATCACTTTCTTTAGAGAATCAAATTTCTAGTTTGGAGAGGGAAAATCAGGATTTGATAGGCGAAATAGAGAAAATGAAGACGGAATATTTTAAGGAAAAAGCCGCGCGTCTTGATTTGGGATTACAGCGACCCGGCGAGCAGGTGATTGTCGTCGTTCCCTCGGATAATGGCGTTCAAAAACAGGACGCGGATAAAGAAAGTTCGACCGATAACGATGTCTCGCATTTTAAAATTTGGTGGCGTTATTTTTTCGGCAGGCGGAAGGATTGATATAAACTAAAAAAAGAGACAATGGATCTCATAAGCAGGCCTGCTGCTTCGGTCCCGACTGGAGAGATAATTCGGACTTCAGTTCTTTAAGTGCGATCAAATGCATCAAATAAAATCACATTATTATAGTTTTTATGGATTATTCTATTTTTAATTGGTTTAATGCTTTAGCCGGCCAAAAAACGTGGCTTGATGTTTTAGGTATTATTTGTTCCGATTTTTTGATTTTTTCTGTTCCTTTAATCATTGTTTTGGTTTATTTTTTTTCGAGAAGAAGAGAAAAAATAATTCCCGTTTTATTGAAAATAATTTTCGCTTTTATTCTGACTTGTTTAATAAATTACGCGTTAAAGGGGGTTGTGGCCCGGCCGAGGCCTTTTGTCAGTCATGTCGGAGTTTATCGGCTGGCTAAATTATTTGCCGATTTGAAGGACTATTCGTTTCCTTCAAATCACACTGCTGCCGTTTTTGTTATGGCAATCGGCGTTTTATTCGATTGGAAAAAATTCGGTTTGATTTTGCTAATTCCGGCCACGCTGGTTGGTTTAGGCAGAATTTTTGTCGGCGTTCACTATCCAAGCGATGTTTTAGCCGGAGCGGCGATCGCCTTGGCTATTTCTTGGCTAACGCTATTTCTCTTTAGAGATTTTCGGCTTGGAAGGAGGTGATTTTTAAAGCGCCCGGATAAAATTTTAAAATAAAAAGCCCTGAAGATAAGGGATTTTTTATTTTGGTAGCAGGGGCGGGGATCGGACCCGCGACGCCGCGCTTATGAAGCGCGTGCTCTACCACTGAGCTACCCTGCCATTATAATTGAAAGACAGAGACCGTTAATTTTTCAATCAAGATGGAATGGTGGTGGGGACAGGATTCGCGTCCCTTCGGATGACAGGGCCGACCTGCATCTACCGAATTTATTTTTTAGATAAATAATGAAGTGGTAGCGGGGGCAGGATTCGGACCTGCAACCTTCAGGTTATGAGCCTGACGAGCTGCCATTGCTCTACCCCGCGATGTTAATGTTATTTTAGTAATTCTAATTTTAAAAAACAAGTTTCAGAATTGCGAAATTTTATAATGCTGCGCGTTTTATAGAGATTGGAACAATTAATTTTATTGAGTTGGTGCCGCGGGAGAGAATCGAACTCTCATGGACCTGCGCCCATACGATTTTGAGTCGTACGCGTCTGCCTATTCCGCCACCGCGGCGTTATTTGGACAAAATGAATTTATCCAATCCAGTCGCCATGACATTATTTTACCAAGATCCCCTAATATATTTTAACTGATTTTTTTGTTTTTGCAAGAGTATTGACATTTGATAGCAGCTTTTATTATAATATATAATGTAATATAATGAAACAAGAAGAGGAGGAAAAATGGGAATAATAGAGTATCCTTATAGTGTCATTTGTTTCACTTGTGCCAGAAGTTTACGCGGTTCTTTAAAGGGGAAGGTAATAGGCATGTGGCCGGATTATTGCCCCGTTTGTAAAACAGTAACCAGTGTCGCCGTTCCCGGCCACGATTTCGGCATTTATTACGTTGAGGCGGAGCGGTTAGCAAGATTGATGAAGGAGGCCGATCAAAAGAAAAACAAAATAAAAGAAATGCTGTTTTTACTGGAAGCGTTGGCGCGGCAAAAAAAAGAAAGATATTATTGGTTGAAACGAAGTATCAGGAAAATCAAAAAGATTTTTATTCGTCTTTTTATTTAGGGCAGGTTAAATAACCTGCCCATTTTTATTTTTTCTGTTATAATATTAGCAATATGTTGCAACAAATTATTTTATTTTTAACTGGTCTGGCTTTCTTGATATTTAGTCTTTTAAAGTTAAGCGCCGGCATGCAGCGTCTTCTCGGGATTAGAATTCGCCATTATATCAAAGAATTAGTAAAGAAGCCGATTCGGAGTGCTTGGTTGGGAGCGGCGATGACTGTTTTATTTCAAAGTAGCTCCGCTACTATGATTTTAGCTGTCGGCCTGGTAAGCGCCGGTTTAATCAGTTTTTTTAATTCTTTGGGGATTATTTTGGGAGCGGGCGTGGGAACAACTATTACTTTGCAACTGGTAGCTTTCAAATTTGCCGATATTTCGCCGGTTTTTATCATTGCCGGAATTTTACTCTGGCTGGTGGGGAAAGAAAAACAAAAAGCGATTGGAGAAGCTGTTTTCTATTTCGGTTTGTTATTTTTCAGTTTGTTATTGATGGGACAGGCGTTGGAACCTTTAAAACAAGAGAAGTATTTTATCAACTTGCTCCAATATGTCCAAAATCCTCTTTTCGCCATTTTAATAAGCTTTGTTTTTACCGCTCTTGTTCAAGCGAGTTCTATAACTGCTTCTTTGGCGATACTCTTGGCTCAGCAGGGATTAATTAGTTCGGAGAGCGGCATATGTTTTGTTCTGGGGGCAAGTATTGGAACTACGGCAACCGCCATTTTAGCGAGTATCGGCAGCGGGAAAAGCGCTAAACAAACCGCTTTTTCTTATTTCATTTTTCGTTTTTTGACCGTCGCTGTCATTTTTTTATTTTTGCCTTATTTTGTGTCCTTTTTAAAGTATTTGGCTCCGAAAAGTGTCGGGCAACAAATAGTTAACGCTTATTTATTCGAGGCCATACTCTCGATGATTCTTTTTTTCCCTATTCTTCGAGGTTTTTCGAAATTGGTTGAAAAAATAATCCCTAGTGAAGAAAAGGTTTTCCCTTTATGGTCTGAATATTTGGATGAAAAATTTTTGGCGTTTCCTTCCGAGGCCTTGGTGGCGGTAAAAAAAGAATTGCATCGGGGCGTTTTATTGCTTCAAGAAATGCTTTCAAGAGCCGGGAGTTTAATTGATGATTTCCGTTCTTCGGGACTTCGTGATATTAATTATCTTGAGTTGGTTCTCGACAGTTTACAAAAGGACGTAATGAGATTCTTGGATAAATTACCTAAAAAAGAGTTAGAAAAAGAAGGAGTGATGGAATTGATAAGGTATTCCGCTCTGGTTGACGATATTGAAAGAATAGGCGACCGTCTTGTTAATCTGGCTAAATTGGCCGAGTATAAGACGGAAAGAAGGGTGGAATTTTCTGCGGAAGGGAAAAAAGAAATAGAAGAATTAAAAAAGACATTAAAGGAAAATATTGACGACCTTGTTGTTTTAATGGGGGAGGGAAGGGTTGAAAAGGCAAGAGATATTATTAAGAGAAGATGGGAGGTTAATGAGATAGCGAAAGCTGCCAGAAAAAAGCATTTGAGAAGATTTTATCAAAGAGAATGTTCGGTGTCCGATGGACCGATATTTAACGATATTTTAATCAATTTTGAACGCATTTCTGATGACTGCGTTAATATCGTCGACTATTATTATCGGTTGTTTATAAAAGAAAATGGCGGCGATTTTGAATGAAAATTTTTGCCGCCAATCTTAAATGATGAGTTGTCGTTAAAAAATTATTTGCCAGAAGGAGCATTTTTAACGGGATGATGTTCGGTTGCGGGGTTTTTCCAGGTTGCAAAATCGCACTGGGGCCAGCGGGAGCAACCATAGAAGAATCTTTTGTTTTTGGTTCTTTTTTTTATAATTTCCCCCTTTTGGCATTTAGAGCATTTTATGCCGAGTTTGGCGTTAATTTGTTTTTGCTCCAGAGTTTTAGTATAGCGACATTTAGGGAAACCGGAACAAGCCAGAAATTTTCCGAACCGTCCCATTTTTATAATCAGATTCTGGCCGCATTCGGGACATTTTTTCTCGGTTTTTTCGCTTTCAAATTTTTTGGCGATTTCTTTTTCTTTTTGTTCCAAAATTTGCTTGAACGGGAAGTAAAAGTTTCCAATCATTTCCAAACAATCAATTTGCCCATTGGCTATTTTGTCCAAGTTGTTCTCCATTTGGGCTGTAAATTGATAGTCGACGATGTTGGGAAAATGCTCAAGAAGAAGATCGTTGACTAAAACGCCTATTTCCGTCGGCCGAAAACTCCCTTGTTCTTTTTGAACGTAATTTCTCTCTTGAATGGTGGAAATTATCGGTGCATAAGTTGAGGGTCGGCCGATGCCGTATTGTTCCAACGTCTTGACTAAACTTGCTTCGTTATAACGCGCTGGCGGTTCGGTAAAGTGTTGGTCGGCGTTTACTTTTATTAAATCCAATTTTTCTTCCGCACTCAGATGGGGCAAGTGGTTTTCCACCTGTTTTTTGGGATATAGTTTTAACCAGCCGTCAAAAGATAAATTTGAGCCATTGGTGCGGAGAATATAGGTTTTTTGATTGTTGTCGATTTTTTTAGCTTCGATATTAACGGAAACGGCGTCGACCAAGGCGGAACTCATTTGCGAACAAAGAGTCCGGCGCCAAATTAAATCGTATAATTTATATTGATTATTATCTAAAAATTTTTTTATTTTTTCCGGCTCCCGGGAACAAGAGGTCGGACGGATAGCTTCATGGGCTTCCTGAGCCATTTTCGATTTTGTTTTATAATGTTTGATATTCAAGTATTTTTGACCGTATTTGTCGCTTATAAATTGTCCGGTTTCTCTCAGAAATTCTTCGGCTAAATTTAAAGAGTCGGTTCGGTGGTAAGTAATCAAACCCATTGTTCGTTTTTTTTCCAGAGCGACGCCTTCGTAAAGTCGTTGGGCCAAAAGCATGGTTTGCTTTGTTGAGAAATTTAATTCCTTATTGGCTTGCTGTTGCAAAGTGCTGGTGGTAAAAGGGGGCAATGGGGGTTTGTTAATCTGTCTATTTTTAATGTCGAGAACTTGATATTCCGATTTTTTCAGATCTCCAACAATCTCGTCAACTTCTTTTTTCGTTTTGACATCCAGTCGAGAAATAATTTTGTCGCCAATTTTATATAATTTTGCTTCAAAAGTATTTATTTTTTCCACCAGGGGCGGATTCGCTTTTAATGGAGATTTTAGGAGTGTAGCGACTACTGACCAGTATTCTTCTGGTTTGAATTTTTCAATTTCTCTTTCCCTTTCGACAATCAAACGGACGGTGGGCGATTGTACTCGGCCGGCAGACAGTCCTTTGACTAATTTTTTCCAAAGTAAAGGCGATAACTCGTAACCGACCAAGCGGTCTAGAATTCGGCGGGCTTGCTGGGCATTAACCAAGTTAAGGTCGATAGAGCGAGGATTTTTCAATGCCTGTTTTATCGCCTCTTCGGTAATTTCATGAAAACTGATTCGATAAAATTTTTGTTCATCCGTCGGCGGATCTTGACTTTCAGATTGCAAAGCTTGACTCAAGTGCCAAGCAATGGCTTCGCCTTCACGGTCAGAGTCAGTGGCATAATAAAGAGAGTTTGCTTTGGCGGCGATCTTTTTTAAATTATTGACTAGTTTCCTTTTTTTTGTGGGGATAACATATTCAGGTTGAAATCCCTGCTCAATATTGATGCCCATTTTGCCTTTTGGCAGATCGCGAACATGTCCATTACAAGATTCAACTAAAAAATCGCCGTTTAAAAAATTGGCCAATGTTTTAGCTTTGGTTGGCGATTCAACGATAATGAGACTTATTTTTTTAGAGATTTTTTTTGGCATATATTCTAACTAAGGCGGTTAGCGCAGTTTTTTAACATTATTTATGGTCATGCGCGCTAAAATGAGTATGATTAGTGATAATTATTTCTTCCAATATGTCTTCAGGTTTGGTTACCGGCTTGGCGCCCATTTCTATGAGTTTGTTTGTGCCGGCGGAATTTCGGCTGTAAATGTCGCCAGGAATGGCAAAAACCTCGCGTCCTTGTTCCAGTGCCGCTCTGGCGGTGATTAGGGCTCCGGATTTTTCCGGCGCTTCAATAACTAAAACACCCAGAGATAAGCCGGCGATAATGCGGTTGCGCGCTGGGAAAGATTGTTTATTGGGTTTGGTTTCGGGTGGGTATTCACTAATTACGGCGCCGCCGGCTTCAATGATTTGTTGAAAAAGTTTTTTGTGTGCCGACGGATAAACGACGTTTAGTCCTGAGCCAAGTACGGCAATGGTTTTACCTTTTACCCCTAAGGTCGCTTGGTGCGCCAAACCATCGATTCCCAAGGCTAAACCGCTGATAATAGTCAAGCCGGCCCTGCTTAAGGCGTCGACAAAATAATTTGTCGTCCGTTTTCCATAATCAGAAGCGTTCCTGGTGCCCACGACGGCCAGAGGATATTTTTCTTCGGCTTTTAAATCTCCCAGAATATAGAGCCGTCGTGGCGGGTCGTAAATTTGTTTAAGTAAACGCGGATAAGTATCGTCATCAAGAGTAATTATTTTAATTGGACTTGACATTTGACGATTTTTAGTTTAAAATATAAACAGTTTCATTAAAACATATTAACAGAATTCAACAAGATATGAAAGGAGAGAATAGCATGAAGGTATTTGTAATGGAAGTGACACGACGGCGGTTACCAGGAATGAAGTCAGTAGCGACGAGAGTACGGGTTTCTATCGGCAATTGGAGTCGGGTGTTTTATTGGGATGAAACAAAACAGAAACCAGTTGAAGTGGTAGCTTCTTACGATTCGCAGATTTACGATCGGGAAAACGAGCAGATTCCCGTGACGCTCTATAAAGCGATAATGGAAAATGTTTGGGCGATTTTTACCCAGAACCGTCGCGAGAATGCTCTTATAAAAAATCAACTCGATTTGTTTTAGAAATTGAAAGGAGAAAAACATGTGGCAGCCGTATTTAACCGGAATAACTGTTACTATAGAAGCCCCTCAAGATGCCGATCCCGATGTTGTTCTTCAAATGGCAGAAAAAAAATTAGAACAAGGGAACACCCCGGTTGTTACGAAAGGGAAACCCATTTATATGGGCAGCGATCAGTGGTTAGTTGGTTGCACTGACTATCCTATCGGTCCCCCGATTAACTGTCTTCTAAAAGAGACAGCAATGAAAGTTGCCGAAAGGAAAACAAAAGAAAGATATCTGGGAGGCGATCTTATTTTGGAGGAGATTCTTTTTTGAATTAAGTCGATGTCCTGGCAAAATGCTGGGACATTTTTTTAAATTAAGTTTATTATTGTCACTTTCGGAGACGTGTATTATAATAATCAATAATAAATAAATGATGAGTAATTTGGTATTATGCTTATTATTTTAGCCGGCGGCAGCACTGGCGGTTCGGTTTCTCCGGTTTTAGCCGTTGCTGAAGAAATAAAAAAACAGTATCTAAAAGACGCTTTTGAATGCGAATTTTTGTTTATTGGTACCCGAAAAGGACTGCCGGAAAAAGAGTTGGCGCAAACTCAAGGAATCTCATATCGGGCGATTTGTTCCGGAAAATTAAGGCGTTATTTTTCATTTAAGAATTTCGCGGACTTTTTTTTGATTCTTTTGGGATTTTTTCAATCCCTTTTTATAATTTTAAAATATAAACCGGAGGCAATTGTTTCCGCCGGTGGCTTTGTGGCTGTGCCGTTGTCTTGGGCTGGTTGGTTTTGTCGCGTACCTATTTTTATCCATCAGCAAGATGTTAGGCCGGGCTTGGCCAATAAATTAATTGCTCCGCTGGCCCGGAAAATTACAGTTAGTTTGCCCCCGTCAGTGGCGTTTTTTAAGAAAAATAAAAGGGTCTTGACCGGCAATCCAGTTCGTTCTTGGATTTTAAAGGGAGATAAACCAAGGGCGATAGAGAGATTTAATTTGGAACAAAATTTGCCAACTTTGCTGGTTATAGGCGGCGGCACTGGCGCCTATAAAATAAACGAAATAATCGGTGAAATAGTTCCAGAATTGTCCAAATTCTGTCAGATTATTCATTTGACGGGTAGAAGTAAATTGTCGATTGCTAATGCCGAATTATCAATAAGTCGCTATCATCAATATGATTTTTTAGATGAAGAAATCGCCGATGTTTACGCCGCCGCCGATCTAGTCGTTTCCCGCGCCGGTATGGGTGTTTTGACGGAATTATCGGTTTTAGGCAAATCGAGCATTATAATTCCCATCCCCGGATCCCATCAAGAATTTAACGCTCAATATTTCGCCGAGCAGAAAGCAGTTGTTTTAATAGAGGAAAAAACAATGACTCCGCCGCTTTTACTGGCGAGAATTCGTCAATTGGTTTTTTCTCCCGGAGAGCGTTCGGTTCTATCTCTTAATATTTCCAAATTGGCCAGTCATGAAGCAGGGCGGAGAATAGCCGAAATAATTTTAAATAGTTTAAAATAGTTCTAAAATTATGCCCGAAACGGAAATTAAAAAATTCAAATCCTTTTTTCGCAAAAAAATCGCACTTCTTGGTTTAGGGTTGGAGAATTCGGCTCTTTTAAGGTTATTTTTAAAACGCAAAGTCGATTGTTCAATAACTATTTGTGATTCGCGCCCCAAAGAAAAATTGGTGGAACGTTATCGGGAGTTTAAAAAACGCAAAAATGTTTTTTGGCAATTGGGGGGAAATTTTAATCGAAATCTATCTTCGTTTGATTTTTTATTTCGTTCACCGGGTTGGCCGTTGTTTTGTCCGGAGATAAAAGAGGCGTTAAAAAAGAAAATAATCGTGAGTAGCCCAATGAATTTATTTTTTGAATTATCACCAACCCGCAATATTATCGGCGTTACGGGTACCAAGGGGAAGGGGACGACCGCCAGTTTGATTTATCATATTTTGAAAACAGCCGGCCGAACCGTTTATTTAGGCGGGAATATAGGTGTCGCTCCTTTGGATTTTATAGATAAATTAAAAAAATCTGACTGGGTGATTTTAGAATTATCAAGTTTTCAATTGGAGGATTTGAAATTCAGTCCGAAATTTTCTGTTATTACAAATGTTTATAAAGAACATTTATCCCCGGCTGACCCTCTTAACCCCAATTACCATAAAGATTTTAAGAATTATATCAAAGCTAAGTTGAATATCGGCTATTTTCAAAGGAAATCCGATGTTTTATTTTTGAACAAAAAATTTAAAAATATTTTTTCGAAATTTGAAAAATATTTAGGAAGCGGGAAAAGAGTTTATTTTTTCCAATCCAATTTAGTTAACCATTTAGTCGGTTTATATAACCGGGAAAATATCGCCGCCGCCGTTACCGTTGCTAAGATTTTAAAAATTAAATCAGAGGTTATCGTCAAAAGCGTGAAAACATTTAAAGGACTGGAACATCATCTGGAATTCGTTCTAGAGAAAAGTGGAATAAAATATTACGATAACAGTTTTTCCACGACTCCCGAAAGCACGGTCATGGACATAGAGTCTTTTTCTCAAGAGATTGTTTTAATAGCGGGCGGAGCCGACAAGGGTTCTAATTTCAAAAAATTGGCTAAAATCATAAAAAATAAAGTCAAATTCGTGGTTTTGTTGGATGGCGAAGCCACGCCGCGCTTGGAAAAGGAACTAGTGAGGATCAATTATCCCCGAGAAAAAATGAAGTTGACTTACAGTATGAAGGAGGCAGTGGCAACCGCGAGAAAAAAATTTTATTTACAAAGACGAACTGTGGGTGGGGGAATTATTTTGCTTTCTCCAGCTTGCGCCAGCTTCGGAATGTTTAAGAATTATAAGGAACGGGGCAACTTGTTTAAGAAGTACGTCGGACAATAGGCTATATTTTTATGCTTGATTTTTCCAAAATAAAAAAAATCCATTTTGTGGGCATTGGCGGAATTGGCGTTTCAGCGCTGGCGAGGATGATGCTTTCGGAGGGCAAAGAAGTTAGCGGCTCGGATTTAGGCGGGGTTGACATTGTTGGGGATTTAAGGAAATTGGGCGCCGTTATTTATAAAGGACATCGAGGAAGCAATTTGTCATCGACTACGGATTTGGTAGTCTATTCTTCAGCCGTCCAAGAAAGCAATCCCGAGCGGCAACAAGCGTTTGATAAAAAAATCCCCCAGTTAAGCTATTTTGAGGCCTTGGGATTATTAAGCCGGCGTAAATTTACCATTGCCGTTTCCGGAACTAACGGGAAAACCACTACGACCGCCATGCTGGGTCTGATTTTGGAACGCGCTGGTTTTGATCCGACAGTGGTGGTGGGAAGTAAAGTGCGGGAATTCGGCGGCGACGTCGGTCAGGGGGCGAGTAATTTTCGTCCGGGAAAAAGCAAATATTTCGTGGTCGAGGCCTGCGAGTATCAGGCGCATATGTTGGAATTAAATCCGCAAGTTATTGTTTTAACCAATATTGAGAAAGACCATTTGGATTATTACCGCGGTTTGGCACACATCCGAGACACTTTTCAATCTTATATCGATAAATTGCCCGTTAATGGCGTTTTAGTTTTGAATGTCGACGATGCCGTTGCTAAAAAATTTAGAAGACCTAAGGGTCGCGTAATCACTTATGGTTTAGACAATAACGCTGATGTAATGGCAAAAAATATCAGCGTCAAGGACGGTTGTCAAAGATTTGATGTTTGTTTTAAAAAGTCGATTGTTTTTCGGTTTTTGGTTTCGCCTTCTTCTGATTTGTCAAAAAACTTGGAGCGGATTTTTGGTTTCTCTCTTTACCTCCCCGGTCGCTTTAATATTTATAATGCCTTGGCAGCGGTCGCCGGCTCTTTGAGTTTGGGGATAAAGCCGGAAGAGGGGAAGGAGGTTATAGAGAATTTTACTGGAACTTGGCGGCGGTTTGAAAAGATCGGAACGATTTCAATACCTGGACACCCGATTGCCGAACACCCGATAGTAATTTCAGATTATGCCCATCATCCGACCGCTATTCAAGGTACTATTCAAGGAACAAAAGATTTTTATCCGAGCAAGAGATTAATGGTTGTCTTTCAGCCGCATCAACGTAACCGAACGAGAAAACTTTTTAACGATTTCGTTCGCAGCTTTTCCGGAGTGGATTTGTTGATTATTTCCGAAATTTACGATGTCGCCGGCAGGGAAAAAGAAGAAGACAGAGACATTTCTTCAAAAGATTTAGTCAAGGAAATAAAAAAACGCTTTAAAGGTAAAAAAGTTTTTTATGCCAAGGATTTGAAACAAACAAAGGATTTAGTTTTAAGAAATATTAATCTTGATGACCTTGTTTTAATAATGGGTGCCGGCGACATCGACAGTTTGGCTAGAAATTTGGTTAAATAATTAGAAAATGCGAAAAATATTCGGCAAATAAGTATTCTGATGGCGGAACTGCGAGGCCGAGCAACGAAAGGTTCTTTATCCACAGGCGGTTAGCACTCGGACTTGACGACTGCTAAGAAACATAGTAACATAAAAACGTTGTAATTGTAATATTAAAATATTAATAATGCCTTTATGTACCGGGTACCTAAGTTATTGCCCAATTGCTCAAGTACTCTGTATTTTTATGTTCTTATAATTTTATATGACTACTCGTCAGCAAAAAATACTTAAAACCATTGTCAGCCAGTATATTAAAACGGCTCAACCGGTTGCTTCCGAATATTTGGCGGAAAATTTCGGTTGCGAAATAAGTTCGGCGACCGTCAGAAACGAAATGGCGGAATTGGTTCAGAAAGGATATCTTTTACAGCCGCATGCTTCATCCGGAAGAATTCCACGAGTCAAAGGATTTAAATATTACGTGGAGAATTTATTGGTTAGACGCGAATTGCCGTCAATTGACAAAAAGATTCTGGATAAAGCCAGAAAAGAAACAGAGACGCGCGAAATTTCGGTGAAAAAAGTCGCCAAAGAAATATCGGTTCTTGCCGGCGCTTTAAGTATTGTGGCCTTCAATCGCAATCAATTTTATTATACCGGCTTGACTTGTCTGTTTAAGCAACCGGAATTTGATTGCGCCAATACGGTTTATAGCGTTTCTCGCGTGGTCGACCATTTGGACGGAATAATACTTGAACTTCTTGATTCCTTAAGCGAGAGAACCGAAGTTTTAATCGGCGAAGAAAATCCTTTTAGCGAGTCTTGTACCGCCATTATCGGCCGTTGCCGATTGGCGGGCCATGACAGTCAGAGCTTATTCGGACTTCTGGGGCCGGTTAGGATGAATTATAATAAAAATATCGCCTTAGTGGATTACGCTAGGCAGATGTTTAGCGAAGTAGAATAATATTATGCCTGATAACCAAATAGAAGATCTAAAAAAGAAATTGGAAGCGGAAAAAAAGAAAGCGGAAGAGTATTTAGCCGGCTGGAAAAGAGCCAAGGCGGATTATGTTAATCGAGAAAGGGAAATCGAGAGAGAAAAGGTTGACTGGGCGAGATTTGCCAACTTAGAATTGATATTAAATTTTTTGCCGATTTTAGACGGCCTTGACCGGGCGATTGAAAAATTGCCGGAGCGTTTATTAAATGACGAGTGGGCTAAGGGTATTTTAAAAATCAAAGAGCAGTTCGAGAATTTTTTCAGAGTCCAAGGCGTGGAAAAAATTAAGACCGTTGGAGAGAAATTTAATCCGGAATTTTGTGAAGTGGTTGAAAAACGAGGCGAAAGCGGCGAAATCATTGAAGAAATACAAGCCGGTTATAAGATGCATAACCAAATTATTAGGCCGGCTAAAGTCGTGATAAAATAAAAATTAAAAATAAAATAAAAGGTCGATTAAAAAAGATATTTTAGTGAATTAATAAATTTTTCATATGTCTTTGATTCCATTTAGAAGAGGTTGGCTTTGGGAACCCTGGGATAATGTCGAGGGTTTCTGGGGCGAATTGCCCGAAATCAAAACGGCGGATTTTATTCCTCCATTCGATGTTTATGAAAAGGATAATAAAATTATAGTCGAAACTTCTATCGCCGGGATCGATCCCCAGAAAGTCGATATTTCCATTGACGAAAACAATATACTGACCATTAAAGGGAAAAGCGAGAAAAAAACAGAGGTTGAAGAAAAGGATTATTATCGTCATGAGGTAAAATATGGCAGTTTTTATCGAACAGTCGCTTTGCCATCCAAGGTGAAAGAGAACAGCGCCGTAGCCAGTTATGAGAACGGAGTTTTGAAGATTGAAATCCCCAAAGTTTTTGAACCCAAAAAAGAGAAAAAAATAAAAATTGAAATAAAAAAGTAATTATTCTCTACTAGATACAAAAATTTGCGAGCACGCGGATATTTTCGCAGCTTCAAGCGGTTTGTATTTTGTAGTAACAATGAGGCAATATGTCAAAAATAATCGGTATTGATTTAGGAACGTCGAATTCCGCCGCTGCCTACATGGAGGCGGGCAAGCCAAAGATGATCCCTTCGGCCGAGGGGACAACCATTGTCGGCGGCAAAGCGTTTCCTTCTTATGTGGCTTTTACTAAAGATAATCAACTTTTGGTCGGAGAGCCAGCCCGACGGCAGGCCATAGCCAATCCGGAAGGAACAGTAATGGCGGCTAAGAGAAAGATGGGCGACGATTATAAATATAAAATTCATGGAAAAGAGTATACCCCTCAACAAATTTCAAGTTTTATCCTTCAGAAGATTAAAAAGGATTCGGAAATGTATTTAGGGACTAAAGTCGAAAGGGCGGTAGTTACCGTGCCGGCTTATTTCAACGACGCTCAGCGTCAGGCCACTAAAGATGCTGGCTCGATTGCCGGCCTAGAAGTCGTCAGATTGGTCAATGAACCGACTGCCGCTTGTTTGGCTTATGGCTTAGATAAAATTAAAGAAAAAGATCAACAGGTGTTGATTTTTGATTTTGGTGCTGGCACGCTTGACGTGACTATTATGAATTTTGGACAAGGCGTTTTTGAAGTTAGAGCCACTTCCGGTGATACTAAATTGGGAGGGACGGATATGGACGAGACTTTAGTAAATTATATTACGGGAGAATTCAAAAAAGATGAGAATATTGATTTAAGTAAAGATAAAATGGCAATACAAAGGATTAAAGAAGCGGCGGAAAAGGCCAAAATCGAACTTTCGTCGGTTTTGGAAACTGAAATTAATTTGCCTTTTATTACTGCTGACGCCCATGGGCCCAAACATATGTTGACAAAAATCACCCGGGCTAAATTGGAAGAATTGGTTCGGCCGATAGTGGAACGCTGTCGCGGTTCCATTGAACAGGCAATGAATGACGCCAAGCTAAGACCCGCTGATATTGAGAAAATAATTTTAGTCGGTGGACCGACTAGAATGCCAATCGTCCAAAAGTTTATTGAGAATATTTTCGGACAAAAAATCGAGAGAGGAATCGACCCGATGGAATGCGTGGCGATGGGTGCGGCTGTTCAAGGAGCGATTTTGGCCGGCGAAACGGAAGTGAAGGACGTTTTGCTTTTAGATGTAACGCCTTTGACTTTGGGAATTGAAACCTTAGGGAACGTAATGACGCCTTTGATTGAAAGGAATACGACTGTTCCTACGTCTAAATCTCAGGTTTTTTCCACCGCTGCCGATAACCAAACTTCGGTTGAAATCCATGTTTTACAAGGCGAAAGGCCGATGGCCGCCGATAACCGGACTTTGGGGCGGTTTATGTTGGACGGCATCCCACCGTCTCCAAGAGGTATTCCCCAAATAGAAGTGAGTTTTGAAATCGACGCTAATGGTATTTTGACGGTTACGGCCAAAGATAAGGCGACTAGTAAAGAACAACATATCACCATCAAAGATTCTTCGGCGTTGTCCGAACAGGAAATTAAGAAAATGAAAAAACAAGCTGAAGAATTTGCCGCCGAAGACAGAAAAAAGAAAGAATTGATTGATTTGCGCAATCAAGCCGACACTTTAATTTATACTTCGGAAAAGGCGTTAAAAGACGCCGGAGATAAGCTTAAAAAAGAGGATAAAGAAGCAATTGAAGAGAAAATTAAGGATTTAAAGCATATTAAAGACAAGGACGACGTTGAGGCAATTAAAAAATCTATTCAGGATTTGGGCGATGTGATTCAGAAAATAGGTACGGCAATGTATGGTTCCTCCTCCGCTCACGGTAGCGCCACAGGAAGCGAACCTGGACCGGAGTCGGAAGAAGGAAGAAAATCGAAAAAAGAGAAAGACGGAAATCAAGAGCCGATTGAAGGAGAATTTGAGGAAAAGAAATAAGGGGATCTTGAACTCCGTGAGATTATTTTTGAAATTATATAAAAGTTAGGCTTAATAAACCTAACTTTTATATAATTTTGCAAAAGTCTATTAAAAAAATAATAAGTCTTTATTTTATTTGAATTTATGATATTCTTATAGGGATGGTGGGGCGTATTTTGGCTAATTTTTATGACTTTTCCCAAATTTAAAGTTTTAATCTTAGTTTTCGCTATTTTGGTAGTAACGGTTTTATTTTGGCGTCAGCTGTCTTTGTTTTTTGATTCCGCCACCTTGAACGGCTTGATTCGTTTAGGTGTTTATTGGCTGGCTTTTCTGACTTTCAGTTTGGTGTTTTTGATTTTAATAGACAATCGGAACGTGGTTTATCTGACGTATCTTTTGGGAGTTGGGTCTTTTTTTCTTTTTTTTGTATTTTTAGAGAAAACGGTTGCCGGCGTTTACGCCATTTGTCTTCTCATTTTATTTTTGTTTTTAATTATTGCTTATGAACGGATAAACAAGGAAAAAGAAGCGAGATTAAAAATTTCTTTGAAAATAACTTGGCGAAAAGGATTACCTTTGATTATTTTAGGAATATCTCTTATCGCGACCGTAGTTTATTATTTTAATCCTTTAATTCGCCTGAATCAGGGAGGAATAGAAATCCCGCGTCAGTTTTTCAATTTAGTCACCAAACCCTTTAGTGAAATTGTTGGCAAGATGTTGCCTTTTTATGATTCCAAGATGACCATTGACGAGATATTGACCGCCGGAGCGGTTATGGAAAGCGGAATTCCGTCCGCGTTTGACGGTATTTCTCCCGACTTGACCCAGAAACTCGCCGGCGGCAATTTTAAAGACATCAACCAATTATTACAAGACCCGGAAGTGGGCGACTTATTAAGGCAAGAAATTAAGAGGCAGACGCAAAAGAAAAATGAATCTTTATTGCAGGGACAACGGGCGGAAATCGAAGAAGGGCTGGGAATTACTTTAAATGGAGATGAAACATTGGATGAGATTTTAGTCAAAGTGGTTAATGGTAAAATAGGCGAATTTATCGGCCCTTATGCCAAAGAGATTTCATTAGGCATTTCTTTAGCCTTATTTTCGGTTCTGATTTTGGTCGGTAAAATTTTTTCTTTCGTGATTATTATTTTGGCGCGGATAATTTTTAATCTGTTTTTGATTTTCAGGATAGTTAGAAAAAGGGCGGTAATGAAAAGGGGGGAAATAATTGAAATTTGAGAGTGAATTTTGAAAGCCGGAAAGGCGTTGATTTTTTGATTGGCGTTTTCGGTTTTTTTATTTTTTGGCTTGCCAAAAAAGTTTTAAATTGCTATGATAATTAATCGGTATTAATAATTAAAATGATTATTTATTGGTGATTTATTAAATTTATGACCGAGAAAAAAGATGTCCGTCAAACGGCGGAAAAAAATAAAAAAATTTCTAAAAAGACGGCGATTAAAAAGTCCGTTGCTAAATCCGTAATACGGGGACATAGGGCGAAAACAAGCGCGAAACCGTTGAGAGGAGCGGGAAAACGCCCTGTTGCCAAAAGGGTCGAAAAAATGGCCGTTGTCATTCCCGTTGTTAAAGAAGCGGAAAAGGGAATGGCAGTTCAGAAAAAGAAAGAAGAAATCTGGGCAACCGGAAAAAGGAAAACGGCCATTGGAAGAATTCGCTTTTTTTCATCTGGCAAAGGAGAAATATCTATTAACAATAAGTCAATGGAAAAATATTTTCCGACTTTTTCTTTAAGACAAATTGTTTTATCTCCTTTTAAATTGTTGGCGCAGGAAAAAAAATTTAGATTTGACATTAAGATTAAGGGTGGAGGAATCAGGGGACAGGCTGAGGCGATTAGATTGGGAATCTCCCGAGCTTTAACGGAATTTAATCCGGAGTGGCGTCAGGCCTTGAAGTCGGCTGGTTTTTTAAGCCGCGATGCCAGAATCAAAGAAAGAAAAAAACCCGGCTTGAAAAGAGCCCGTCGAGCACCGCAATGGAGCAAAAGGTAAAATAAAAAGAGAATAGCGGAAAAAAATAAAAACGCCAATTTGCATGAACAAAGATTTGTTGGAATATTCATATTTTTAGCGAATTGATATTCATCAAATTAAATTCGTATTTTTAAGAAAATTGCCGAAGATATCTTTTTAGATTATGAAAGAATTCTTTTTACGATTTATGATTATCGTTTTTTTATTTATTAACCATGAACCCCGATTTTGTTAAAAAATATTTTTCTTCTAATAAAGACGTAGTTTATTGGTGGAATCCGGAAGAAGATATTATGGCACCCATTTATCAGAGAGGATTAATGAAGGTTATAGAAATACTTAGTCGTCATTGTTCTAAGGGGAGTATGATCTTTGATGCGGCCTGCGGCAAGGGGAGATTAAGTAAAAAATTAGCGGATTTTTATAAAGTAACCGCCTATGATATCTCCGAAGAAATGTTGAATTATGTAAGAGTTCTTGAATTGTCTAATGTCGACGCGGTTAAAGGAGATCTTGAAGATATTCCCTTTTCTCAAAATTATTTCGACGCCATTATTTGTTTGGAAAGTTTCGTTCATTTACCAGACATAGAGAGAGTTTTAGGCGAATTTTATCGACTTTTAAAGCCAGGGGGGATATTAATTTTTAATTTCGACAATAAGTATGGACTAACAAGAATGTTGAAGGATTTTTTAGATTATTTCTTAATAAAAAAAGATGAAGTTTATAAAGAAAAAAGAGATAAGCGTAAGATTATTTTTAGACCATTGGCCCGTAAAAAAATTGTTAGTCTTTTGAATAAAAAAAAATTTATTTTAAAAAAAACGCTGTTTTTAGGAGTATTTGTCCCCTTTGCAATTAAAAATCATTTTATTGTTTCTCGGAAATTATTTCGTTATATTAGTTGGTTAAATTTGATTTTAGAAAGAACGCCTTTTATTAGGCGTCTTTCTACTTATGTATATTTGGTATGTCAAAAATAAAGTTTATTATTTTTGATTTTGATGGAGTAATAAATGATCTAAATGCGGCCAAAATTAAAACCATCAAAGATTTATTTGGACGTTTTAGAATAATCGCGGATAATTATTTGATTTTTAGCATCCTTAATTACATTGAACAAGCATACGAAACACAAAGAACCATTTGTTATTATAAATTAATTTCGTCGGCGATCGATAAACTTATTAGAAATAAATTATTAGATATTAATGAAGAGCAACAAAAATATTTTGTCGAGAATTTTGAGCCATATTTAAAAAGAAATACCTGTCTTGACAAAGAATTGATAGAAAAGATAAAGAGAATTAAAAATAAAAATAAATTGACAGTTTGCTTATATACTAGTCAACCACCACTTTATATAAGTGAAGTGCTTAGATCATTGAAAATTGAAAAAAATTTTTTTGACTATATTTATACGCTGCAAGATTTTGATGAACCCAAGCCTTCTATAAAAAATTTGGAAGAAATTTGTCGTCGGTTGAAATTTAACCCTCGGAATGGATTAATAATCGGAGACAATGTGTCTGTTGATCTAATGCCAGCAAAATTTTTGGGCATGACCACGGTTTTATATTCAAAATTGGTTGATTATTTATTTTTTTCGTCTAATGACCTAATAAAATATTTTTAAAGATTTGATTAGTTTGTTTGGCCACTTCTTTAAGACTACCAAGTATGAGATAGGCTGGAATTTGGCAGGAGAGCTTACTTATTAAATTTTGTCTTTTTTTTGATAACCTTAAGTTATCTAAGGAAGGCAGGGGTATTGAAAGACTAGAGATTAACGCGTTAACGCCCCTGATGTCTTTAGAAAGTTCTTCGTATAAGAACCATCTTAATTGAGATGGGGCCAGATGATAGCAGGTAGTTTTTTTAATAGAATTAGATATTATCGGCATAATAAGAAGCCTGAGCTTTTTAGGTCTTATTTTTTTTATGTTTATAAAATTTTTTGTGAGGATGCTTTCTTCTTTTAATAAATTTTTCGTTTTTTGTTCTACAAAAAGTTTTTTTGTTTGACCAACCATTTTTTTGTTTTTTAAATCAAGCGCCGTTTTTTCGTCGGAAAATAATCTAAATTTATATCGTCTAACGAGATACAGAGCTAAAGAGGTTTTCCCCGCCCCACTTAAATTAATGAAAAATAGGATTCCATTCCCCCTTTTATAGACAGAGGAAGAATGAATAGTATATATTCCTATTTCTTGTCGTAAGCGCTCCAAAAGGTATTCTGCCACAACAATAATGTCTGTACTGTTAAATTTATTAGGGTAATTTCCGCTAATTAAATTCTTAAGAGGAAAATCTCCGATTTTCATTTTCTTCCCGTCCTCAACCCATAGGGTTGTTCTTTTATTTTTGTACTTGGTATGGTAGTCAGGGATAAAACGATATAACAATTGATTGGCTAAAATATCCTTTTTTAGGATGCTAGATTTTATAGATTTAGAAGCTATTTTGACTGAAGTGCTATTGGAGCTAATGATCATATTTTTTAATAATTTTTAAATAGATTTTTTCTAACATTTTAGTTGTTTGGAGAATATTCCATTTTTTTTGAATTTCTTTTTCCGCCCTCTGAGCATAAACATTTCTTATAGATTCGTCTTTCAAAAAGAGTTTTATTTTTTGTGCTAAATCAAAGGCATTATTTGGTTTTGCCAGTATCCCGTTGATATTATTTTTAATAAATTCTTTCATGCCACAACAGTCGGCGCTGATAATAGCGCAACCACAACTTGCAGCTTCAAGCATAGTGGTTAGAACACCTTCTTTTTTATACGACGGACAAAGGAATATTCTTGATTGGTTATAGAGATTGATAAGAGTTCTGTCGGTGGCGGACTCTATGAATTTTATTTTTTTTTCTAAGCCAAGTTTTTTTATTTTCCGCTTCAGGGCTAACCTCTCTGGTCCTTGTCCGACAATAACCAGTTTATTAAAGTCGATTTTTTGTTGGATTAAGATTTTCAGCGCCTCCACGACTCTGTAAATGCCCTTTATCTCAAGAAGTCTTCCGACAAAAAGAAGATCAATATTTCTTTTTATTTTTGAATTACAGAATTTTTTATTGTCAACGCCATTATAACATATTTTAATATTCTTTTTCTTTAAGGCTGGATATAATTTTCCCCACCCGGTTTTAACAGATTTAGATACAGCGATAAACCCATCGGGCCTTCTTAAAAAAATATTGTCAATATCTCTCTTTCCGCAGGGAACTCCGTGGAGATGAAGAATATTATTGAGAGATAGTGGGATAAATAAGCTGTCAGACAAGAGGTGGGTGATAACAGCGTCATAGTGGGTTTTATTTTTCGAATAAAATTCTAAGGATTTTTGTCCGAAAACAATTGATTCAATATCCCAACGGAACCATCTTCGTCCTGGTTTTTCTTTGTAGATTTTTTGTTCTTTCTGCGGAAGGGAAAGATAGTGAATTTTTATTTTTGGATTTTTCTGTTGAAAACAGCGAAAAATAGATGATTTAGGAGACATTCTACTAGTGAGAATTTCCACTTTATGTCCGAAAGAAGATAAAATCTCCGCCTGTTCTAATGGGACCCTTTCTCCTCCTCCTATATAATAGCTTAGACGAGGTTGATGGATAAGAAGTTTTAGTTTTTTTTCTTGTATGTCCATAGTTTATCGGAATATTTAGGAAATAATTGAAATAAAAAATTTTCCAATAATTTTATTATGCTATAGCACAGAAAATAAACTTTTATTTTTGTCGACAGAGTATTTATGTATGGCCAATTTAGTTTCATTTTTTCAAAAGATTTTAAATACTGCATATTTTTAAATACGGTAATATCAAAAATAGTTTTGAGGTCGTGATGAATGCGTTTGTAGGTTTTCCAGTGGGCGATAAAAGAGGTTGTAGGTTGGTAATAACAGAAGGCATCGTATCTTATTCTTATGGAGTTCAGCCCGAAGCGTTGATAGGTGCTGATAGTAAGGTAAGTGTCATCGCCTATACTTTCTGGCGGTACATCCCATACTTTTTTGTCCCTCATAATGTAAAATCTTCCATGGAAATAAATTCTAGATTTTTTTTCGAATATTGGAGTGACTTCGGGCTGAGAACTAATATCGGCTATTTTATGAAAAAGACGGACGTCGTTTACAGCAATTTGTGACTCTGGCCAATTTGAACGAATGTCTAAAATACGACTTAAGGCTGTCTTGTAGGGGTTTTTCCAATGTTTCCCAATATATGGTAACGCTCTCGGATAACCACCGACGATTTGCAATTGGGGAAATTTTTTAAGTTCATGCAGCAGGATATAAAATGATTTTTTAGAACAAATAGCATCGGCATCCACTTTGATAATAGGAAATTCTTTATTAATATTGTCAATGATTTTATTTAAGGCCCGATTCATTCCTTTTTCACTTGAAAGGATTTTGATTTTTAATTCGGGCATTTTCAAAATAACATTTTTAACGATTTTTTCAGTATTATCGGTACAGCCATTGAGACAAATGAAAGTATTTTCTAAAGAAAAGTCAGGCAATGCTTCTTTCCTTGCCTCATTGATTGATATTAGCCCTTCCTCAATATGCTTTTCTTCGTTATAAGCCGGAATAGCGATAAAATATTTATGGAACATGGGGTATATATTTATTATATGGAACTTAGCGCCCAATTGAATTATAGGTTTTAAAACAAAAAAATCAACAGTCTTTACTTTTATAACTATTATTGATATAATAAATCACTATCTCGTTAGTAAAATAAATATCAAAAGTGTTTATGTTATTATGGTGAGATCCAAACAAAAAATAAAACTCGGCGTTAGGGTTATTATTTTTCGGAAAAATAAGATTCTTATTATTAGGCAGTCTAAGATTAATGGCAGAGATGTTTATATCTTGCCGGGAGGAGGGGTAGAGGGAGAAGAAGATATATTAGCCTGTGCAGAGAGAGAAGTAAAAGAAGAAACTTTTCTTGATATAAGGGCTGAAAAAGTGCTTTATATTAAGGAGCTTTTCGGCCCTAATTTACATAGTTTAGAATTTTATGTTTTAGGCAAAATAATCGGGGGCAGTTTAAGGCTTGGGCGGGACCCAGAACTCTCAAAAAATGCGCAATGTCTTAAAGAGGTTGTTTTTATTGAATTGGAGAAATTGGCTCGTTTAAATTTTTACCCTCGAGAATTAAGAATTAATCTAAAAAAAGATAAGCGCAGAAATTTTCAAACTGCCCGAATTTATCTTGGAGCCCAAAGGTTTTCTTTAAAACAATTTATTCGTCTTTTCGGGCCAAAGTAACTTCTAACGACTACTATCTACTATTATCTATGGAAACAGATATCGCAAGAAGTAAAAAATATGCTTTTGTCGTTTTAAAACCGGACGCCTTAGAACAGTTTCTGGATATTAATATCTTATATGGCATTGAAAATGACAAAATTGAAGGAGTAAAGATTGTCAAAGAAAAAATGATAAAAATGAATGCTGAGCAGGTTGGAATCATCTATCAAGAGAAAAATAAGGAAAATTATTATCATTTATTAGAAAAATTTTTAACGGAAAACCCCTCGGTATGTTTAATTGTTGAAGCAGGTGAAAATGCGATTGAAAAAATCCAAAAATTTAAGGATAGGACGAGAAGTGATTTTAAGTCTTATAAATTTGAAATATCGGAACATGATTTAGAATTACTAAAACAGGGGAAACATCCGCAACAAAAAGAAATAACCAATGAAATGGCCTTACGTAATTTAATCCATGTCGCTGATACAGATGAAGAGGTTTTAAGAAATATAGAGACTATTTTTACGCCAAACGAGATAGATGAGATAAATAGAATAAATCCTGAATTGTATGGCTTGATTAGAGAGCACAGAGAAAGGGAGAAAATATTTCGCGAGATAGTTCCTTATAAAAAATAAATTCTCTATACTAATAGGACGCTATTTGTGGAGTATTCTTTTTTGTGGCTGGGCGATATTTCTTATGGTTTCAACGGCTAAAAATACAATTTATCTTTTAGCGGCTTATATCTATCA